>JBAMLU010000067.1:5577-25900 GCA_039793385.1 bacterium
GGGGTTACGGTTGAGAAAAAGGAGGGGTTTTTTGAAATAGATAGCATAATTGTAAATTTGATTGATCTTCCCGGAACATATTCTTTAACGCCTTTCTCAATTGATGAAAGGATAGCAAGCGAATTCATCATCCACGGAAACTATGACCTTCTTGTTGTGCTTGTTAATGCTTCATCACTTGAAACGAGCATCAACCTTGCAATCGAAGCGCTTGAGCTCGGGCGAAATATCATTATAGACCTCAATATGGTCGACATCCTTTCTGCAAGAGGTATAACCCTTGATACAATGAAACTCTCTCAATTGCTTGGGGTTGAAATAGTTGAAACCGTTGGTTTCAAGAATATTGGGCTCGATAGATTGAAAAAAGCCATCGTTGAAAATGCTGGAAAACAGCGAAGATCGAGTTTTAAGGTGTTTTACGGTGATGAACTTGAATATGAGCTCAATGAGATAGAAAACCTCATTTCTAACAAAAAGATTGACGAAAATTTCAACTCGAGGTGGCTTGCTATAAAGATGCTTGAGGGTAGTTCGGATTTCATAATGATGCTTTCGAATTACCCTGAGTTGAATGTGACGATTGAGAACAAAAGAAAGAGGCTCGAGAGAAGATACAAGAGTGATATCGCAAGCCTCATTATTGAGAGAAGATATGCCTTCACAAACGGGCTTGTCCGCGAATGCAAGAAAAAAACCATAGATTTCCAAAGGAAAATCGAACTTACGGACAAAATTGATAAGATAGTAACCAACAAATTTATCGGTCTTCCACTTCTTCTTTTGACCATGTTCCTCGGGTTCGAATTCGTATTCATCACATCTGACCCTCTGATAAAGGTTATTGAATTGGTATTTGAGAAGCTTGGCGTAATTTTAACCAATTTTGTTGAATATCTTGGTGGGAGTGGTATAATAATTTCCTTAATAAATGATGCTTTGCTGAATGGTGTTGGGACAGTTATTAAGTTTGTCCCCAATATTTTTTCCCTTTTTTTGCTTATAACGGTTCTCGAGGATTCAGGTTATATGGCTCGAATAGCGTTTGTTGCTGATTCATTTATGCACAGAATAGGGCTGCACAGCAAGTCGATAATTCCGATGGTTATGGGGTTCGGGTGCAATGTTCCAGCGATAATGGGCTGCAGGGTTCTTGGCTCTGCAAAGGATAGAATATTAACCATACTAATAATCCCCCTTATGTCCTGTTCTGCCAGGCTTCCTATATATACCCTATTTTCATCGATATTTTTCCCAAAACATAAAGCAGCCGTGATTCTATCCCTTTATATTCTTGGAGCAGTCCTCGCTGTCATTATGGCATCAATATTCAAGAGGATATTTTTTACAAAGGAAACTGAACCACTTATAATGGAGCTTCCCGTGTACAAATTACCGCAGCCTGGATTTGTTTTATCCTATAGTTGGTATAGGACAGCATTATTTCTGAAGCGGGCTGGGAGTATAATTTTCCTGGGGGTTGTTGTAGCTTGGGCGTTAGCCTCATTGCCGCCAGGCGTTGAATATGCTTCACAATCAAGTTTTCTTGGCAAAATAGGCGGAACAATTGCTCCAATATTCAGTAAATCTGGATTTGGGACCTGGCAGCCAAGCGCAGCTCTTATACTTGGCTTCTATGCAAAGGAACTTGTTGTTGGCGTATTATCAGCCATCTTTGCCTCAGGTGGAACACCTTTAGAGGTCGCTTTAAATAATCATTTCACCCCCATTTCGGCATATTCATTTATGATTATGACCCTTCTTTATATGCCCTGTATTGCAACTCTCATTACAATAAAATCCGAAACAAACTGGAAATGGGCTTTTATCGCGGTTATTTATACCCTGAGCTTAGGCTGGACAATCTCAACCCTATTTTTCCAGTTAGCGAACCTTATCACAAGTATTATCTGAGATTTTGGTTGCAACAAAAACAATATATATAATCGGTATAAGAGCCATTAACCGTAAAGCCATAGGAGCCCCAGTATAACTTGCAAGATAACCAGCGACGAATCCGCCGATACGCATTGATGAGTTAAAAATCGTTGTATAAAGGCTCATCACTCTGCCCCTTCGTTCGTCCGGAGTTTCAAGCTGGATAATTGTGTTCATGGTGCTGAACTGCGAAACATAAAACAATCCCGAAAGCGCAAATAAAAACAACGCCATATGATATGATTTCATAAATGAGAACAAAAAAAGCATAAGAGGATACGCAACTCCGCCTAAAATTAGCAACATATTTCTTTTAACCTTATTTGATAAAAAAGCCGTTAATATCCCGCCCAATATTGCTCCAAGGCTCAAAAGGGACATAAAGAATCCGTAACCTTTTGGACCGCTATTGAAAATATCCTTTGCAAAAACCGGGATAATCGTGGTTGTTGAGAGCGCAAAAGTAGAGGAAACAAAAAGTAGAGAAAGTATAATGAGAATAGTCTTATTCTTTAAAGCATAACCGAAAGCGTCTCTCAAATGAGCGATAATAGGAGGAGCAGTGTGGTTTGTGGAATTTACTTTCATAAGCATAAGGGCAACAACGACGAATATAAAAGAGATACCGTTGAAGAAGAAAGCGAGCGCAATATTGTATTTTGCGATAATAATCCCAGAAAGGGCAGGACCAACCATCCTCGCAAGATTGAACATCATAGAATTGAGCGGGATTGCGCGAGGAAGTTCATCCCTGCCGGTGATTTCTATTATGAAGGATTGAATAATGGGCATAGTTAAGCCCTGAACAGCCTCAGATATAACGGCAAGAAGGATTACCTCCCATACCTTCACTGCGCCTGTCCATATAAGGATTGAAACTAATATAGGTGGGAAAATCATAATTGCTTGTGTTGTCATTATGAGGTTTCTTTTGGGATAACGGTCGGCTAATGAACCGCCAAGAAGAGCCACCGGGATGGATATAAAGAATGTCAGAAGGCTCATAAACCCGAGTGATTTCGGGGAGTTGGTTAATATGTATACAAGCCAATTCAATGCTATAATTTGCATCCAGCTCCCCGTAAGCGAAAACATCTGCCCGATAAACCATAATCTGTAGTTCCTCAATCGTAATGGGCTAAATGCTTCAAGATACTTTCCTAACATACAAAAAATAATATTAACCCTTCATATTAGAAAAGTCAATATTCATATGGACCCTGGATTAATCTCTTTTCGCTAACCTTTTGATAATCAGTAGTTCGAGTTCAAACTTCGCACATCCCTTCTAACTTTTCTATTTCACAACGCTTACCTTATTTACGAAAACCCTATCCTCGATTCTTAATGATACAAAATACACTCCTGAATTCAAATATTTAGCGTCTATCCCAAGAATATCGGAGCCATAATTCTCGATCACATTCTGATATACAACATCCCCAACAATATTGAATATCTTTATTTCTGCCTTGCCTCCATCTAATTGAGGAACAACTATGTTAAAACTGGCATTCGCTGGGTTCGGGAAAATCTTTAGTTTTGAACCTCCAATACTTGTTTTATCAACTTCGTTAGATATCTGAAGAGCCCCTGCATAAACAAACATAAAAGCATCAGCAACGACAACCTTTGACACCGCACATCCGCTATCACTAACAACTACCCTTGCACCATCTCCAGCGGGAAAATGGAATTCTCCAAGTAAATTCCACACCGAGCCATTTACAGTCTGGTCTATAACAAATCTTCGTGAACCATCAAGTGAGCGCACCACAACCGATGCGTCATTTGCCCTATTTGTGCCCGACCTATACCATATATAAACCCGCCATAGTCCAGACCTTGGTAAATTTGGGGCGTAAACAGCTGAGTCAACTTGATAGGTGGTTGATGTCCAGTAATAGTCTGTATTCCATCCGCCACTCCCGGTAGCATATGCCCAGCTTCCAAAAAGAGAGCATCCAATATCACCGTCATCAATAACGACCGTATCCGCAAAACCTGCGCCTGGGGTAAATGCGTTTTCTATTCCGCTCCAGAACTCATTTCTACCCCATTCATAGCCAAGCGCCCAGAATCCGACACCCATAAGTGAGCGGTTCCAAGCGAAGTTGTAGCAATAATCAAGAGCCACAGCATCCTCATACCAACCCTGACGCCAGCTTCCCGTTCTATACCATGGTGATGACGCATTTATGTCCCACAATCTACCATATATCCTCGATGATTCCGCAGCCTCATAATAGAATATGGCTCGTCCGGTTGATGTTGTTGTTGCACCCCTTGTGGGTCCTGTGCAGTTCCACTCATAACCATAAAGCGGTAACCCGAGCACAATCTTCCGACCATCACCGCCAAGTTCTGAAAGATAATTCTCGCAACTCCAGACAACATCATAACTCTCTGTCGGATCATCAAAAGGTGCGACAGGACCGGTATGAGAAGAACCGCTATAATAGTAATTGTATGCCATAATGAAAATGAAATCGCAATGCTCTCTAAGCGCGGGGAGTTTAAATGCGCCGGACCAGTCAACAGGAGGAATATCTACTGATATGTAATAGGATGGGTTTATGGTGTTAAGTGTTTCACGAAGTTCGGCGATAAATGATGGCAATGCGAGGCTATCGGCAGCTTGAGGTGTTTCGAAATCAATGTTTATGCCTTCGCCACCCTCAAGAAGGAGATTTTTAAGGTTGTGAGCGAGTCTCGCTCGAGAAGCGGGGTTGTTAAGCAAATAATGAATCCTGCTGCCATCGTTATCGAACAACGCACAGACAAGATCGACAGAAACGCCATTCAATCGAGCCTCATTTATAAGAGATACCACAGGCCAGCCACGCCGCTCGATTATATTCCCAAGGCTATCCGCAACAACCGCAAAATATGCTACCCGTGATACAAGGTCCCAGCGAGGAACGGTATATTCCCACGAATAAACCCAATACGGATAAAAACCGTAAACAAATTTCGTGAGCATTGATGGTCTGTATACCCCACGCTTGAAATGCTTCTCGGCTGGAACCCGAACATCTTTAAACCGCTCGTAATCATACTGATGCTGTCCTGTAAACCCAAATAATAGAGAACAAAAAATTATAAGGGTGAGGAATCTCCTCACCCTTGCGCAGATGATATCCTTTATCATCTCAAAATCTACATAAAACCACAAGCGATTTCACAAGCTACCTACTTCAAAAGAATTACCTTCTTTACAACCTTGTTTGAACCCTGCTCCACGCTCACAAAATATATACCTGAAGATACATCTCTCATGCGCTCATCTTTACCATCCCAAACGAACCTCAGCCTACCAGCATCAAACCTTCCACCAGCAAGCGAAATAACTTTCTTCCCAAGTATATCCCATATATCAAGCTTTATATTCGATTGTACAGGAATATCAACCTCAATATTCAAATTTGTATTAAATGGGCTTGGATATGCGTTAATACCGAGAGTTTTGGGCACTAACGGTCGGGCGATAATCTTTATCGCGCCAGAGCGTGGCACATATCTTGATTCCTCACGCATATTCACTCTATCTTCCCCGTCAACAATAACAAACTCATACTCATCGGGAATAAGCGAACTATCCCAACTAATTTCGTCGAGATTTGCAAGTCTTAGCACCCAAACATTTTCACCAAAAGGCTTAATATCGCGTGAAGCCGAGAATCCCTCTATATCAAACCCGTAAGTCCCTGCGTCACATGGAGCCTGCGGCGGTATAAATATGTCAAACTCATCCATACCTGCTTTAGAGCGACTATCGAACCCTAATTCATACACCTTATCTCCACAGGCTAACGAATATACAAACGAAGGCTCGAGTAGTGTGCTTGACGATTGCTTTCTCGAGCCCCTTGAGATATACATAAACCCATCCCGCATAGCAAGAATCCAGTATCCGACACCTGTCTCAAATGACTCCGACATCTCATACATTTCCCTATAAGGATTGTATTTATAGAATGAGCCTGGCATAAGAATACCCTCAGGCTCAGTCCTAACGGAAGATAACGGGATCGGTGTTGGAGAATATGGTCCGCCTATCAAATTCCAGCCACGCTTCACCGGTATCACAACAGAACTAACAAGGCTTCCAGCATAACGGACAGTATCATCAGCGTAAACCAAAAGCCAATAACCTCGACCAGGCTCAGGAACTGTAGTTGATGTGTAACTCCTTGTTGTTGGGTCGAACCAGTAAACCGGTCCAACTGATGTAGGATAAATATCGGCAAGATTAAATCTTGTTGTAGTATAGACAGGAAGAGAAACAAGATTCCATCCTCTTTTTAGCACCGCACTAACAACCATAAGTTCGGGACGAGAATATTCTATCGTTAATACCTCATCAAGCCCAAAGTAGTAAATCGAATCCCGGTGCATATCGATATATCCATTCAATATGAAACTACCCTCAGGAAGAAGAGTCGGATTCCATCTCAAAATACCGTGTGTAGAGCTTGTGGTTCTTACTCGCCATGTAATAGGTAAAATCTCGTTGTTCCGAATATCCCGTGAAAGACCTGTTATATATGGATGGTAAGGATCGGCAATTTCAAAGTAGTATGCGGGTTTTCCTGGGGTTGGTGGAAGAGCGATTATATCAAGCCCGGAATCGAAGTAATCGGTTCCGGATGAAGCGACACCGAATGTAAGCCTTGTTCGTGAATCCGGGACGATTTCGTCCTCAAGTATAAGTTCCATTATCCATTCGGGGTAAGTCCAAAGCGTAACAATAATGCCATCAACACCGCGAGCCGCAAGTCTACCATCATTAAACGACATCGTCTCAAACTCTATCCTGCTAAACGCCCCCTGAGGAGCATCAGTTCTAACAATAACCCTTACATAAAAAAGGACCCTCTCCGAACTAACTCCTGAACCTGAACCGACGATTCTCATAATACCGCCAGAAGATGTAAGCTCAATTCTCCAACCTGAAGATGTAGCGGTTCCTGTGGTAACTATACCTATGGGTTGTAATACAGACTCGTTATATCTTATCCTTATATCGAAATTCCTTATACCAAAAGGCGAAAGGTCCTCACAGCGCACCGGTATTAAGAGTGTTTCCGCTGGAAATGCTGATGTATCAACAAGTGCAAGGTCAAGGATATTTACTGTGAACCACCAACTATACGGTGCAGTTAAGTTATTTGCACTACCATAATCAGGTCGAATATCGGCGGCGGCATCAAGCGACGCATAGAATGTATCGCCATCAGACGCAACAATGCCAGCAACAGCCGGGTCAAATGTAAGATATACACCATCATAGCTTAATGCAGGATGGCTAATATCATAAGTTACTCCGTTGAATGTGAACCTGATACTTGTTGTGTCAACCGGGCTGTTTGGGTCAACGAGCCTTATAGATACGGGCGGAAGTTCGGTTGTGCCAAGGATTGTTCCGTTTGCTGGGCTCTCGTTTGATGCTACAGGTGGAGCCAAATCAACCCAGAAATATGCCCCAACTGGCGAAACAAGAGAACAGCCGACCGTATCCTCGGCAGACACAATCGCATAGCGAACTGTGTCATTATTTGACCAGTTCCTTGATGGCGTAAATGTTAGGAATTCACCATCATACCTTAAAACGGATGTATCTCGAGAAACCAGATACTCCCTACCGTTTAAAACTAACGAGGCATCAGAAAAGCCGTTGAATGTTCTCAAACTTATTCTTATATCCTGTGATGGGTTTGTTGTTCTTGTGCCATCAAGGGGATAAACAAGTGATGCAGTGGGTCTACCACCTATTTCCGGTATGATAATAGCACCATAAGCGCAAAGACTTTCACCCCCCGCAGCCCTCATACAAACCTCAAAATTTGCGACCCCTGTATGTGTTCCGGTTGCAAGGACATGCCAACCGGCAGTTCCACTCTCACCGGCACGGAGCGTGGGGGGCGTAACACTCTTGACGGAATCCTCACCAGGAGGAAACGCAAGTCCATCTCCAAGCCTAAGCACAACCCGAACATTATTAAGTGTCAACATCCCCATATTGGTAACAAGAGCCGTAACATCAAACGGATTTGGATAATACTCGCATCTACGCACCTGAAGCATTGGGGGAGCACCAATATTGAGTCCCGGACGCCCCATTGGTCTTCCAAGACCATAATATGTCCCCACCATCCTTGATTCCCCGGGAGCAAGCGTAATGGGATTCCACCAGTAAAGCACGGCTGAATCACCGTATCTCTCAGGCGAAACAGTGTAATACCAGTCAGCGTTATAAAAACTATACCACCTTCCAACAGCAAACCTATCAGGTGGAACAGCATCAAACCCATTTATAATTCCAAGAGCAACAATCTGGGAATCAGGTGGAACTTCAGGACCTATCTCATACGCAAACCAATAGGGAGGCATGCTATCAGGTGCATAAAAGTCTCTTTCTATTGCGCTATACCCGAACGCCGTTGCAAGAGGTGCAGCATCATTAGGACCTATCATCGTGTCCATTTCCAGCATAACCCCAACACTATGAGGAACCGTGTCGTTGTTTATGATATCGTATCGTATAAAAACGGTCCCTGTCGTATCGGTCGGGTATATAAGATAAACGGGCATAAGGGTTTGCTTTATATCGACACCCCTTATTCTCCAGCCACCGAATATCATTGATGTATCACCGCTAACGGGGATAATTCTAAATGGGTCTGCCACCGGCAATAGCCCTATTGTCGCTGTTGTGGTAGCGGCATCGTTCGTATATTGATAACCATCAACCAAAACAAGTATATGAGAACTCCACGGTGAGCTCGGAAACGCATATAATAATGTTATATCATCGCTTGTTCCAATATTGAATTGCCCGTCATCCGTGTCGCATTGTACTGCAACATATCGGTTCTGTATGCGCAGAATAACCTTCGAATGGTCCTCAGGTGCAAGCGATGCCTTAAACCTTGAATATATTTCGCTCTCCAAATCAGCATACAAAAGCCCTCCAAAAACCAGCAATAGGATAATTACTACAAAAAACCTCGCTTTCATTTAAACCCCCTTTTTCTTTTAATATAAATCACACATTACTAAATGTCAATAAGAATATTTCCATAATCAATCCATTTCAAATTCCCATATGTAGCGGTTTTTGAATGATGCACCTGGTTCAAGCGGGAACCTGAAATGAAATAAAACCATAGTCTCCTGATAAACTCGCTCAAATCCTTCCTCAGAAAGTGATACCGTTTCAACAGGGAAAAGCCATAAACTGGCTTCGTTTTCGCTTTTAATTTTCAGTTCGAATGAAGAATTTTCATCAACGAGGATTAGTTCATTGATATTGTTAATTTCCATAATCTGTCCTGGAAGGATTTTTTCTGATACTCGCCCGGGAAATAGGAAGTATCTACCGGGAAAATCCCTTGACATAAGTCCAAAGTTCATCTCGTTAGCGAACCAGAATATTCGTTCGTTGCTATTGTTAACTACCTCATAATCGACGGAAAATGTTCCATCAGATTTCGGTAAAGTTATAACCTTTCTAACAATAACAGGGAATCTTTTACCGAAAATCCATACTCCACCATCACGAACGAGTTCGAGCGAAACACCTTCCTCCCCGCTTCTTATCTGTGCATCAAAAGGTTGATTAACAAAGTCACCGAGTTCAATATAGGTTGTAGCCTTAAACGAATCGAGGTTTGTTCCATCACCTAAGAAATGGTCAAGAAATGACAAGCGCTGGTACCAATCGTAATTCAGATGTTCAACTATATTTTCCTCTTTTGATGCAATGATATGGTGAATTGTTTTAACGCCCTCGCCCTTTTTCTTTTCTATACCCTTTTTAACTATGTTGTGATATCCTTCAAACCGTCTCATCAGGGTGTCGAGGATATTCCATTGAAGAGGTTTGAAAAAGATGTTGGTTAAAGCTCCTCCGTATGAAGGTTTAAAATATAGTGAAATTTTGGGGTTTCTTAAGATATACTCCGGCGAACCATCAAAATCTATATCCTTTTCAACACCCTCAGCCCACTCCCTTATTCTCTTGTGCGTTGCCTTATCTAACTCGTCTTCGCACTCCACGAGGTTTCTGTACACACCCTCTCTAAGATGTGGAAGATAAAGTCCACCAAAAACCCCATGCCAGTATACACAGTTGCACTGCGCGCGATACAACGCACGCTTAGCCCTATTCTCTTCAGCCTTTGTAATTGAGCCACGCAAATCGTTAAGTCGCTCGCTCAGATATAACATTATCTTATGCATCCTGTTCGATTCCTCATATTTCACGAGGAAATTCCGCCAAAACCCTCCCTTTATAAAAGGCATAAGCAAATCAAATCTCCCCTCATCTTTAAGCTCAGAAAGAAGATTCCTGTATCTATCGGCAAGCTGTGCGGGCAATGTCCATTCATTCATCTCGAAATATGAGGCACAAGGAAGATAGATTCTACCTATAGGCTTATGTTTCTCTATTGCTTCAGAAAAGTGAATAATGTTTATCGTTTGGAGATTTTCGCTCAAAAGATTGAGGAAGTTTTCGAACCAGCCTCTTTTCCATACCCAGTCATATGTCCCTGGCCAAAGCCCGAATTTCTCGCCATCATCAGCATATATTGCGGTCCGCTCTCCCCATTCTGTGGCACTATCAATAAGATATCCAATCGTTTTTTGAGCATCTCCAAAGGGGATTGTGTATCTCAACCGCTGCGATATAGGGAATATAATAAGTGGAGAGCCATCATGTTCGGTTATGTAATAGCCGAAAAGCGAATCTTCAGAAACCCCTACTGACTTAAAATGATAATCATCAACGATGGTATAAACTATCCCGGCTTTAGCGAGAAGCGATGGAAGATGTGGTTCCCAGACTCGCTCAGCAAGCCACATACCTTTTGGAACCTTGCCGAACTTTTTCATAAGGTATTCATTCATCATCTCGAGTTGCCCAAGTGCGTCTCGCTCAGGCACCACAGCGAGAATTGGCTCATAGAATCCTCCGCCCCACAATTCGACCTGCCCACGCTCAAGTAGTTCACCAATTATTTCGAAAACTAAGCCATAATTCTTCTCAAAATATTCCCAAAGCGGACCAGATATATGCAATGCGAATTTAAAGAATGGATAATCTTTAACTATTTTCAAAAAAGGGATATAAGATTTTTCTGCAGCAAGCCTGAATACGCTTTCAAAATTTCCTACTGGTTGATGAAGGTGGATACCGAAAACGAGATCAATCTTTTTCATCTTTATCCCCCTTTTAGATTAAATATCAAGGTTTTTAACCTCAAGTGCGTTCTCCTCAATGAACTCCCTTCGGGGCTCAACATTCTCGCCCATAAGCATGGTGAAATACCTATCAGCCTCCACTGCATCCTCAAGCCTCACCTGTAAAAGCCTCCTTGTTTCCGGGTTCATCGTAGTTTCCCAAAGCTGCTGCGGATTCATCTCGCCAAGCCCCTTATACCTCTGTATCGATATACCTTTTATCGCCCTATTAACAAGATATTCAAGCAATTTCACAGGAGAACTAAATCGCTCACCATTCGCCATATAATCAAATCCTCCGTATGACAAAATTCTATTCCTCTTCTCTATTAGGCTTTCCAGCTCCGGGCTTATAAGAAATTCGTATGAGAGCGAAAAAACCCCCTCTTTTTCTATGTTTCTGTACCTTATAAGGAGTTCCTTGCAACTATGCTCCTTATCATCCAGAATCTCGAAACTCAATTCATAATCCTTGACACATTCGCTTATTTTATCAGCTATTGATTTCATCTTAGTGGTATCATTTAGGTGTGGGAGCTCGATTTTCCCAAAAAGTAGCGCAGAGAGAAGAATCTCCTGTGGAATGTTCCATCGTGCGAGCCTTTCTATTTCGCCTTTGAATTCCGCAACTATGCGTAAAAAGTTCAACGCCTCTTGAGGTTCAAGCTTCTTACCATCAACCTCAATCTCCGTCTCTTCTATTCCGGCTTCGATCAAGAATAGGTTTAGCTCCCTGTCGTCTTTTATGTATTTTTCTATTTTGCCGTGTTTTACTTTATAAAGAGGAGGCTGAGCTATGTAAAGAAAACCGTGTTCAATAATGGGGCGAAGTTGCCTGTAGAATAAGGTTAAAAGGAGAATCTGTATGTGGCTCCCGTCAACATCGGCATCAGTCATAATGATTATCTTATGGTATCTCAACTTTGATATATCGAACTCATCCTCACCAAATCCAGCACCAAGAGCAGTTATAAGCGTTTGAATCTCCTCGTTGGATATTATCTTTTCGTATCTCGCTTTTTCCACATTGAGTATTTTTCCACGAAGGGGGAGTATTGCCTGGAATCGTCTATCTCTTCCCTGTTTGGCGCTACCGCCAGCCGATTCACCCTCAACAATAAAAAGCTCACTTTTTGCTGGGTCTTTTTCCTGACAATCGGCAAGCTTGCCTGGTAGAGATGATGGTTCTAAGAATCCCTTTCTTCTTGCGAGTTCTCTTGCTTTTCTTGCGGCTTCCCTTGCCCTTGCAGCGCGAAGAACCTTGTCAAGAAGGAGTTTTGCTTCATCAGGGTGTTCCTCAAGGTAGTCGCGGAGTTTCTCGTTAACAAGGGACTCAACTATACCTTTCACCTCAGAATTACCAAGCTTAGTCTTTGTCTGACCCTCAAATTGTGGTTCAGGCAGCATAACAGATATAACAGCAACAAGCCCCTCTCGAACATCAGCCCCGGTTATAAGTTCTTTCTCGTTTTCCTTGATAAATTTGTGCGCAATTGCATATGAATTTATCGTCCTTGTGAGTGCAGACTTAAACCCAACAAGATGTGTTCCACCCTCAATTGTGTTTATGTTATTTGCAAAAGAATAAATCATTTCCTGATATTCATTGTTGTATTGTATGGAGATTTCAATATATATTCCATCCTTTTCGCCCTTGAAATAGATGGGGGTTTTGTTTATGGTATTCTTGCCCTTATTAAGGTATTCAACAAAAGAAACAATCCCGCCTTCATAAAAGAATTCAGCCTTCTTGCCTGTCCGTTCATCCCTTACAGAGATTCTAAGACCTGGATTAAGAAAGGCGAGTTCACGAAGCCTTTTAACGATGTAATCGTAGCTGAACTCTGTGGTTTCGAATATTTCTGGGTCGGGCTTGAAAGTAATCTTCGTTCCTCGACGTTCTGTGATGCCGATTTCCTGTAAGGGAGCGACAGGATTTCCACGGGAATATCTCTGCTCGTAAACCTTACCATCACGCCAAACTTCAAGTGCGAGCTGCATAGACAATGCGTTAACAACAGAAACGCCAACACCATGCAATCCGCCAGAGATCCTGTAGCTTTTTTTATCGAACTTCCCGCCGGCATGTAAAGTTGTAAGAACAACCTCAGCCGCAGATTTACCCTCTTCAGGATGGATGTCCACCGGGATACCACGCCCATTATCTATTACGGTAACGGAATTATCCCTATGAATAACAAGCTCAATCCTGTCGCAATACCCCATCATAGCCTCATCAATCGAGTTATCCACAACCTCAAAAACAAGATGATGAAGCCCATCAACGCCAGTAGAACCAATGTACATCGCCGGGCGCTTCCTAACACCCTCAAGCCCTTTCAAAACCTTTATATCCTCAGCTGTATAATCGTTCTCTTGAACTTCCTTTTCTCCCTTTTCTAATTCCTTCTCTTCCATATATTCCTTCACACCAACCTTATGCTTTTTATAATTTCCTTACCACAAGCCTCGTTTATAGCTCTTATAAGTTTCTCTTTCTCAAAAGTGAGCTTGTTTCTCAATCCTGGTGAAGAAACCCTGACATAAAGAACACCATCCTCAACCTTCACAGGTTCGGTTTCTTTTTTTGTTTTCTCGTCAACGATTTCATTCCAGATGCAGATAGCCGTGCTCTCCTCAATAATGCTTTTCAGCCCGAGCTTCGAAAGAATATCGTCAAGCACTGATGATATTTTTATCGGTTCATTTAATCTTACCCTTTTTCTCATTAAACCTCAGCGATCTTGCCAGGTTCAATAAGCTTGAACATCTTTTTAGCCATTTTAAAAAGGGATTCATTTTCAAAAGGGGTTGACGCAAAGACCTGCCCAAAACCTGAAAGTATGCCTATAAGTCTTTCTATGCGGCTTTTGTCAAGATTAGCGAAGCAGTCATCAAGTATAACGAGTGGGGTTGTGGAATATCTCTTCTCAAGGATTCTTGCTATACCAAGTATGATAGCGAGGCTTGCGCTTCTACACTCGCCCCAGCTGCCGAGTTTTCGAAGTTCTCTTGTGCCTACAAGGACGAGGAAATCATCGCGATGTGGTCCTACAATGGTTTCGCCAAATTTTATCTCCTTCTCGCGAACATCCTTAAGAACCTTCATAAAATCGTCAAAATTTGTAGCCTCCGGGAAAGCCGGCTCATATTTAAATTCAAGATTAACCTCCTCACCAAACATTGCTTTATAATACCCAGAACTAAAAGGACCAAGCTCCTCTAAGAATCTCATTCGCTCTTTTACTATAAGGGTTCCGTATTCGGCGAGTTTTTCGTCCCAGCTCTCGAGATAAAGTTCACCGCCTACAGGAACCTCTCCGTCCTGGAGTTGTTTGAGTATCTTATTCCTTCCTTTGAGATATGCTTGATACCTTGTGATATTCTCGAGATATTCTCTCGAGAGCTGAGATATATGCAAATCAAGTAACCTTCTTCTATATTTAGGTGTTCCGCGGACAATCTCGACCTCCTGTGGACCGGCGATTGTCACGGGGAAAAGCCCAACAAGTTCAGATAGACGGCGAATCCTCTTCTCGTTCAGGATAATATTCTTTACCCCACCCCTCAAGATTCTAATTTCAACCTTGTTCCTTTTTTCCCAATAACTTTTTAATAAAGCAGCATCTGAGCCATATTTCACAATCTCGTCGTGCTCTGCACCCCACGGGTCTCGTCCAACCGAGATGATAAATACTGCCTCAAGCATGTTGCTCTTGCCCCACCCGTTTGGTCCTGTTATAAGATTTATCCCGTCAGAGAAAATCATATGCGCCTCATCGTAATTTCGAAAACCCTTTAGATAAAGTTCTTGCAATACCATTTACTTATGCCGTTTTATAAATCGTTTTAAAACTCCTCTGGAAGTCTCAATGGCATAACGATAGTAAAGTAGTTAGTTTCCTCATCAATGGGTGCGATCATACAAGCTGTCATAGGTGTTCGAAATGAGAACTTAACGGATTCGGTTTCAATATGTCTCAAGATTTCGATAATATCGTTGGAGTTGAATCCGATTTCGAGTGGTTCGCCATTGTATGTAGCCTCAAGAACCTCTTCAGCTTCGCCGCTTTCCGGGTCAACAGCCTTAAGGCGGAGACCATTTTCGCCCATAGTGAATCTGACAAGGTGAGTGAGGGTGCTTGTGAAAAGTCCGACACGCCTCAATGCCTGAACAAGGTCATCACGCTTCAAAACAAGAACCTTGTCATTATCGCGAGGAATTACCTGCTCATAATTGGGAAAACGCTCGGCAATAAGCGAGGTCTGGAATGTAAAAGGACCAACGATAAAGAAAACCTTACCCTCATCGATTATGATTTCGAACTCCTTAACATCGGTTTTGGCAAGAAGTTTCATAAGTTGTTCAACAGAGCGCTTTGGTATAAGAAGGTCAAGTGTTAGTGGGGATGAGAGTTGTTCCTTCTCGATAGCAATTGCAAGGCGATGCCCATCGGTAGCAACGGTTCTATATTCATCAGGTTTTATCTGCCATAATACCCCGGTAAAACTTACAAGTGATATATCAGCGCTAGTCGCATAACTTGTTCTCGAAAGCATCCTCTGAACTTGCGCGCTTTTCATCTTTATCCTTGCTTTTTCCTCTTCGATTTTTGGACGAGATGGGAAATCCTCCTCCGTAACTATCGGGAAAGAAAACTTCCCGCCACCACCTATCTCTCGAAGAATTAGTTTTCTCCCTTCTTTTTTAAGATTGACTTTATCGCCGCTCAGTTCCCTCAGAAGGTCAAAAAAACGCTTACCACTAACACCAACTCCGCCCTCATCAGTCACATCTATTAGTTCAATCTCACCAATTATTGATTGGTCAAAATCCGTTCCGAACAAAATGAGCTTATTTCCTTTTGTTTCAAGAAATACATTAGTTAATATCGGTCTGGGGGACCTCTGTGGAACAACGCCCATCACTGCTGTCAAACAATCAAACAACCTTTCCCGAAAAACTGCAACATCCATATATTCCTCCCTTTCGTTCGATTTTACCTTTTCAGAATAAATATAAAATCAATTATAGTATTGTCAAGAAACCTGTTACGCTTTTGGTAGGCGCAGGATTTAGCCTGCGTGATAAATAAATGCGCAACCTAAAGGTTGCGTCTACCTCTAACTGAGAAAGCGTTCTTGACAAAGAGAAAAGAAACTCTATCTTAAACGCTAAAAAGGAGTGGTATATGGGGAAAATAGTAGGGGTTTTAACAGGTGGAGGGGATGCCCCGGGATTAAACGCAGTAATAAGAGCGGCAGTATTAAAAGGTGAAAAATTATACGGGTTTGAGTTTTTGGGTATTATTGATGGTTGGAAGGGGATGTTGGAGAGAAACGCGAGGAAGATTGAGAGCAGGGAGTTGTATGAGGTTGTGTCAATAGGAGGCACCATAATTGGAACATCAAGGACAAACCCGCGCAAAATAGAAAGCGGGATCGAGAAAATATTTACCAACTTCAACGAAATGGGGCTTTACGCGCTAATCGCAATTGGTGGTGATGATACCCTTGGGGTTGCAGCAGACCTTTACAAAAAAGGGCTTAATGTAGTCGGCGTTCCCAAAACCATCGACAACGACCTCAATGAGACCGATTATACATTCGGGTTTGATACAGCAGTGAACATCGTAACTGAGGCTATCGATAGATTAAGGACGACAACAAAATCACATCACAGGGTTATGGTAGTTGAGATTATGGGGCGAGACGCTGGCTGGATAACACTCTATGGCGGTATATCAGGCGGAGCCGATATAATTATTGTGCCAGAGCTACCCTTCTCGCTTGACGAGTTATGCGAAAGGATTAAATTATATATGGCAGAGCGTGGGTATGTAATCGTTGCTGTTTCTGAGGGTGCAAGGCTTAAATCGGAGAAGGGCGTTGAGGAGCTGGTGCTCCAGAGTGAGGAAAGAGACGCTTTTGGTAATGTCAGGCTTGGCGGAATAGGTAAGGTACTATCGAAAGAAATCCAGAAGAGAACGGGGCTTGAAACGCGTGAGGTAATACTTGGACACCTCCAGCGAGGCGGTTCACCAAGCGGGTTCGACAGGGTCCTTGCCACAAGATTCGGAAGCATAGCAATTGATTTGGTCGCACAGGGAAAATTCGGGCTCGCTCCAGCTTTAAAAGGCACTGAAATAATACCTGTTAGCCTCGAGCTTATGACTAAAGAGAAAAAATCCTTACCAGAATATATCCTAAATGAACTAAAAGTTCTAATGTAAAGGAGGAAAGATGGCGATAAGGGTTGCAATAAACGGATTCGGGAGAATTGGAAGGCTCCTTTTTAAGGCAGGATATAAGGAACCGCAACTCGATTTTGTAGTCATAAATGATATAACAGATGCAAAAACACTTGCAACACTGCTCAAATACGATTCGGTGCATGGAAGGTTTCCGGGGAAAGTTGAGTATGACGAGAACCACATAATCGTTGATGGCAAGAGAATCTCTGTGCTTTCTGTAAAGGAGCCCGAGAATCTACCGTGGAGGGATTATAATGTTGATGTTGTTGCTGAGTGCACAGGGAAATTTAAGGGTAGAGAGGATTCATCGATACATATAAAAAATGGTGCCAAGAAGGTTTTTATCTCTGCGCCAGCGAAAGACCCAGATATAACAATTGTTATGGGCATAAATGAAAAGGAATACAATAAAGAAATACACCACATAATTTCAACTGGTAGCTGCACTACAAATGGAATTGCGCCTTTGATAAAGGTTCTTGAGGATAATTTTGGGATAAAACAGGGGCTTATGACAACCATCCATGCATATACGAACGACCAGCGAGTTCTTGATGCTCCACATAAGGACCTTCGCAGGGCAAGGGCAGCTTTTATGAGTATGATACCTACAAGCACAGGAGCTGCGAAAATGATGTTAGTCTTATTCCCGCAGCTCAAGGGGAAAATTGATGGTATTGCAATTCGGGTCCCAGTTGCTGATGGTTCATTAATTGACCTTACAGTCGAACTATTACGCGAAACCACAGTTGAGGATATAAACAATGTTATGCGAGTCGCCGCAGAAACAACACTTAAGGGTATACTTGAATATTGCGAGGACCCTATCGTTTCAGCTGATATCATTGGAAATCCTCATTCCTCCATATTCGATGCCTCTCTTACCATGAAAGTTGGCGATAATATGTTCAAACTCTTCGCCTGGTATGACAATGAATGGGGATTCTCCAATAGAATGGTCGATATATTAAAAATGATGCTTTAATGTGAGGTGAAAGGTAGTATGGATAAACTGTTCATAGAGGACCTCGAGCTTAGTGGCAAAAGGGTTTTACTCAGGGTAGATTTCAATGTGCCTTTGAAAAACGGAAAAGTAGAGGATGATACACGAATAAGAGAAACATTACCCACAATAAATAAGATAATATCCTCAGGCGGTATACCTGTGATCATCTCACACCTGGGGCGTCCCAAAGGTAAAAAAGATTCATCACTCTCGCTTAAACCTGTTGCTGAGCATCTCGAGAAACTTTTGGGCAGAAAGGTAACATTTTTGACAAATTGCGTTGGAGAATATGTTGAGAAAAGTGTGAAAAACGGGAAATCCGGCGATGTATTTTTGCTCGAAAACCTGAGATTCTATAAGGAAGAAGAGGAGAACGCCCCAGAGTTTGCAAAAGCATTGGCAAGCCTTGCCGACCTCTATATAAATGATGCTTTCGCTACCGCACACAGGGCACATGCATCAACCGTGGGAGTAACTAAATTCTTCAAACAAAATGCCGCCGGATACCTTATGGCAAAAGAGATAGAATCTCTTTCTACAATACTCGAGAAACCGCCTAAACCATTTGTTGCTATTATCGGCGGAGCCAAAATTTCCACCAAGCTTCCCATATTGAAAAATCTCCTCAAAAAGGTCGATAAACTCTTGATTGGCGGTGGATTGAGCTACACATTTTTCAAAGCGCTCGGTGTTGAAATTGGAAAATCGATATGCGAGGATGAACAACTAAATAACGCCTCAGAGATACTTCAATCCCCTTATGCGGATAAGAAGATCGTTCTTCCTATTGATGTTGTTGTAACGGACTCAATTGACTCACCAAAGATTATTGAAAATGTTTCTTGGGACGCAATACCAGCTAATCTTGAGTCCGTTGATATTGGTAAAAAGACGAGGGAACTTTACACATACGAAATCCTTAACGCACGCTCGGCATTTATAAACGGTCCTATGGGCGTTTTTGAGGTCAAACCTTTCGATAAAGGTACTTTAGAGGTATTCGAGGCTCTTGTCGAATTGACCGAAAAAGGCGGCTTCACTGTCGCAGGTGGCGGAGAAACAATAGAGGCTATTAGTAAATTAGGTTTCAAAGGGAAATTGACACACGAATCTACAGGTGGCGGCGCAAGTTTAGAATTTATGGAAGGTAAAGTCCTTCCAGGTATTGAAGCACTTACGAATAGAAAATAAAAAATCAATAAATATTAGAAACAAAGAATAATGGGCAAAAGGGTACTAATTGTTGCTGGCAACTGGAAGATGTTCAAAACATATGCGGAGGCACTTGAACTTGCAAGGCAAATCAAATATAGGGTGGGTTCGTTAAAAGGGGTTGATGTTGTTTTGTGCCCACCATTTCCATATCTCATCAAAATAAGCGAGATAATAAAGGAAAGCATGCTAAAGCTTGGCGCACAGAACATGCATTTTCAGGATGAGGGCGCTTATACTGGCGAGGTAAGCGCAAAAATGCTCTTGACATCAGGAGCTCATTTTGTTATATTAGGACACTCAGAGCGAAGAGAACAGTTCGGCGAAACTGACGAAATGATAAACCAAAAAGTTAAGAAAGCCCTAAGTTCTGGGTTAATACCTATACTCTGTGTTGGCGAAAAGATAGAGGAAAGGCGAGCTGGAAGGACGCTCGAGGTTGTATCAAACCAACTCGAGCAGTGTTTTAAAGGCATTGAACTTTCGGACGGAAAAAGGCTTGTGTTAGCTTATGAGCCTGTATGGGCAATCGGCACAGGGCTGAATGCTACAGCGGAGCAAGCTGAGGAAGTTCAAGGGTTTATAAGGGAATGGCTAAAGAATCGGTACGGTGCAAAGGTTAGTGAAGAGATGAGAATTCAGTATGGTGGTAGCCTTAAACCGGAAA
>JBAMLU010000068.1:0-663 GCA_039793385.1 bacterium
ATTGAATATAGATACGAGATAGTGAATTGATTTTTATGTTATATTGTTATCCGAGAGCCTTACTATAACACCCTCAATCTCATCAATGTTTTCGAATTCATCAGCAGCCCTAATAAGTTCAAGAGCGGTGGGTCCACGACCAGGACCTATAACCTTAACCCTCTTGCCCTTCCGAGAAAGATAATCCACAAGTGGGACGAAATCGCTATCGCCGGAAAGAAGGATTATCTCATCGACGGAATCAACCATAGATTGAATTTCAAGAGCAATCTCGAGGTCCATATTGGCTTTAACTGTGCCATCAGGGCGTTCCTTTGCCTGCTTGCAGATGCAACGATAACCCATAAGCGAGATTGCATCAATAAGCCTCTGCCTCTTCTCGTCGTCCTTCCTGTAGGGAATAAACGCCACAAACTTGATTACATCATGATGTTGCAAAATATATTCTTTCAATCTGTCGTACCGTACCTCACTCCACTGTTTTTCAAACACCTCCTGAATATTTTGCACATCCACAAATACGGCTGCCCTTAATCTTGGTCTTTTCTCCTCTGAAAACATAATGCTCATTAACTCACCCCTTTCTTTCCGTTTCTCTTCTAAAGATTTTTTGGATGCCTTGATATTGCCATTATAATAGAATGGGCTTAATTTTAAGGGAAA
>JBAMLU010000068.1:673-25682 GCA_039793385.1 bacterium
TAAGGGAAAGTCGATATATTATCTATATTTCTCAATTAGCCCTGTTTTTTCGTTGAATTCTTTTATCTTTTCGTCGAGTTTATTAGCTTGAGACCATTTTTCTTCCCAATAGTTCTCGTCATACCACTGTGCATTAAGTTCTTCAACAGATTTCCCCTGCTGTTCTACCCAGGTGAAATATTTCAGATTGTGTATTCGTTTTCTGTCGTAGTATGTGGTTTCAAGCATATAATCTGTGGTACAAGAAAGAAGACAAGCCTCAAAGTCCTTTGCTGCCTGTTTCTCCGTGTATTCGCCGAACTCTTTTCTGTATTCCTCAATCCTCGATTGGTATAGTTCCATCGAGTCGGTGAAAACAGTAAATATGACATCCTTCTCATTATACTCGAAATACTTTGCAGCCTTTATTGCACAAAGAAGATTGGCAATGCCCGAGAAACCGAGGAGATCGAGTTTTTCAACTATCTCTTCTTCTACTCCCTCGCTTTTCAAGAATTTTCTGCCCTTTTCTTCATTGAAAAGCCTCATCAAGCGAACAGTATAATTATCGTCAATATCGCAGACAACATCAGCATTTTTTACATTAAATATCCACGGTACATGCTTATCTCCAATACCTTCTATCCTATGGGAGCCATAACCATTGAGGAGCAATGTTGGGCACTGGAGAGCCTCACCCACTATGAGCTTAAGCCCCGGATACCTCTTTTTCAGATATTCCGCTGCACCGAGTGTTCCACAGGAACCCTGAGTTAAAGCGACCGCACTAAATCTATAAGGTTTTCCTATCTCTTTTTCGAATACCTCTTCCATAGCGGCGCCCGTTATCTCATAGTGCCAGAGCGCATTTGGAAATTCATCAAACTGATTGAGTATCACAACCTCGTCTCCCCGTGTTCGTTTTAATTCCCAGCACTTATCGTATATCTCCTTGACATTGGATTCTGTACCTGGGGTTGCGATAATCTCGGAGCCCGCCTTTTTAAGCCATTCGAACCTCTCCTTGCTCATTCCTTCAGGAAGGATTGCTATAGATGGGCAGGCGAGAAGATAAGAGTCATATGCGCCGCCTCGACAATAATTCCCTGTTGATGGCCATACAGCTTTCTGCCAGGTCGGGTCGAATTCTCCCGTAATAAGGCGAGAAACAAGCGGTCCGAATGTTGCTCCAACCTTATGAGAACCTGTTGGGAAATATTTCCCTATAAGGGCAATTATTTTTGCCTTAACGCCGGTAAGCGTTTGCGGTAACTCTAAGTAATTGACCTTACCGAATCCGCCTGTTTTTATGTCGTTTTTCCATGTGATTCTGAAAAGATTTCGGGAATGAAGGTCCCAGAGCCCAATATTTTTAAGCTCATCCACTATCTTTGGTGGAATCTTCTCCGGATGTTTCATCTCATCAAATGTGGGTATTATTATATCTCGTTCGCGGCACCTCTTTATTGTATTCTCAAGCACATGTTTCTTATCCTTCATTTTTTTCCTCCCTCTGCGTCTTCATTTCTTCCTTTTAAGGTTTTAGAATATACAGGCTCTATTCTTGTTTGGCAATACGCAGGTTAAATTTTCACTTAAAATACTTCTTAACCTCGACCAATTTCTCCCGTGAGTGTTCGCCCCTAACAAGCTTGATATGGCTTTTTTTCACGCCAAGATGCCGGGCGAGAAGCTCTATCATTGCGCTATTTGCCTTCCCTTCAACCGCGGGTTCAGGCACATACACTTTCAAAACACCCTCAACTTCCTCAATCCGCCTTTTCCTTGCCCCCGGCACAACCCTAACCTTTAAAATCATATAAACAAATAATATATCACTTGACTTTTAAGGCAAGAGCATTTTTTTACAATAGATGAGGCGACAATTTCTCATCTTCATTTTTTTTATTATTTTTTCGTGCCAAACAAGAAAAGATATATACATGTTCACATTTGATACGGTTTTAGAGGTAAAACTTTATGGTGCTAATAAAAAAGAGGCAAAAAGAATAGAAAATGTTGTTAAGAGGATTGCTGATAGGCTTGATTCTACATTTGACCTGTTTGATTCGACAAGCGAGCTAAGCTGTGTAAATTCTAATGAAAAAAGCACTATTTCGAGTGAATTTCGCTTTGCTCTTGAAAAATCGATCGAATGGTACAACAAAACCAATGGCGCTTTTGACCCAACTGTGGGTGCATTAACCCTTTTATGGGATTTTAACTCCACAAACCCTTTTATACCGGATGACTCGCTTATCATAAAAGCACTTGAGACTCTTGGCGTTGAAAGGCTTGTCGTTAGCGGAAATGAGCTCAAAAAACCTGTAGAGACAAAATTGGATTTCGGTGGAATTGCAAAAGGGTATTTGGTTGATGTTCTTTACGATACAATAAAAAGCTTAACCAAAAGCCCATTTCTTATAAATGCTGGAGGAAATATAAGGGTGTGTGGTCGTGATGCAGTAATAGGGATAAGAGATCCGCGCAAAACTGACTCAGTAATAGGGAAGTTTTTGTTGAAAGACGGATATGCCTGCGCAACATCCGGTGACTACGAAAGATATTTCATCATCGGTGGTAAACGATATCATCATATTATAGACCCTCATACTGGCAAGCCGAGGGAGGGAATTTGTGCTGTTACCGTGATTGCGAGAAACGGAATCGATGCCGATTGCGCATCAACTGCGATATTTGTTCTTGGGGTAGAGAAGGGATTGAAATTTGCTGATGAAGAAAATGGGCTCGATTGCATTATATTTGTTGAAAAATACGGGGAATTGAGATATTATATAAGTAATGGGATGGAGAGAAAATACAAGCTAAAGCTGGCAAGGGAGGTTAAGAGATGAGATGGGCAAAGATAGCTCTTTTCGTGCTTCTGCCTTTCATTATCAAATGTGCATCGAGTGCAAAGAAGGAAGAACTTTTAAGGCTTGAACAAAAACGGAAAGCCGAGGAAGAAGCAAGAAAAGCGGCACTTGAAGAGGAGATAAAAATTACTATTTCAAACGGGCTTGAATATTATAAAAATGGTCAATATGAGGATGCTATTAGGAATTTCAAAAAGGTGATTTATGAACTCGATCCAACAAGGGAAATAGCATATAAATATCTTTCTGATGCATATATAAGAGCTGGATATCTGGATAGTGCCAAACTTGTATATAGTGAGGGTATAAAGAGGTTTCCGGATAAGGGATATCTTTATAGAGGATTAGGACTTCTTTATATGAGAGAAGGGGAGGATTCAGCTGCTAAGTTCAATCTTGAGAGGGCTGTTGAGCTTGATACTACGGATAATGTGAGCTACGAGGCGCTTGCAACATTAAGCATAAAGCTTGGGAAAATCGATACCGCAATAATTTACTCCGAACACGCTCTTTGCTACGACTCACTCAATTTATCGCTCTGGACAACAATTGCTCGATGCTATGAGGCAAGGAAGAATTTTGAAGGGCTCCTTCGCTCTTACAAAGCCATTCACAGGTTAAAACCCGATTCTATTGATCTTCTCATACAACTTGGCAAAACATACCTCTCACTTGATAGTTTTGCTCAAGCTGAACAGGTGTTTAAGGAATACTTGTCAAAAAGAGCATCAGACTACCAAGGACCCTATTTCCTTGGACTAACATATCTATTGAGCAAGAGGTATAATGAGGCAATCCAGTATTTCAGGCAGGCGGTAAAAATGAACCCTGATTTTCCTAAAGTTTACTGTGAAATTGGTATGGCATATAAAGAATTAAAGAATTACGATAAAGCTTTAGAGTACGCAGATATAGCGTTGAAAAAAAAGAAGGGATACGGGTACGGATATCTTTTAAGGGGCGCAGTATACGAGGCTAAGGGGTTTGACAGGGTAAAGCCTGATGGCACACTCACATATGAGGCGAAACTCCAGTTCGAAAAAGCTGTCGCAGAATATAAAAACGCCGTTGTTGATCCCGAATGGAAAGACCAGGCTGTTGATAAGATAAACTACTTGAAGGATTATCTTCCTACTGAAGAGGAGAAAAGGGTTAAAAAATTCCTCGAGGAAGGCAAACAAAAATAAAAAGGGAGAATAGATGAACAGGGTAAAATGTTTGAGATTTATTGTTGTTGTTTTTCTTTTGTTTTTGGTTTCATGTGGACCGTCGAGCGAAAAGAGGAGAAAGGAGGCTTATGAATACCACATGAAGGGCTGGGAAGCAAGGAAACAGGGTGTTTGGCTCGACGCAAGGAATTATTTCAGGAAGGCAAAAGAAATGGACCCATCATTTGTTGAGGCTCACATCGACTACCAGGAAGTAACCGCATTAATGGGTAAAACCGACTCGCTTATTCAAGAATACAGGAAACTTTTGGAAAAGAACAAGAACAAGTGCATCTATTATTTTCTTTACGGGCGGCTTCTTGGTAATCCTGCTGACCAGAACAGGGAATATCGCCGCGCACTCAATATAAACCCAAATTGTGCCTGGGCTTATTTCGGGCTTGCATATACGGCATATGAGGCTCAACAACTTGAGGATGCCCTGGGATACCTTAAGAAAGCTATAGAAATCGACAGCAAAAAAGCTCGATTCCACGGAAACCTTGGCGGTGTTTACTTCTACATGGGCATGTTCGAGGATGCCGAAAAAGAGCTTAAACTCGCTATCGAACTTGACCCTAACTACCCACCTTTCTACTATAATCTATTCGGACTTTATTACAAAAAAGGTGATTACGACGCTGCAATAAAAGCACTCGAAAAATACACTGAAATAGATCCTTACGCAAAATTTATCGATGAGGCAAAAACAAAACTAAAACAACTTCGCGGTTATTGATGAAACAGCGATCATCTTTTGTTAGGATAATCCTTATATGGACGGTTACACAATTTATACTTCTACTTTTATTTTTCAATCTCGGGACATGGTATATATTTTTAAAGCTGAGAGAATCAACCGATGAGGAACTCGGAAAGCACCTCGTCAATTACGCATCTATGATTTCCAACCAGATAAAGACTAAGAGAGTAGAAGACGAACCAATTGAAATCACAATCTACCGTGGTAAACTGGATAAGGAATTGGACCGCTTGACTATTGAACTCGGGCTATCAAACATATGCGTAATAGATACATTAGGAACACTTCTCTATTCTTATGACCGAACGCTGCAGCTATTCAGGACTTATCCCTATATAATTATCGATAAGGCAGCTTTTGAATCGGCACGAGAGGGCGCCGGAACCGACACAAAACTATATGAGAAAAAGGGAAAATATCTCAAAAGCGCATTTTACCCGATATTTGATACCAATAATAAAGTGGCAGGCATTGTTGTGATTGAGGCTGGAAGCGAATTCTTTTCTTTCATAGCAAACCTGAAAAGATACGCGGTTTTGCTTTCTGGCATAACGGGATTAACAATCGTGCTTTTGGGGTTGTTCTTCTTGTTTGTCCTCAAAAGGTTAAAGAAAGCTGAGGAATCTGTTATGCGTTCTGTAGCACTTTCAACGATGGGCGAGATGGTTTCGATAGTTTCACATGAAATAAGAAACCCGCTTGGGATTATGCGTGCCGCAATCGAAAGGCTCACAAAGAAATTGAAAAACAAGGATGAAATTGAGCTAGCCGGATATTTAAAAGATGAGATTGAAAGGGTTAACGGGCTCGTTCAAAAATACCTCTTGCTCGCTCGCCCTGTAACAATCGAACTAAAACCAAACAACCTCTCCCAAATTGTGAATGAGGTTGTCGAATCGTTCAAGGAGGAATTCGAGAAAAGCGGAGTAAAGTTCAAACTCGAGTTCCATGATGACCCACAAATAGAGTTATCTTCAGACCTCGTTAGGCAGGCGATTATGAATCTCATTATAAACTCTAAAGATGCTATGGAACAAGGCGGAATAATTTTGATTAGCCTTAAACTTGCTGAAAGGAAGAAGAAAAAATATCTTGCTCTTGAGGTAACAGACACGGGCAAGGGGATATCTAAGAAGGAACTCAAAAAGATATTTGAGCCGTTTTATACTACAAAGAAGAGCGGAAGCGGACTTGGACTTTACATTGTCAGGCGTATTATGGAGGAACACAACGGCATTGTTGAGGTAAGCAGCGTCGAGAAGATCGGGACATCATTTGTTCTATTGTTCCCGTTAAATCGGGGCGAGAAATGAGGATACTTATAGTGGATGATGAGAAGAATATGTGCCGCATTCTGGCGGATACAATTCGTGAGAAGGGGCATTTCGTAAGGGAAAGCACTGAACCACGCAAAGCATTAGAAATCATTGAGAAAGAGGAATTTGATCTTGTAGTTACGGATTTGAAAATGCCTGAGGTTGATGGTATATCGATTTTGAGATTGGTAAAAAAGATATCGCCGGAAACGGATGTTTTCATTATGACAGCATATGCGACAGTGGAGACAGCGGTTGAAGCTCTTCGCGAGGGTGCAAGCGATTATCTTATAAAACCATTCTCACTCGATGAGCTTCTTATAAAGATAGATCGGCTCGAGGAGAAGAAAAGGCTTAAGGATGAGCTCGAGTTTCACAGGAGCGACGAGAAAAATAGATATGGCAATCTAATCGGGCATAGCAGGGCGATGAAAGAGCTTCTTGATAAGATAGAGAAGGTAGCAAGGACTGATGTTACTGTGTTAATATACGGACCGAGTGGGAGTGGAAAGGAACTTGTTGCAAGGGCTATACATGAGAGAAGCAGCAGGTCAAAAGGGGCGTTTATCCCCATAAACTGTGCAGCCATAACCGAAACCCTTCTCGAATCAGAACTATTTGGTTATGAGAAAGGGGCTTTCACAGGGGCTCATAAATCAAAGCCTGGCAGGTTTGAGCTCGCTCAAAATGGAACATTGTTCCTTGATGAAATAGGCGAACTACCGCTATCTATGCAGGCAAAACTACTACGGGTTATAGAAGAAAAAGAGCTTTACAGGGTTGGCGGTATACAACCGATACATGTCAATGTCAGGTTGCTTGCCGCTACAAACAAGGACTTAGCAAAGGAAATGAGAGAAGGCAGGTTTAGAGAAGACCTTTACTATAGATTATCTGTATTCCCCTTACGAGTACCATCACTTGTTGAAAGAAAAGAGGATATCACTCAACTTGTCGAATATTTTCTTGCAAGGTATAATATGAGCATTAAGGATGTTGAGGATGATGTTATGGAGGCGCTTATGGAATACGATTGGCCTGGCAATGTTCGTGAGCTTCAGAACATAATCGAAAGGGCTGTTATACTTTCTGATGGAAAACGGATAACACTTGATTGTATACCATTCCTTCCGGAACTAAAAAGTGAGCAAGCCCAGGAAGAGCACGGAACCCTTGCCTCTCTTGAAAAAGAACTTCTTATGAAAACGCTCGAAAGTTTCGGCTGGAATAAGTCCAGATCAGCCCGTGCGCTCGGGATAACAAGGCGAATGCTTTATACAAGACTTAAAAAATATGGGCTCGATAAATTGGTAAAGGATGAACAGGAGGAAAAAAAATGAAAAAAATATTTCAACTGCTCGTAGTTTGCATTGTGTGTTCAAGCCTATATGGTGAGTTTTTTGTTACAATATACAACAATGACCTTGCACTTGTTAAGGAGCGGAGAGAAATAGAACTTCAAAAAGGGAAAGCGGCTTATAGGTTTGAGAATGTTCCGGCGGCAATAGACCCGACAAGCGTTCACCTCTCTTCGCTCACAAACCCTGGGAATATAACTATACTCGAGCAAAATTACGAGTATGACCTTGTCAGCGAGCAAAAACTTCTGGAGAAATACATCGGCAATGAAATAATTGTCACTACAAAAGAGGGGAAGGAATTCAAAGGGACACTTCTTTCACCTGCGGAGAATCTGATTTTGAGAGATGAAACTGGAAAGGTTATCGTGGTCAAGCTCGATGGTATCAGGAACATCATATTTCCTTCCCTACCGGAGGGACTAATTCTTCGCCCAAGTCTATTTTGGCTTCTTGATGTTTCTAAGGGTGGGAAGGAGAAGGTGGAAATAAGCTATTTGACAAAAGGGTTGAGCTGGGAAGCCAAATATGTTGCGGTTGCCAACAAGGATGATACACGCCTCTCTTTTGATGGTTGGGTGAGTATAACGAACAGCTGTGGGCTTTCTTTTCCTGACGCACGCCTCAAACTTGTTGCTGGCGAACCTCACATAATAAAGAAAAGACCCCCTCGTGGCGAACTCCTCGAGTATGCTAAAACCACAACCACTGTTCCTCAATTTGTTGAGGAGGAGTTTTTCGAATATCACCTATATACACTTCAAAGACCCGCTACTCTTCTTAATAACCAGAAGAAAGAGCTCTCGCTTTTTCCTCAAGCTAATGTCAATGTCAAAAAGATTTACACATTTGACCAGACCAAGGGGAACAGGGTAAGGGTAGAACTTGAGTTTTCCAACTCAAAGGATGATGGGCTCGGGCTCCCTCTGCCTAAAGGTAAGGTGCGAGCTTATAAGGAGGATAGCGAGGGAATGCTACAGTTCATTGGCGAGGATGAGATTGACCATACACCAAAGGATGAAAATGTACAACTTTATATTGGTGATGCTTTTGACCTAATCGCAGAAAGGACGCAAAAGGAATATAAAAGCCTTGGCGACCGCGGATTTGAAGCTACTTATTCCATAAAACTCAGAAATCATAAGAAAGAAAAGGTTGAGATTCAGGTGCTTGAAAAAATATGGGGCGATTGGTTCATCACAAATTCAAACTTTAAATATGAGAAAAAGGATGCAAATACCATAAAATTCCTCGTCCAAGTTGAACCCAACAAGGAATCAGAAATAATCTATACGGTTAGGGTAAATTTCTAAATAGATTTAAGAGCTCTCTCAATATCCTCAATAAGATCGTAAGGATTTTCTATCCCAACGGATAACCGAACGAGATTATCCGCTATACCTAATTTAACTCGTTCCTCTTGATGGAGTCCGGAGTGTGTCATAAGGGATGGTATTTCTATAAGTGATTCCACTCCCCCGAGGCTCTCCGCGAGAATTATAAGTTTCAAATTCTGCACAAATCTCACTGTCTCATCCTTTCCACCTTTTATAAGAAAAGAAACCATACCACCAAAACCTTTCATAATTCTCTTAGCTAGTTCGTGTTGTGGATGGCTTTTTAATCCCGGATAAATAACACGCTCGATCTTTGGATGTTTCTCGAGATAGTCTGCAATCATCATTGCGTTTTTTTCGTGCTCACGCATTCTGACAAAAATGGTCTTCGTTCCTCTTAAAACAAGGAAGCTATCGAAAGGAGAAAGGATTGCTCCAATAGCATTTTGATTGAACTTCACTTTTTCGTATATACTCTCGTTATTTGTCATAACTGCGCCACCAATGGAATCGGTATGCCCGTTAATATATTTCGTTGTACTATGTACTACGACATCAGCCCCAAGCTCGAGCGGATTCTGAAAGCATGGCGTAGCGAATGTATTATCAACAATAAGAATTGCGCCAATCTCCTTGCAATACCTTGCGACAAGGGGAATATCAACAAGTTTCAGAAGTGGATTGGTTGGTGTTTCGAGCCAGACAAGTTTTGCTCTGTTTGTAGCATTTTCAAGTAAAAGTTCCGGTCTTGATGAGAGGTCGGCGTAGGTTATGGTGCAATTTAACTTATTTTTTATCGTTGTTTCGAATAATCTTTTTGTTCCACCGTATAAATCATCAACCGCAACGATATGAGAGTTCGGTTCGAGTAGAGTAACAAGAAGGGTGGTTTCTGCGGCAAGCCCTGAGGAAAATGCGAGCCCAAATTTTGCATTCTCAAGGGCAGCGAGCCGCCTTTCAAGGGCGTCACGAGTGGGATTGGCAGTTCTTGAATATTCGTATCCTCTTGGCGGCTTATCTACCTCTTTCCTCGCAAATGTCGATGACAGGTGTATCGGAACCACAACATCACCACACCCACCCTCAAGCAGATTTGGCTCCTCACCAATATGTATTGCCTTTGTTTCAGGTCTCATAAAATCCCTTCTCTTTCATCCATTCTATGTCGATAAATTTTGTGAAATAATTTCTTGCAGTATCGGGAAGGATTGTGAGTATAATGCTTCCCTCTTGGGCGGTCTCTGCAACCTTGACCGCCGCATAAACGGCAGCACCACTTGAACCACCCGCAATAATCCCCTCCTCACGCATAAGCCTTAACGCCATATTGAATGCGTCCTTATCCGTAACCTGAATCATATCATCAATATAATCGAATATCATAGTTTCGCAAAGCTTATCCTCGCCAATACCCTCAACTTGATAAATTCTTGGCTCCACCAGTTTCCTTTCCTTAAACCAGTTGTAATAAATTGAGCCCACAGGGTCAACGCCTATAACTTTTATATTGGGATTTTTCTCCTTGAGGAATTTCCCAACACCGGAGATGGTTCCGCCGGTTCCAGCACCGCAAACGAAATAATCTATCTTCCCACCGGTATCAGCCCATATCTCTGGACCAGTTAATCTGTAGTGCGCTTCAACATTATCTATGTTAGAATATTGATTAACCAGGAACGATCCAGGAATCTCGCTTGCAATCCTTTTGGCAACACTATAATAACTGCTCTCGGACTCCGCCGGAACATCAGCAGGACAAACCATAACCTCAGCACCGAACGCCTTGAGAAGATTAATCTTCTCCTTGCTCATCTTGTCCGGTATGGTAAAAATCATCCTGAACCCTCTAACAGCGGCAAAAATCGCTATGTCAACCCCAGTATTTCCTGATGTTGCTTCAACTATGGTGCCGCCAGGCGCAAGTTTTCCTTCACTAACCGCTTTCTCAAGAATATAAAGAGCCATCCTATCCTTTACACTCCCGCCAGGATTGAAATACTCAAGCTTTGCAAGAACAACCGATGATAATCCCCTTGTGATACTATTAAGCCTAACAACAGGCGTTCTACCTATGAGCTCGAGAACATTGTTGAAGTATCTCATTTTTGAGTAAAATAATCCATTATTTAAAAATGTCAATAGATTAAATGCTCTTGAAAAAAAGGGGAATGAAACTATTTTAATAAGTCAAAAAAGGGGTCAGGTGTAGTATGAGGAAAATACTTGTAGCACCATCAATACTTTCAGCTGATTTCGGACGCCTTAATGATGAGGTTTACAAAATAGAGAGTGCGGGCGCCGATATGGTACACCTTGATATTATGGATGGACACTTTGTGCCAAACTTAAGTTTCGGTTTCCCTGTGGCTGCGGCAATCCTCAGATACACGCGCTTACCCGCAATGATACACTTGATGATGTATAATTCAGGGCTCTACGCCCCCAAGTTTTTGAAGCTTGCGCGTGAAAACGATACGATAATTATCCATACAAAAGCCGAGGCAAATCCTATTATTCTTTTTAATTGGCTCCGCAAAAAGGGGATGAGGCTTGGGGTTGCTTATAACCCTGATGAGGAAAATCTACCTTATCTTAGGGAACTTGCTCGGATTATTGAGGTTGTGCTTATTATGTCAGTGTATCCTGGTTTCGGTGCTCAGGAGTTTATTAGAGGCTCGGAAAGGCTTGTAGAATATGCTTCTCGCATCCGTGATGAGATTGGTGCTAACTATGATATTGCGGTTGATGGCGGAATAAATAATGAAACAGCTAAGATTGTTAAAAACGCTGGATGTAATATACTCATTGCTGGAAATTACATATTTAACGGCAAAATCTCCTGCACAGAGGCAATAAGAAAGCTGAAGGAGGAGTAATGCTTAAAGAGCTTTTAAAACCGGAGATTGAGGAGCTAATCGAGGAGCATCGCTGGCGCGAACTCAAGGATGTACTTATAGAGTGGAACCCATCTGAGGTAGCGTTGCTTCTGGAATCGCTCAAGGTCTCACGGGCAATAATATTATTTAGATTATTGCCAAAAGAATTCGCATATGAAGTCTTTTCCTACCTGCCGAACGAGGTGCAGGAAAAATTTCTCAAAGAACTAACCGATGAGGAAGTTATCAAGATAGTTGAGGAACTCGACCCGGATGATAGAACATCTCTATTCGAGGAACTTCCAGCTGAACTCGTTCAAAAACTTCTTTTGAGCCTTTCTGATGAAGAAAGAGAAAAGGCGATAAAGCTTTTAGGTTATCCCGAGAACAGCGTCGGTAGAAGGATGACTACCGAATTTCTCACGATAAAACCCGAGTTTACCCGTGAGGAAGCACTTGAATATATAAGGCTCAACGGCAAAAAGGTTGAAACTATCGACATACTTTATGTTGTTGATAATAATGGGAAACTCATCGATGACATAAATATAAATCACATAGTCCTCGCTGACCCAGGCGAAAAAATTGAAAAACTCCTTGACGGCAACTATGTTTACCTTTCAGCATATGACGACCAGGAGATAGCCATACGGAAGATGAAACAATACGATTACCCTGTTCTTCCCGTTATTGACAGGTCCGGGGTTCTTGTGGGTATCGTTACATTTGATGATATATTTGACCTTTACCAGGAAGAGACAACCGAGGATATCCACAAAATTGCATCGGTTTTACCTATAGATATAAGCTACAAACAGGCATCATCATGGCACCTGTTTTCCAAGCGAATTATCTGGTTAGCGGTTCTCCTTGTAATTGACCTTGCCTCATCAAAGATAATTCAGGGATTTAGTTATTTAATTGCCGCGGTGACCGCATTGGCTTTTTTTATGCCGGTCCTTGTTGACACAGCCGGAAACACAGGCTCCCAGATAGCAACAATAATCATACGAGCCCTCGCACTCGGAGAACTCCGTTCAAAAGATATATGGAAAACAATACTAAAAGAAATTGCTGTTTCCCTTATTATTGGAATTACTCTTGCTATTCTCATTTTTAGTATAACCCAGCTCTGGCACGGGATAGATATTAAGGTTTCCGTTGTGGTAGGGTTATCAATGTTTGCTGTGATAATTTGGTCAAATCTTGTCGGATTATGGTTGCCAATAATTCTCAATGTGATAAGGATTGACCCGGCTGTGGCAAGTAGCCCGCTTATAACATCTATTGCGGATATTTCCGGGCTTTTCATCTATTTTCTTATATCGAAAGCCATACTCGGTCTTTAAAAATTTTAATCTACTTTCATAAGACAATAGTGACAAAAATGAAAATTTTGTCTTGACAAGCAAATTGGGAGAGATTATTTTATATAAATAACAAATCTTTTAGCCCTTTTTGTCGCCACTAAATAGGGGATTTATCTTATGTTTAAATGGGGGAATATATGCAAGATAGACGAAAGAAATTTGACGGTGTAGTGGTATCAAAGAAGATGGAGAAGACAGCAGTTGTGCTTGTTGAGAGGATGGTATGGCATCCGCTACTAAAGAAGAGTTACAAGATGAAAAGGCGGTTTATGGTACATGATGAAAAGGGCATTTCAAGGGTTGGGGATATTGTTCGAATAATGGAATGTAGACCCATATCCAAGAGGAAGAGATTTACAATAGTAGCAAATCTCACTCGAGCTGGAAACACAGGAGTTACCAATGATACAAAGGCAGACTAATTTCATAGTTGCTGATAACAGCGGTGCAAAACGATGTCGATGTATAGGTTTTATAAGGAAAGGGAACGATAGATATGCTACGGTAGGTGATATTGTGGTGGTTACGATAAAAGAAGCCCTTCCGCATGCGCCTGTGAAGAAGGGCGATGTTTTAAAGGCTGTGATAGTGAGAACTCGGGCACCAATAAGGAGAAGCGATGGCAGCACAATAAAATTCGATGAGAATGCTGTCGTCCTTCTCACGCCTGAAGGCGAACCAAAAGGAACAAGGGTTTTCGGTCCCGTTGCAAGAGAGCTCAGAGAAAAAAACTTCATGAAGATAGTATCTCTTGCTCCTGAGGTATTTTAGTGAGGTATGTATGGCAAGAATAAAGAAAAATGATATGGTCATTGTGATAGCCGGAAACGATAGGGGTAAAAAGGGCAAGGTTCTTCGGGTTTTGCCCAAAGAAAACAAACTTATAGTTGAGGGTATCAATTTTGTGAAACGACATAGAAGACAAACCCCACAGGGCATCCCCGCGGGAATTCACGAAAAGGAAGCCCCTATTTATATTTCAAATGTGATGCTTATATGCCCGAAATGTTCGGAACCAACTCGAGTTAGCAAAGCGGTTCTTCCTGATGGTCGTAGGGTTCGAATTTGCAAAAAATGTAGCGAAATGGTAGACGCCTAAGGAGTAAGATATGTCTCGCTTAAAGGAAAAATACGAGAAGGAAATAGTGCCCGAACTCATTAGGAAATTCAATTATAAGAACAAATACCAAGTACCGAAACTTGTTAAAATAGTCATAAATATGGGTGTTGGTGAATCCACACAGAACCCTAAGCTTCTTGATGCCGCAATGAACGATCTGGCTCTTATAACAGGGCAGAAACCCAAACTAAACAGGGCAAAGAAATCTGTTGCTAATTTCAAGCTCCGAGCAGGTATGCCAATCGGTTGCTCGGTTACTTTGAGAGGAACAAGGATGTATGATTTCCTCGACAGATTCTTGAACCTCGCTGCACCAAGAATAAGGGATTTCAGAGGATTCCCACCGGATAGTTTCGATGGTCGCGGCAACTATAATATCGGAATTGACGAGCAGATAATATTTTATGAAATAGACTACGATAAGGTTGAGAAGGTTATGGGTATGAACATAACCTTTGTTACCACAGCGAGGACAGATAATGAAGCAAGGGCATTGCTTTCAGGGTTTGGTTTTCCATTTAGCGGAGGAAAATAATGGCAAGGAAAGCGCTAATAGCGAAATCAAAGAAGCCCCCCAAATTCAAGGTGAGGGTACGGAACAGATGCAAGCTTTGCGGAAGAGCTCGCGGATATATGCGAGATTTCGGCATCTGCCGAATTTGCTTCAGAACCCTTGCTCTCCAGGGAGAAATCCCGGGAGTTAGAAAAGCAAGCTGGTAAGAAACCCAAGGAGCTATCATATGATGACAGACCCAATAGCAGATATGCTCACAAGAATTCGTAACGCTGTTAAAGCTCGTCTGCCTGTAGTTGAGATTCAAGCTTCAAAATTAAAACAGCAAATCGCAAGGATTCTCACTGAAGAAAGGTTCATTAGCGGATATAAACTTGTGGCTTTGCCAGGTAACAAAAGATTTCTCCGTCTCTACCTGAAATATCATCCCGATACAGGAAAACCAACTATAAAAGGGCTCGAAAGGGTTAGTAAACCCGGTAGAAGGGTTTATCTCCCAAAAGATGAGATAAAAACGGTAAGGTCAGGGATAGGAATAACAATTCTTTCTACATCTAAAGGGGTTATAACTGACTCGCAGGCAAGGATGTTAGGGGTTGGTGGAGAGGTTATCTGCAAGGTTTGGTGAAAAAGTATAGGGCGAAGGTGTAATATGTCGAGAATAGGCAAAAAACCAATACAAATTCCAGATGGTGTTAAGGTTACAATAGATGGAAGAAAGGTGAAAGTTTCTGGTCCTAAGGGTGAACTTGAGAAAGAGATGCCTCCTATGGTTGATATTACTGTTGAGGATAGGAAGATTAAGGTTATGCGGAAGGGTGATAAGCCACGGGAGAAGGCTCAACATGGTCTTGCTCGCGCTATATTGGCAAATATGATAAAAGGCGTTGTTGATGGGTTCAAAAAGGAGCTCGATGTTATCGGACTTGGATACAGGGTCGAGAATAAAGGTAAGGGAATTATCCTTAGCCTCGGCTATAGTCATCCTATTTATTTTGTTCCACCACCAGGAATAACGCTCGAAATTGAAACACCAAAAAAAGAAAAAGCCGAAAAATATTCTCCGGGAACTCTTGTTAGGATTAATGTTATGGGGTGCGATAAGGAGCTCGTCGGTCTTGTGGCTGCAAAGATACGCTCATTCAGACGACCTGACGCCTATAAGGGCAAAGGTATTAGATATTATGGTGAACCCTTAAGATTGAAACCAGGAAAAACCGGCGGTGCCGGCGGGAAATAAAAACTCATAAGCTGAAAGGCGTGCTTGTATGATAACTGATAGAAAAGTGAAGGAGAGAAAGGAAAGAAGAATAAAGCGATGTTATAAGAAATACGCAACTCAGATTGGTGTTGTACGACTACTTGTGAAAAGAACATCAAAGCATATTTACGCTATACTTTTTGACAATACAGAAGGAAGGGTTATAACAAGCGCATCAAGCCTCTCGCCCGAGATAAGGGATAAGATTAAAGGGCTGAAAAAGACCGAGGTTGCAAAGATTGTTGGTCAAATTTTAGCTGAGAGGGCTAAAGCTAAAGGGATTGAGCATGTTGTCTTTGATAGGCACGGATACAAGTATCACGGGCGAGTAAAGGCTGTAGCTGAAGGAGCAAGGGAAGGAGGACTTGTTTTCTGATGGTAGTGAAGAACGATGAAATAACATTTGCGGAAGAATCCGGATTGATTGAAAAAGTTGTAAGAATAAATAGGGTTGCAAAGGTTGTAAAGGGTGGTAAACACATAAGTTTTTCTGTGCTTGTTGTGGTTGGAGATGGTTCTGGCAATGTGGGTATGGCAATAGGGAAGGCTGCTGAGGTTGCAGATGCTATTAGAAAAGGGGTTGAGCTGGCAAAGAAGTCGATGATAAAAGTGCCTCTTGATGGAACAACGATCCCACACCCAGTTTTCGCAAAATACTCCGCAAGTAAAGTAATCCTACGCCCAGCTGCACCTGGAACAGGCGTTATAGCTGGTGGCGCTGTTCGTGCCGTTATGGAGGCTGCAGGGATTAAGGATGTTCTTTCTAAATGCCTGGGCAGCAAAAACCCCATTAATGTTGTCAGAGCAACATTGAAAGCACTTATGGATGCTGAGGAGATAAATCAGGCTGCTTATAGAAGGATGGTCTCGCCAGAAAGGATAAAACCAAAAAGGGTCCCAAGAGGAGCGACTACATAATATAATTGAGGTGAACTATGCCACGAACAAAAGGCGGAAAAAAGAGCAAAAGCAAACTCAAAATTACCCTTGTGAAAAGCATAATTGGCGAGAATATAAAGGTAAAAAGAACAATTAAAGCTCTTGGCATAAAGAAAACATACCATTCTGTTATAAAAGAGGATAAACCTGAAATAGTTGGTATGATAAAAAGAGCCGCACATATTCTTAAAGTGGAGGAAATTAAGGATGAAAATCAATGATATAAGGGTTCCTAAGGGTAGCAGGAAGAAGAAAAAGAGGGTTGGTCGAGGAGAATCGTCGGGACACGGTAGGCAATCTGGAAGAGGCAATAAAGGGGCATTGGCTCGGTCTGGAACAAAGAGGCTTTCATGGTTTGAGGGTGGACAGATGCCCATCCATCGAAGGGTTCCTAAAAAAGGATTCTCAAATAGGTTCAGAAAAGAATGGGCGGTTGTGAATATCTGGCAGATAGCGAATTTCCCAGCAGGAACAGAAATCACACCGGAATTTCTTAAAGAGAAGGGGCTCGTTAAAAAGGAACTTCCCGTAAAACTTCTCGGCACAGGAGAGATAAAGGTTCCTTTAACCATAAAGGTTCAAGGGGTTTCTAAAAGTGCTAAGGAAAAAATAGAAAAAGCTGGTGGAAAGGTTGAGGTGCTAACTTGAAAAGGATATTCGAAAGCATCGAGAATGTCTTTAAAGTACCTGATCTTAGAAAGAAACTTTTGTTCACTCTCTTTATATTTTTCATTTACAGGCTTGGTGGGCATATACCCATTCCAGGGATAAATCTCAAAGCACTTCAAACATTCTTTGCAGCCCAACAAGCTGGAATGGGCGGGCTTTTTGCCCTTTACGATCTTTTTGTTGGCGGCGCATTCAGAAGGGCAACGATATTTGCCGTTGGTATAATGCCTTACATAAGTGCCTCAATTATTCTTCAGCTTCTTGGTGCTGTCGTCCCATACTTCCAGAGACTCCAAAAGGAGGGTGAAGAAGGCAGGCGGAAAATAACCCAATACACAAGATATGGAACCCTTATTATATCGGCATTACAGGCATGGGGCATAGTAGTATACCTCGAGAGCATTAAAAACCCGCCTGTTGTTGTTAATCCCGGCTTCGGATTCAGGATTCTTGCTGTTCTCACACTTACCGCAGGTGGAGCACTAATAATGTGGCTTGGAGAGCTCATTACAGAAAAAGGAATTGGCAACGGCATGTCCCTTTTGATATTCATCGGCATCGTTGCTCGTCTCCCAGACTTGATAATCCAAGAATTCATCCTGTTTAAAACCGGGGCAAGTTCAATATGGGATGAGCTTATTCTTATAGTTGGCGCATTGGTTTTCACAGTAGCTGGAATACTCTTAACACAGGGTACAAGAAGGATTCAGGTTCAATATGCGAGCAGGGTTGTTGGTAGGCGTGTATATGGTGGACAAGCAACATATCTACCTTTAAAAATCAATATCGCCGGCGTTATACCGATAATATTTGCGCAATCAATAGTTACATTCATCCCCAGCACCCTTATGGCTATAGCACCGCAAAGCACATTCGCTGAAACTATAAACAGGGTGCTTTCCACTACAGGATTTCTTTATAACTTCCTTTACGGTATCGCAATAATCTTTTTCTGCTTCTTTTACACCGCTATTGTTTTTAATCCCGTCGATATTGCCGAAAACCTTCAGAAATATGGTGGCTATATCCCTGGAAGGAGCCCTGGCAAGAAGACAGCAGAATTCATCGATAAGGTCCTTACTCGAATAACCTTACCTGGTGCAATAGGATTAACTCTTCTTGCGATAGTCCCCGAATTCATCATACCACAGAAAGCCTTTGGCTACTATTTCGGTGGAACATCTCTTCTCATCATAATTGGCGTTGCTCTTGATACCCTGAGCCAGCTTGAAACCCAACTCGTTATGCGTCATTACGAAGGCTTCTTGAAGAAAGGGCATATAAGAGGAAGAAGGGGTTAAGGAGAGGATTTGATCATTATAATTCTTGGTGCACCCGGGGTTGGTAAAGGAAGCTATGCAAGGATATTACAGGAAAAACTTAATATACCTCATATATCAACAGGCGATATACTCAGAAAAGCGATAAACGATGGAACACCGCTTGGCGAGAAGGTGAAAAGTTTTGTGTCGAAAGGTGAGCTTGTTCCTGATGATATAATGCTTGAGGTCGTTCGGCAGAGGATAAGCGAACCCGATGCAAGAAACGGGTTTATACTTGACGGTTTTCCGAGGACAATCATTCAGGCTGAGGGGCTGAAAAAACTCCTTGAAAAAATGGGCAAAAGCGTAGATTATATAATAAATATGATACTTGACGATGAAACCATAGTTAAAAGGTTATCATCAAGGCGACAGTGTCCTCATTGCGGCGCAATATATAATATGCTATCGAACCCACCTCAAAATGACGAACTATGCGATATCTGCGGCGAAAAAGTGATAATAAGACCAGATGACCAACCTGATACAGTGAGATTTCGGCTTAAGGTTTATAATGAAAAAACAAAACCACTTATAGAGTACTACGAAAAAGAAAAAGGTTACATAATCTTTAATACATCGCCCTCGATTGAGGTTGGCACAAAAGCACTTCTTGAGAAACTCGGCATATGATAAATCTCAAGAGCCCGCAGGAGATAGAGAAGATAAGAAATGCTGGGAGAGTGGTTGCTTTAATCCTCAATAGAATAAGAGAAATCATAAGACCAGGCGTGACTACAAAGGAGCTTGAGCAAATCGCTGAACAAACGCTAAAGGAATTCAATGCTCGTTCAGCTTTTAAAGGTTATAAGCCAGATGGGGCGAAATATCCTTTCCCTGCAGCTATTTGCACATCGGTTAATGATGAGGTTGTTCATGGGATACCTGGCGAAAGGATTTTGAATGATGGCGATATAATTAGTGTTGATGTTGGTGTTGAGCTTGATGGTTATTATGCTGATGGCGCGGAAACATTTATCGTGGGAATAGCAAGTCATGATGTTGCGAGGCTCGTCGATACCACACGAAAGGCTCTTCTTGCCGGTATCCTTCAGGCAAGGGCAGGAAATTCATTGAAAGATATAGCAAGAAGCATCGAGAATATAGTCGTTAATGCCGGGTTCTCAGTTGTAAGGGAACTTGTAGGGCATGGTGTTGGCAAAAGCCTTCACGAGGAACCGCCTGTACCAAACTTTGTCAACGGTGCACCTAATGTTGTGCTTAAAGAAGGAATGGTACTTGCTATTGAGCCTATGGTCAATATGGGGCATTGGAGGGTGAAGGTGCTCGATGATGGATGGACTGTTGCGACCGTTGATGGTAAACCATCAGCACACTTTGAACACTCAATCGCTATAACTAGGATAGAACCAATTGTGCTTACAAGGTCTTAAATATGGCTGAAAAAGAGGAATCAAAATCAAAGAAAAAGGGAATAGTAGTTGAAGGTGTTGTTGAGGAAGCCCTTCCTAATACTCAGTTCAAGGTGAAGCTTGATGAGGGACACTATGTTATTGCTCACATCTCAGGAAAGATGCGCATAAACTATATAAAAATACTCCCGGGTGATAGGGTTACGGTTGAAATTTCACCCTACGATATAACAAGAGGAAGGATAATATACAGGCATAGATAAGGAGAAAAATGAAGGTTAAACCGTCAGTTAAGAAGAGGTGTGCACATTGTCAGGTTGTTAAAAGGAAGGGGAAGGTAAGAATAATCTGCAAGAACCCTAAACATAAACAGAGGCAAGGATAATAATACAAGGAGGTTTTAGGTGGCAAGGATTGCGGGCGTTGACCTTCCAAAAAATAAAAAATTAAAGATTGCCTTGCGTTATATATTTGGAATTGGACCTACCACGGCGATGAAGATTCTCAATGATGTTGGTGTTAATCCGGAGCTTAGGGTGAGCGAACTTAATGAAGAGGATGTATCGAAAATTCGTCAGGAGATTGAGAAAAACTACAAGGTTGAGGGTGCATTAAGGCAGGAGATAACGGAAAATATTAAGCGTCTTATATCAATAAATTCCTACAGAGGTATAAGACACAAGCGAGGTCTACCTGTTCGTGGACAGAGAACAAGAACAAATGCACGGACAAGAAAAGGACCGCGCCCTGGCATTGGGAGGAAAAAGAAGGAAAAGGCACATTAATCGATAAGAAGGAGAAAGTAGATGCCAAAGCAGAAGGTCGGTAAAAAGAAAATAAAGAGGGTAGCGGACGAATTTGGTATAGCTCATATAAAAGCAACATTCAATAACACGATAATAACAATAACAAATGAGAGAGGCGATGTTATAGTATGGAACTCTGGGGGGAGGAGTGGTTTTAAGGGGACGAGAAAAGGCACACCTTATGCTGCCCAGCTTGCTGCAAGAAATTCAGCAAGGGATGCTCTTGCGGCTGGAATAAAGAGGGTTGAGGTGTGGATGAAAGGACCCGGTCCCGGGCGAGAAGCCGCAATTAGAGCATTACAGGCAGCTGGGCTCGATATTACAAGGATAAAAGATGTTACCCCGGTTCCACATGATGGTTGTCGCCCAAGAAAGAAAAGACGCGTTTAACGGAGGATTTGATGGGAAGATATATAGGTCCATTATGTCGTTTGTGCAGGCGTGAAGGTGAAAAATTATTCCTTAAAGGAGAAAAGTGTTACACTGAAAAGTGCATATTCACAAAAAAAGGCTATCCTCCCGGCGAGAGAAAAAGGGCAATGATGCGAAAGAAACTTTCGGACTATGCCATTAGATTAAGGGAAAAACAGAAAGCCAAGCGAATATACGGTGTTGGTGAGGCTCAGTTCAGGCGCTACTATGAGATAGCCTCAAAGAAGGCGGGCAAAACCGGCGAATATCTCCTTCAACTTCTCGAAAGACGACTGGACAATGTTGTTTATTCGATGGGGTTTGCAAGCTCAAGGCGGCAGGCACGCCAGCTCGTTCGACACTCCCATTTCTTCATCAATGATAAACCTATAAATATCCCATCATACCTTGTTAAGCCGGGTGATGTTATTAAGGTTCGCGAGAAAAGCAAGAATCTTGATGTTATTCACGAATCCCTCAAGAAAAAGAGGGGACCTGAACTACCCTGGCTCGAGGTTAACAAAGCAAAGCTTGAGGGTAGGGTTATTTCTTTGCCCACTAAAGATATGATGCCTGTTAAGATAAACGAACAACTCATCGTTGAATTTTACTCCCGTTAAAGGAGAGGGATTAATATGAGATGGAAAGGGATGCAGTTCCCGAAAGAGATTCTTTGGGATGAGTCGGTAACTACCGATAAATTCGGTCGATTCATAATGAGCCCACTCGAGCGGGGTTACGGTATAACACTTGGCAATGCACTTAGACGGGTTCTTATTGCCTCAATGCAAGGTGTGGCGATAACTGCTATTCGGATTGATGGCGTGCAGCACGAATTCTCAACCATCCCGGGGGTTCTTGAGGATGTTAGTGAGATTGTGCTCAATTTCAAAGGTGTAAGGTTTAAAGCGATGCAGGACGAAATACCTAAAATCCTTAGGCTCGATGTTGAAAGAGAAGGTGAGGTAAAAGCCGGGGATATAAAGACCGATGGTTCAGTTATCGTATTAAATCCCGACCATCATATAGCAACCCTCACAAAAAAGATTAGATTCTCCGCTGAACTTATGATAGATGTTGGTGAGGGTTTCTTGCCGGCTGAAGAAAACAAAAAGAAAACCTTCCCTATAGGAACAATTCCAATAGATGCGATATTTACACCAATTGAGCGGGTTGTATATAGGATTGAACCAGCGCGAGTTGGGCGACGAAGTGATTATGATAAATTGATACTCGAGATTTCTACAGATGGAAGTATTACACCTAAAGAGGCACTTAGTATGGCAGCACGAATTCTTATCGAGCATCTGAAAACTTGCATACAAACAGAAACCACATTCAAAAAGGCTGAGGAGGTAAAGATTGATGCCGAGGCTTTAAGAATAAGAAAACTCCTTAAGACCCCCGTTTCAGAGCTCGAACTATCTGTTAGATCATCAAATTGCCTTAAGGCTGCTGGGATAAAAACTGTTGCTGACCTCGTCCAGAAAACAGAGGATGAAATGCTTAAATACAGAAATTTCGGCAAGAAATCACTTACAGAAATCTCCGAGGCACTCGCCAAATTGGGCTTGAGTTTCGGAATGAAGGATATTAGCAAGTATCTTGAAATAGAAGTAGAAGAGGAATTGTTATGAGGCACCTTGTTAAAACAAAAAAGTTATCGCGCCATAAGGACGCAAGAAGAGCTCTTATAAGGAATCAACTTGTATCTCTCATTAACGAGGGTCAAATAATTACTACGTTACCGAAGGCAAAGGTCATTAAATCTAAAATTGATAGGCTTATAAGCTATGCGATAAAAGGCGACCTGGCATCAAGGCGTCAGGTGCTCAAGATTATTCCGATTAAGAAGGTGGTGCACAAATTGTTCGCGGAGATAGCCTCAAAGTTCGACCCAATAACCTCAAAAGGTGGATATGCTCGGGTTCTAAAACTTGGCTACAGGCGAGGCGACGGCGCTGAACTTGCACTCCTTACTATCGGCGAACCGGTTATTAAGATAAAGGAAAAGGAAGAAAAGAAAAAGGGAAAATAGAATAATCTATCGCAAAATTAATGGGAAAAAATAAAAAGCCCCCAAATCATTATAATAAGAAAAAATTATTCTATTCTCCATTGATTATCATTATTATCCTTATTTTTCTTGTCATAATTTTCATAATTATTCGTTCGTTCAGGAAGGAAGAAGAAACTGGAAAATATTCTTTTGAGGAGGCTGCAAGGCAAGCAGAGAGTATCGCTGATATGGAAAGGGATAAGCTCGTTTCGATGCTTCCCGAGGGATATGATACGAAGATGTTCGAAAGGAGTTGGAACGATTTCATTCAGGCTTTAGCTGATAATAGGGCTCACCCACACCTAGTGAACGAATTTATGTTCGCTCTTAAGGATGCTCTTGAGGATAGGAAACTTGATAAACAAGAGGCTGATAAGCTTATACAACTTATGAAAGCGGCATCCCAAAGGTAGTATGCATGTGAGATTATCGGTTATTGGCGCGGGATATTTCGGTAGAATTCACATTAAAAAGATTATTGAGGGTGGATTTGCTGAACTTGCAGGGTTTTACGACATAAATCCCGATAGAGCAAATGAGATACAATCTGAATTCGATATAAGGAGTTTTTCATCGGTTGATGAGGCTTTGAGGTTTTGCGATGCTTCTATTATAGCAACTCCAACCTCAACACATTACGAGATTGCAAAAAGGTGCCTCGAAAGTGGTAAGGATATTTTTGTTGAGAAGCCACTCACAGATAACTCTGTATCTTCATATGAGTTGACCGAACTTGCGGAAAAAAGAGGTCTTCTCATCCAGGTTGGGCATATAGAAAGATTTAATCCTGCATACAGGGCAGCATGTGAATTCATTCGTCGTCCCGTTTTTATTGAGGCTCACAGGATTAGTCCGTTCAAGGGTAGGGGAAGCGATATTGCTGTTATATTTGACCTTATGATACACGACATAGACCTCGTGCTTGACCTTATGCGAAGAGAACCTTCATCAATTTCCGCTTATGCTGCGCCAATTGTCACTACAAAAGAAGACATTGCTACAGCAAGATTGGTCTTCGAAAACGATGGGGTCGCCAATCTCACCGCAAGCAGAATATCGCTTAAATCTTTGCGAAAGATGCGAGTGTTCCAGAAGAATTCGTATGTGTCTATTGATTTTGAGAAAAGGGAATTCGAATATGTTTCGACATCCCGCCCAGACGGTGTTGTAAGTGAGAAAACAAAGGTTGCCGAGGATTTCGTTTTTTATGTTTCGAGACCACTAGTTCATCATTATGACCCTATAAGTGCTGAACTTAAACATTTCGTTGATTGTGTTAGCACCCGAACTCGCCCCATTATATCGGGGGTTGAGGCTGCAAATGCTATTAGAATTGCAGAAAAAGTTATAGAGGCTTCATCAACTTGGCGCCCAACATCCTTGTATTAACCGGCGAAACCTCAGCAGAAATCTTGACCGCACCTATTATAGAAAGGATAAAGGAAAAATCAC
>JBAMLU010000069.1:0-3725 GCA_039793385.1 bacterium
GCTCCCTCGATAAACCGATACAGATGCCTGATTTATGTCAAGCTTGAAATCGGGTTGAGGAACTGCTGCACCTCCAGCACAAAGGAATCTAACAGTTATAGTATCCCCGGTGTCCTCAAGGGTTGCGCCGCTATCAGCCTCAAACCTTATGACCCCTCTACGGAGAACAAGATTTTCCCTCGAATTAACCCCCAGAACCGCGTTCTCCACACTTATTGCTCTCATACTATATGGGGCGGAAACAAGCGGTTCTCTCGGCAAAAATCTTTCGCCATTTATTTCGAGTTCAAGCCAGTATTGGGTGGAAAAGTCGACGCTATCAGGAAACCCTTTTAATTCAACAGAAAATAATCCCATATGCACCGAAACATTGGGTATCGTGTCAACCCAAACGGGAGTTTCGCTTGTCTCACTTGTATACAGCCTGAAAACCATAGGGAAATTACCGCTTATTCCTACTCCACTCGAATCCGTGATTTTCCCCTGATAGTTCAAAACCCGCGGAATAGCAACAAAAACAAACACGCTATATAAGCACAAAACCAACCTTAGATCTTTCATCTTAACCTCCTTTTTTTAAAACTACCAAAAATAAACCCTTATGTCAAGCATAAAATTTCGGTTTCCTGATTTTTGCCACGGTGTTATATTATATATAGATGAAAAGATCTATCTTCTTCATACTGATATTTTCCTGTTTTTATCTCTCCTGCTGGTATTCTTTTAGTGAGAGGGAGAAAGGGAGTAGAAGTATTTGTATAAAGCCATTTGGTAATCTTACTTCTGAGCCAGGGTTGTCTGAGGTTCTTGTCAAAAGCATTTCCGATGAGCTTTCGAGCATTTTTGTGTTTAGAGATGAGGATGCAGCTGATTATGTCATAAGTGGAGATATTGTTGAAATTAAGGAGATTCCTTTCACTTATACTGCTCAGGAGACCCCAAAGGAAATGAAGATTACTATAAATTGCAAGTTTCATATAAGGGGAAGAAAGAATAATTTATCGATAGAAAAAGAAATCGACGGATGGGGAATATACCCTATTTCCAATGGTTCGCGCGATGAAGCGATAAGCTCAGCATTGAAACTCCTTAAGGATAAAATCTCCGATATCGTCCGTGCTTTCCCCTAAACGGTAAAATTATTCTTTAAGGAACTGAAAGCAAAACTCGCGCTTCCTATTCCTGCAAGGAATCCTGTCAAGGTTTTTAGTGTGAGTTGTGGTTTATATAAATCGATTCTCATCATTGTCCAGTCAAAAAAGATTGGCAAAAGCAACAACAAACATTTCCATTTTTCCCTTATCACTATAAAAGAACCTAAAAGAAGTCCCACATAAATCCCGATACATCTTGCACAACATCCCATCTGCTGCCCGAATATTAAATAAGATGAGCCACTTTTTCTATGGCATATGGGCAAAAATAATAGATAACTTATTAATGCAGGTAAAATCATCCCGATCTTTAAGAATATCGGTGCTCCGAAAGAAAGCGATATCAAAATAACAAACCCGAGCCGGAAAAACAAAATTGTCCTTTTTACACTCATCGGCGTGACCTGAGAATCGTATATATCTCAAGGAGGTCTTTTTTAATCTCTGAGATAACTTTTTTATATTTTGCAACCGCATCCTCAGCACTAAGTTTTTTCTCCTCACGAAGTTTTCTTTTAGCACCCTCAATGGTGAAACCCTCCTCATAAAGAAGCCTTTTTATCATAAGAACCATCTCTATATCCTTTTTCCTGTAGATGCGGTTTCCTGCTCTGTTTTTCTTGGGTCGAAGCATTGGGAACTCGGTCTCCCAGTATCTGAGGATATGAGGTTTTAGTCCTGTGAGCTTTGCTACCTCTGTAATGGTGTAATATATTTTATCATCGGTAAGAATCTCATCAAGAGTTCCCACTCAGATTAACCTCCTTTCAGCTCCCTTAAGAAGCCTTTTGATATTCTCCCTGTGAGTAAATAGTATGAGGATGGTGAGAAAAGCCATATAAAAACTGAGCTTCTGGTTCATTATAAGGTTTAGAGGTACAAGAGCAAGCGCCGATGAAATCGACGAAAGGGAGACTATTCGTGATGCTGCAAAGACGATAGAGAATATGATAAGAAGTATAAGCGCAATCAAAGGACTTATGCCTAAAATAATTCCAAATGATGTAGCTACTCCTTTACCCCCTTTGAAATTCAGGTATGGTGTAAAAATGTGCCCAAGAACGCAAAGAAGCCCGGAAAGAAAGAGAAACTGAATCGGTGTTTTTGTGGTTTTTGCAAGACTCACCACAAGAAATCCCTTTCCAGCATCAAGTATAAATGCTATAAGTGCCCCTTTCGTCCCAACAGAACGAAATAGATTCGTCGAACCGACATTGCCACTACCTGTTCTTCTTATATCAATATTAGCCATCAACTTCCCGACGATATACGAAAACGGTATCGCTCCGAAAAGGTAAGAAAGTATAAGGTATATGATTTTCCATACGATGCTCATTTTTTCTCCTTGAACCGGAGCTTCACAGGAACACCAATAAGACCAAAAGTCTCACGAATATTTTTTTCTATGAAGTGTCTGTATTGCAAGGAGACATAACGCGCATTCTTCACGAAAAGCACAAAAGATGGATATGATTCGTCAAGCTGTGTTGCGTAGAAGAATTTCACCTGTTTGCCCTTTTCCGATGGTATCTCTCTTTCTCGGGTCAGTTTATAAAGCAACTCATTTAGTTCTGAGGTTTTTATCCTGAGCTTGCTTATCTCGCTCACCTTCTTTATCACATCAAGCGTTTTTGAGACATTTTTCTTCATAAGCGCTGAAAGAAAAACGATAGGCACAAAATAAAGAAAGGGTGCTCGCTCATATATCGCCTCACGGTATTTATTTTTTAGGTTTTCACCTTTAGGCATAAGATCCCATTTATTAACCCCGATGACGAGGCTTTTGTAATTTTGAATAGCTATCCTTGCGATTTTTTTGTCAAAGTTCGTTAGCCCATCGTTAGCATCAATAAGGTGAAGAATTATGTGAGCGGAGTTTATCGCCCGTAATGTTCTTATCACACTGTAAAAAGATATCGGGTCCTTTGTTTTTCTTATTCCCCCGGTATCCACAAGGGTATAATGAACATCATCCCTATCAAAATAGACCTCTACAGGGTCCCGCGTAGTTCCAGGCTTTTCCGACACCACAACCCTCTTTGAACCAAGCAAAGCATTTATATATGTGGACTTTCCAACATTAGCTCTTCCAACAACAGCGATACGCGTTCGCTCTTCCTCATCAAAATTATCGGAATTATGTGGGAGCTTTTCAACAACTTTGTCAAGAAGCTCAGCAACATTATGCCCATGCAATGCCGATATCAAAATCGGCTCACCAAAGCCGAGCGAGTAAAATTCTGATGTATCTTTAACTTCACCAGGCTCATCAAATTTGTTTGCAGCAAAAACAACAGGACGACCACTCCTCCTCAAAACATCAGCAATCTCAGCCTCTATTGGCAAAACCATCCTCTCAACAAGGAATATTATCACCGATGCATCAGCAATAGCATATCTTACCTGCTCCATAATCTCCTTTTCAATCTCCTCTTCAGGCTCCGGGAGAAATCCAGCCGTATCAACAAAAAATATCCTCTTCCCGTTCCAGTTAACAAGCGCAGTAATCCTATCTATCGTAATTCCCGGTTCCTTATCAACAATAGAAATTCTTTTTCCAGCTATACGATT
>JBAMLU010000069.1:3735-18392 GCA_039793385.1 bacterium
TACGATTAAATAAGGTCGATTTGCCAACATTAGGTCGACCTATTATCGCTACTATTGGAGTGGAGCCTCTTTGCTTTGCATCCATCTCGCTCTTTCCTTAAAAACATTTTTGCTCCTCTCCAATTTTTATTGTATTTCAAAGAGTTATTCGATTTCTATAAAAAGTTTCCTAAGGTTTATCAAGCTGTTTTAATAATAATAACCAGATTTCGTTTTGTCAAGTAGAACTTTAAGCACTATGATAAAACACTTGAAATATAAAAAAATAATTTTAAATTAAAGCCTCTGAAAAGGAGTGGCATGTCATTTGAAGAAGAAAAACTTAAAAAAGGAGAGATAGAGCGCCTTCGCGAGCTCGGGCGTTTGTGTCGAATGGATATACTTAAGATGACATATATTGCTGGTTCGGGGCATCCCGGTGGTTCTATGTCATCGATTGATATTTACCTCACCCTCTTTTCAAATGCCAACATTGACCCCAAAAATCCGCTGAAGCCCGATAGGGACAGGATAATTATAAGTCACGGGCACACATCACCGGGGGTTTAGTCTGCTCTTGCGAGGCTTGGGTTTTTCCCTGTTGATGAAGTTGTTGCGACATTCAGGCGGATTAATTCACCTTATGAGGGTCATATTACAAGAGGGGTCGCAGGAATAGAATGGACAACGGGAAATCTCGGACAGGGGTTATCGGCTGGATGTGGTTTTGCGCTTGCCTCACGATTGAAAAGCATACCATTTAATGTTTTTGTCGTTATGAGTGACGGTGAACAGGCTAAGGGTCAGGTTGCTGAGGCACGAAGGTTCGCAAAGAAATTTGGACTCACCAATATAACAGTCCTCATCGATTATAATGGACTTCAGATTTGCGGTGATATTTGTGATATTATGCCGGTCAATTTTAAGGGCGGGTTCGAATCTGATGGCTGGAAAACGCTTGAGATCGATGGACATTCTTATGAACAAATATATGAGTCCATAAGAATTGCCGTTCATGATAGTGTATATCCTTATGCTATCATATGCAAAACGGTTATGGGTAAGGGTGTGGATTTTATGGAAAATAAGGCTGAGTACCACGGTCGAGCACTGAAAAAGGACGAACTTATTGATGCCTTAATTAAGCTTGAACCATCGCTTACCCCCGAAAAAATCCAGGAGGAACTCGATCATTACAAAGAACTTCGCAAAATCCTTTCACCTGTGCCAATAAAACTAAAAGAGTTCAAGCCTAATATAGTTATTCCAAAAAGGATTGTCTACAATCCTAAGGATGAAAAAGGGAATATAAGGAAAGTTGGCTGTCGTGACGCTTTTGGTGACTTTATGTATGAATTAGGAAAGGCATATGAAACAAGGGGTTTGCCCATCCCAGTAGCGGCATTTGATTGTGACCTTGTTGACTCCGTTAAGCTCACGAAGTTTGCTCGCGCTTTCCCGCAGAATTTCTTTGAGGCAGGTATACAGGAACACAACACGGCTACAATCGCTGGTGCACTTTCAACAGAAGATATTCTTGTGTTTTTCGCCGATTTTGGTGTGTTCAATATTGATGAGACATACAATCAGCACCGCCTGAACGATATAAATCACACGAACTTAAGGCTCATTTCCACCCATATCGGTATTGATGTTGGTGCGGATGGAAAGACGCATCACTGCATCGATTATCTTGGACTTCTGCGTAATCTTTACGGATTTAAAGTTATAGTTCCTGCTGACGCTAACGAAACTTACCTTGCACTACTTTACATAATCGATAAACCGGGTAATTGGTTTATCGGTGTCGGACGAGAGAACCTTCCGATCATCACAAAAGATACTAACCCCGACGAACCCTTTTTCAAAAGCTTCGAATATGGTAAGGCAACCCTCATAAGGTCAGGCGAGGATATAGCGATTATATCTATGGGAGCTGCTATTCACTCAGCCATTGAGGCTTGCGAAATGCTCAGGAAGATTGGGATAAATCCTATGGTATGGAATTTTTCATCCCCCCTTTCGCCCGACACTGAGGCTCTTAAACTCGCAGCAGCAACAGGAAAAATCATCATAGTTGAGGACCATAATATCCACACGGGACTTGGGAATATCGTTACGGAAGCCCTATATGAGTTAAGGCTTTTCCCTCAAATAAAGCGACTTGGCGTAAGATTTTACGGCAGTTCTGACACACCACGCGAACTCTATAAGGCTGAATCACTTGATTCTGAGGGAATTGCTCACAGTGTGGAAAAATTTTTAAAAGGTCAATAAAATATCTTCTTGACGAATTTAAATATCAAACTTATCTTTTTTAAAAAATGAAAAAATAGGGATGGTATGAGGATTTTGATCTCTACCAATATGTATCCATTTCAAAGGATAACCCATTATGGGATATTTGTACAGAGGGAGGAGCGAAGTTTAAGGGCACTTGGGCTTGATGTTAAGGTATATTTTATAAACGGAAAAGAATCGAGAGCGAACTATTTTAAGGCGGTGTTTGAGCTTGTCAAAATTATAAGGGAATTTAAACCCGATATCATTCATGTTCACCACAGTTATACTGTCTACCCAACAAAGCTTGCCCAGATGATTTCCGGTATCAGGGTTCCAATAGTTTTCACATTGCACGAGGGGGCTGCATTTTCAGATAAGGTTGTTGGGAAGAAGGATTTTTTTAATAGGCTGAGGCACTGGAAAAAAGTAAAAAAATTAGCCTGTGAGATGGCAGATTTTGTTATCGCTGTGAACAAGGAACTTCTTCAAGTTCTCGATTATACAGGACCATATGAAGAGATCCCGTGCGGGGTTGATGTTGATTTCTTTAAACCGATGGATACAATGGAATGCCGAAAAAAATTGAATCTCCCTTTTGACAAGAAGATTGTATTTTTCCCTTCATCAATCGAAAGGGCTGAGAAGGGTTATGAGCTTTTCTGTAGGTCTATAGCGCTTTTGGATGGAAAGATAAAGGTTATAGTTGGCGGGAACATCAACCCTAACGATATGCCAATTTACTATAATGCTTCTGATGTTGTTGCGCAGAGCTCGGTATATGAGGCATCACCCATAACGATTAAGGAGGCTTTGGCATGCAATTTGCCCATCGTTAGTACACCTTCCGGAGATAGCCCCCGAATTCTTCAAGGGGTTGAGGGTTGTTATATAAGCAGACCTCATTTCCTCGATTTCGCCGCTAACATATCACAGGCAATCGATTTCGGAAGAAGGACTAACGGAAGGAAGAGGATTTTGGAGCTCGGGTTTGACCTTATGGGCACAGCGAAAAAGATCCTATCGGTTTATGAGAATATTTTGAAGTAAGCGACACTTTGGCTGGATAAAAAAGACCAATTTAAGAGAGGGTGTAAAATAGAAGAACTTATAAGGGCAGCAAAAAGTGAAATTCCGTCAGTTGACCATATCCTTGATGACACATGGAATCAACTGAGATTGGAGAAATCCTTTGTAAAAAACAATTTTGGAGAAGTTTTGGTAATCTTTGATGCAAAAGCAACTGAGATATTTAGAGAGTATGAAAGGAAAGCTTTGTGGAAACTCGCACAAAGTTGGTTAAACACCCAAAAGGATGAGGTCAAAAAGAAATTGAAGAAAACTCTTGATCAGAAGGACTGGGATAAGTTTGTAGAGAAAGCAAGTCAAGTATTTGTTGAATTCGGAGTTTTAGTCCAAAGTCTTGAAAAAGATTTAGGCAATATGAGAAAAGCAAGAGGGGGTAAAACTTTTGAGAAAGTAGTTTTAAAACTCCTGAAATTTATAAATATTAAAGGTGAAATTCCACTTGGTAAAGCAAGAGAGGAACTGAGGCGAATTGATATAGTAATTCCATCAATAGAAATTGCTACAGAAACTCCTGACAGAGCAATCTTTTTGACCTGCAAACGGACATTAAGAGAAAGATGGAAGCAAGAAGTTCCTCAGGCGAGATTGAACCAAAGGATTTACCTTTTAACCATAGATGAAGATTTATCAGAAAGCAAGGCTAACGAAATAAATCAGAAAGGATTAATCGCCTTTGTTAGAGATGAAATAACAAAAGGTCAAGCACTTCAAAAAATGCCGTGGATTAGAAAATTATCTGATTTACCAAATGAATTAAAGAAAATATGAAACAAACAAACTTATTTGATTATGAGAAAAAGGATATCGAAATTAATAGAGAAGTAAAAGCTCTACCTTTTAAAAGGATAAGAGACGAAAATTTCGACTTTAAAGATGTTCCAGCTTCTACGGGAATATATGGAATACACCCTTATCCCGCTATGTTTCACTTTTTAGTAGTAAGAGAACTTATAAAAAATTTTTCCCGTGAAGGGTTATTCGTATTAGATCCGTTTATGGGTTCCGGAGTAGTTGCTGGAGAGTGTTTGATTTCCGGAAGAAATTTTGTCGGTTATGACATAAATCCCTTAGCGGTGTTAATTTCAAGGGTTAGAACAACTCCAATTAAATCTAAGATGTTATTAGAGGCATTAGAAGGCATTTCACAAAGTTTTAGATATAAAAGACCTGAGATTATAGAGTTTCATAATATTCATTATTGGTTTGATGAGGAGGTCATAAAGAATCTATCAAGATTACGAGAGACAATATTTGCAATAGAAAATGATGAAGTGAAGGATTTCTTCAAAGTTTCTTTTTCAGAAACAGTAAGAAGAGCATCAAGAACAAGATATAATGAGTTCAAATTATTAAGGAGAAAAGAGGAGAACAATAATACTGATGTCTTAAAAATTTTCCGGGAGATATCCGTTAAAAACATTGGACTACTTGAAGATTTTTATAGAAAATATACACCCAGCAAAATTAATTTAAAAATAGAAGAAAGGAATATAATGAGTGGTATTCCATTAGAGGATAATTCAATTGATTTAGTAGTTACTTCCCCACCTTACGGTGATTCAAGGACAACCGTTGCTTATGGTCAGTTTTCCAGATTATCTTTGAGATGGCTTGGATTAGAAGAAAACATCGATAGAACTTCACTTGGAGCTAAACCTAAAGATATTTCTCCTCATTTGCCATCTGCGTTGCTTTATGAATTTATAGAAAAAATTAGAGCAAGAGATGAAAAACGAGCAAGAGAAGTATTTTCATTCTATAATGATTTATATAATTCTATCCAAATTATAGCAAGGAAAGTAAAAAAGAATGGTTATGTTTGTTTTGTCGTTGGCAATAGAAGGGTGAAAGGTTTAGAGTTACCAACAGATAAAATTTCAGCAGATTTCTTTGAATATCAAGGTTTTGAACATCAAAAAACAATTATAAGAGCAATATCAAGTAAAAGGATGCCTATCAAGAATGCACCCTCTAACATCAAAGGTGAAAAAGACTTTACCATGAGATACGAATATATTGTTATTCTAAAGAAAATGTATTAACATGAAAAATACCAAGCAATGAGTTTTTGGAAATTATTCGGATAGTTAGGGTATGAAGGTTAAACTTGCAAGAGATATTGGATTTTGTTCTGGGGTTAAGAGGGCATTTGAGCTCGTATTAAAAGCATCAATCGAGTACAATTCCAAAGAGATTTATACATTGGGACCGCTCATTCACAATCCTCAAGCAGTTGAGCTTCTGAAAGTGCGCGGCATAAGGGAGATAAGAGATATCTACGGTCTCACACCATCGAGTATTGTTGTTATCCGAACGCATGGGATTTCACCTGATGTTATCGAGATGATTACAAATAGCGGCTGCGGAATAGTGAATGCTACCTGCCCCAAGGTTGAGCGGGTTCAGAAGCTTGTGCAGAAATACATTAATGATGGATACAAAATTATTCTCGTCGGTGATAAAGGGCATCCAGAGATAGAGGCACTCCTTGGTTATTCGGATAATAAGGCGAAGGTCGTTGAGGATGTGGAGGAATTCGAGAGAATTGAGCTTGACGAAAAAACCTGCGTGCTATTTCAAACCACTTTTGATAGGGAGAAATTCAATTCGGCGGCTGAGATTATAAGAAGAAGGTCACCTGAGACCCTTGTTTTTGATACCCTTTGCAACACAACATCAACAAGGCAAAAGGAACTTATCGAGCTTGCGAAGGATGTTGATGCTATTGTCGTTGTTGGAGGAAAATCAAGCGCCAATACAAGAAGATTGTATGAGATTGCGAAAAGAACCGGTAAGCCATCATTTTTTGTTGAAAAAGCTGATGAAATTAACGAGAGCGATTTTGAAAGGTTTAAAACTGTTGGGCTTACAGCCGGCGCATCAACACCATCATGGATAATATCCGAGATTCTCGAAAAACTCGAAAGAATCGGCGCAAAATCAGAAAAATTTATTAGATGGCAATGGATAAAGGACATAGCTTATTTTGTTGTGCAGTCTAAAATATTTTCTGCCATCGGTTCCATCGGAATTACACTCCTAATTATGAATTTGCTCGGACTTAATCTATCTCTTGAAACGCTAATTATGCCAATCTTCCTCATACTTTCATTTCACACTTTTGAAGAACTCAATGACTGGAGCCAATTCCCTATTGGCGAGTTCTCTAAAGCAAAATTCTTTAGCGTATACAAAAACGAACTAAAATTGCTTGGATACGCAAGCCTCTTTCTTTCCATTGTAATTCTTATTTTATTAAGGAGTGCGCAGTCAATTATTGGATTTGTTCTCCTGTTTCTCGGCTTTCTTTACGCTAATAAGCTTATTCCTCGATCTATTCTCAAACTTCCTTTAAGGGAATTTTTTGTAACATTATTCTGGACATTTTCCGTGATACTTATTCCGAGCTTTGGGCAAGCGTTCTCAAGCGAAAAACTTGCTTATCTTTTGCCCTTCTTTATATCCCTTGTTCTCGCAAGAGCTCTCTATTCAAGCATAATAGACATGAAATGCGACAGGGTTCTGTCGCTCGATAGCCTTGTAGGTCAGATTGGTGAGCGAGGAACCCAAACAATTATAGATATTTTTCTCCTTATCGGAAGCTTGTTTTTCTTTATCAGTATCTATAAGGGAATTTTCCAATTGAAATATTATCTTCTATTTCTTATACCGTTATATCTTGCATATTCGCCTTTTCTTTTTCTTAAGAAGAAAAGAAGCTCTGGGTATGCATTGCTTTTGCTCGACACATTCCTTTACATTGCAATTGTGCTCTCTTTTATCCTTCGTTAGGTAAAATCAATTGCTTTTAATAAGTTCATCGACAAATTCGTGTGGGTTAAAAATCACTATATCCTCAACTTTCTCGCCAATACCGACCATCTTGATTGGGAGATGGAGTTCGCCTTTAATACTAAATAAAGAGCCACCTTTTGCGCTTGTGTCGAGTTTTGTAAGGATTATACCGGTAAGTTTTGTTGACTTACTGAAGACCCTTGCCTGATTTATAGCGTTTTGTCCCGTTGTTGCGTCAATGGTGAGAATCACCTCATGTGGAGCCTCAGGCACAAGCTTCGCAAGCACACGGGAGATTTTTGATAGCTCGTCCATAAGGTTTTTTCGCGTATGTATTCGCCCTGCTGTGTCTATTATAACAATATCATATCCCCTGGAAATAGCTTTCGATACGGTATCGAAAGCCACTGATGCAGGGTCAGCGCCCATCTTCCCACCAACGAAAGGAACATCTACCCGCTCAGCCCATATTGCAAGCTGCTCCTGGCTCGCCGCACGAAATGTATCCGCTGCACCAAGAATAACCTTCTTCCCGCTCCTCTTAAACCAGTGCGCAAGTTTAGCAATCGTTGTTGTTTTTCCTGTGCCGTTAACCCCAACAATAAGAATAATATACGGTGTTGAGCTCACATTAAATGGCTCCGATCGCTCATCAAAATATTGCAAAAGTATATCTTTCAATCCATCAATAAGCTCAGACTCGCTTTTGAAATGCCCTTTTCTGAGCTTCTCGATTATATCCTCAACTATAGAAACATTAACATCAGCCATAATTAGTCTTCTTTCCAACTCTTCAGCAAGCTCGTCATCAAGAATGTTCTTGCCCTTAAATATCGTGAGTAGCCCGCCACCAAGTTTCTCTTTTGTCTTCTTAAGAGCCCCTTTTAGCCTCCCAAAAGATGTTAATAAATCCATATTCCTACTTCCTATCGCTTCCGAATATCTCACTTCCTATAATTCCACCTAAAGATACAAAAAGAATGTCAGTGAAAAATTCCCAGAGGAAGCTGAATAGTAGAAGCATAGTTGGTGCTCTGGCAATGTATTCGAGATACTGCTCAGTGAGATCGAGATTCTTTATATTTAGCGTTATAACCGGTTCTTTGCCTATTATATATGTTATTATAAGAATCACGCCTGTGACAAAGAATCCAATTACCCCGGCGACAAGCCCGAGCAAAAATCCATCCTTTACCGCGATTTTCTTCACCCAGTGATAAAAAAGCCCGGCTGCAAGTATTCCTCCGCCAATCTTCCACATACAGAAAAAGCAGTTCCCGTATTTCACATAAGGCAATCCCGAAAACAACCCCACAAAAAGTCCACCTAAAATCGATGCGTTTATGAATTCGTTTTTCATACCCTATTATTTTAAAAGAAGGATTTTCTTCATCTCAATGATTTTTTTATCTTTATAAAGTGACAAAAGATATATTCCAGATGGTGAGTTGTAGAATTCCAGCTTTACTCTTGCAGGTGCTTTTATTTGTTGTGTTTTGACAATGTTTCCGAGGATATTGTGGACGAGTATCTCATATGAGCCTGTCTCGTTCGTTTCGAGAAACAATGAGGAATTAAACGGGTTAGGATAAACCCAAAACGAAATTTTCTCGGGTGTTCTTATGCCTTCGCTTATTGAGGTTGAACCAATCCATCCGGAGTCAGGTCCTGCAAGGTTGCTCTCGCCTTCTCCGTAGAAAAGTGATACATAATAGTAGTATTTTGCACGGGGTATAGCTGTTGTATCAATGAAAGATGTTTCTGAGCCTGATGTTGTTCCTATGTATGAATGATTTCCACCAAGTATCTGTGAGCGATAAATCCTTGCTGAATCAGGAACAAGATGCTCTCTTACTGCCCAGCTCACAACAAGATTTGTATCCCCTTTGGTTGCACTTACTGAGTCTGGTGATGGTATCTTTCTGAGAACAAAGTTTACATTTCTTATCGTGGTATATGGCACAAGCGCAAGCACGGTTTCAGCGGGGAAATAGCCTCTTTTTGTGGCTATAATCCTTGATGTATCGGGTGGAAGCATCTTTAAAGAGTAGTTGCCACCTCTATCTGTCAGTGTTTCTTTGCCGCCGGGAATATATACTCTGGCATTAACATCCTCAACCCCATCCTCAAGTGTTACCTTGCCAAATATATTGCATAATGGGAGATCTGTGGTGAATTTCAGAGCTCGACCTGTTGCGATGGTTGCAGCTCCGGGCGCATAGATTCTTGAATATAGATATTGTATACCATCAAGGATATACGGTGAACAAATTCCAACGGTTGAGAAGTTCTCTTCCGAATCAGTGTCGTTAACCGTCTTATACTGGAAAACGATTTCGCAATCGCCCGTTGTTGTTGGATAATAATTAGCGTCGTAAATTATTACCTCGAATGTTTGGATTGCACCGGTCGAGGCGTGAGGAACATTGCTCCACTCATATATTATCCGATGATGCGGTTCATCATAATAGTAATATACCCCTCCAATATGAGGGCTAAGGTCATCCCAAAATGGCGCTATTATCCCCCACGGACCACCGGGATGCGGGATTGGAAGATTATAGAATTGGAAAAGGAAAGGCGGAACAGAATCCGGGGCAACCCAACCATTTGACGAAATAGTGATTCTTGTATAAGTATTTCCATAAAATTTCAAAGGAAATGGGAGCTCGAATACCTCAACTGTGTCATCGCTTGAGAGGATTAATTCTCCATCGCCGCCAAACTCAGGAACAACTTCTGCCCACGAATATGATGGTGCTCCAGGGTATACTCCTATAAGCATATCGCTTAAGCAAACATATCCGTAGTTATCCGGTCCAATAACCCTGTATGTTGCTCTTGCTGGCACACTCAAAGAATATTCCTCCAATTCTTGCTCTGTACCTGAAAAATTAACCCAGAAACCTATTTCTATCGTGCTACCCTCCGGTATTAATGGAGAGAGCTTTATTTTTATCGGAACTGATGATATTCTTCTTCCACCTCTTCCAATTAAAGAGATAAATTTCAATGGTTCGTAGTCATTTACGGAGGCAAAGCCATTTCTTATAGAGTATGAGACGAGCAATGTTTCAAAGTTAACGAATGAATTGTTGATGAGTTCCACCCATAGTAAAGCCGATTCACCTGGCTCAAGTTGCCCATCACCGTCGGAACCTTCAACTGTATCCGCAACAATTATATTGTTTACCTCTATATATGGACCTTGAGTAGGTATGTAAAACATCACTGAACTTTCGCTACCATCGATTCCTATGACTCTTAAGTAAATCGGGCTCTCACCCGAACTTAATCCGCTCTTGCCCCTTATTGATAATATTATATCATTTTCGCCTTCGTTTATTTCGCTCAAAGCAAAAGATGTTGTATCAAACGAGATATATTGTGAGGGCGAATCCACAAGTATAACTGGAGCTTGTATTCTTGCAGATGAAACGAGCCTTAACCTTAAAAGTGCGCCTTCACCCGGCTCAAGAATAGAATTGAAATTTCCAGGTGTACCATCACTTAAATATATACCTCTTATGCTTAATATTGGTGCATTATATAAAACGGGTAGCTTTTTTATAACAGGGATGAAATCCCTTTTTGAAATGCTGAGAAATGCCGTATCAGCATTAATGCTTGGCACTATTATTGTAGATTTACCCTGTTCATCAGAATAGGCGAAAATTAAAAGCGAATCGCGTGGCGAATAGAATGATACCGCAGCACCACTGACAATATCGCCTGTGGAGTTATCACGCAATTCTAACTCTATTGTCGCCCCGCTTCTTGATATCGCTGGTGGTGTAATAGGGTTGAATGAATGAGGTAAACCCGTTCTGGTGATAAGTCCTGGGTCACCGAGAAGATTATAAGTGTGGAAATACTGTCTGACTCTACTTTCCCTCTCGCTTACCATTCTTGCGTATAGTTCCATTTTTCCGGCGAGGACAGCCTCACCAATTGTTTCACATCCGAGCTCGAAAGCGCCGAAATAAAATCCTTCATTTATAGGGTTGTTATAGCGTGTGTGGGTACTATGATCTGTTGTGCCAAAAAACGCCACACCACCCCGAGGAGCGGTTGGTGTTCCAACCCTTATCCAGGCTTCAGCAAAAGTAGGGTCCATATAATCGTCACCGTATTCTCCGGTTCCACAAACAATACTTGTGACAATGGGAGTCATCCCGATATTTCTTAGCGCAAAAACATCACTAACTTCAAATTGTGGCTCCCACCAGCCATTAGAACCTGCCCAGCCTCTGTAGTCAATATAGTGGACACCATTGTTAATTGATGATGCTATCATTGATGGTGTTATAGTTGTTGTTCCGTAAAAGAATGTATCAACATTTGTAAACGAGTGGCGAAGGAGAAGCTCTCTCACCCATAGCACAGACCCAACTGCGGAGAATGCGTGAACATATGTAGCGACCCCTGTTCCTCTAACGAGCCATCCTGAGTTTGTAGAGACAGGGTCTTTCTCATAGTTAATTATCTTGCTTGCGGCTACAAGAGCCTCAGGCTGTGTGTCAACCGGGAGGCGCCCAAGAAGAACATCAGGAAAATAGTCGCTACCATCAAGGAGAGAATAAGGATAATCCGAAGTATACATCGAGAAACCATAATCCGGCAAGCTTCCCGATGGAAATTCCACATCACCATACAAAAGAACGAAATCCGGTCGTCTGGCTGGATTTCTATATTCGTTTACTATATAGTTCAATATTACGCTTGGTATTGTTCCTGCGGTTTCTGTCGTAACTACCTTTACCTCAAACCCCTCTTTCCTTTTCCATTCCGCAAGGAAATTAGCCGCTGATAAAAAAGGTATACCCGAAATTATGAGATATCGCCCGGCATTTCTGAATATACCGTGCGGTGGTGGGTTCAGAAGATAAGCGTTGAAAATGCGGTAAAAGACAGGCGAATCACATCTATCTGCTTCACTATACGAACTTGAAAAACGAAGTTCTAAAACAAGTTTGTGGATTGCCCCAGATTTTGAAAAAGGAAAAATATCAATAGTACCGAGCCTTAATCCGTGCATTATCCCAACCTCGCTTGCTCTGCATATTTCGTCTTCTTCATTAATCTCGGCAGAAACATCACATACCCTTAATTTGAACGAAGCACCGTGAGGAATCCCGAAAAAGAGCGTTATTACTGAATCTGATTCTGACCAATTGTATTGCTCGTTTATCTCAACGGAAAATTTTATTGCCGTTGGACCACTTTCTAATATTGTAAGATTGGACGCATTCTTGATTGGTTCACAGGGTAGCCTTGATGAGAAAATGAGAATTATTATTGCGGGTATTATTCGCTTTCCATTCATTCCTCCCTCCTAATTTTAACCTTTATAATCCTGTTTTTCCTTGTTTCTAAAACCTCAAATTTATATTTTCCAAAAGAAAATCTTTCGCCTTGTTTTGGTATATCACCTTTGAGTTTCAGAAGGAACCCGCCAATAGTATCCGCTTCTTCCTCGGGTAGGTCAAACTCAAGTTCCTCATTTATATCGGCGATAAGAAGTTTACCTGAAATAACAAATGTTCTATTGTCTATCTGCGTAATGAGTTTTTCATCCTTATCGTACTCATCCTCAATCTCGCCAACAAGTTCCTCAATAAGGTCCTCAAGCGTAACAATTCCCGCTGTTCCGCCATACTCATCAACAACTATAGCGAAATGTATTCGATTATTTTTCATCTCGTGAAAGAGCTGAACCACCGGCTTAACCTCAGGCACAAAATAAGGTTCTCTCATAATCTTTTCAATCTCAACCTCAGGATTGCATCCCATAGCAATGAGAAGGTCCTTTGCATAGACTACACCAACTATCTCATCAATGGTCTCCCTATAAACCGGTATCCTTGAATGTCCCGTTTGTTTAATCAGTTGCACAAGCTCAAAAGCCTTTGTCTCCACAGGCACCGCAACAACATCAATCCGCGGTATCATAACCTCCTTTGTTATTGTCTCCCCAAAATCAAATATGTGCCTCATTATGTCGATTTCCTCGCTCTGAAGGGTTTTGCTTATGTTCTCGGCATCTATCGGTTTCTCAAGGTATCCACGACACATAAGACTATCATATGCATACCCACCTTCTATCAATTTCTCCCAGACAACCGCTAACGGATAAAAAACTTTGTATAGGAACATTGGAAAATAGACCATCCCAGATAAAACATGTTCAGGTATCAATCTTAAAAGTGAAAATGGAAATATATGTGAAAGAAGAAGATATAAAGCAAGGTCAGCGAGAAATGCCAGTATAAACCGTATTGGCGTGGGATAAGGTCGTATAAGAGGTATGTCATATAATATGTAAAATAGTAGGACTATAGCAAGCGATGATGCAATGAGCCTTGTTATGATAAAGAATGCCGAAAACCTTCGCGGGTTTTGAAGAAGCTCGGCGATCCATCTGGAGCGCTTATTTGCGGCGAGTTCGGCTATATTATCAGGTTTCAATCCAACGACAAATAACTCGGCTGTGACAATATAGATAAGAAACAAGTAAATGAGAATAGCGAGGAATATGATAATCATTCTTCAACCCGGATTCTTAAAAGATATGAATCCTCGAGCCTGTGCATCTCCTCTTTTTCCTTTTCTGTTGAATCTTTAAATCCAAGAAGGTGGAGAAGTCCGTGGATTGTTACCCTTATGAGCTCGCTTTCGAATGTGGTATTATATATCTTCGCTTGCTTTTCCACCGTATCCACCGAAACATAAATCTCCCCAAGGAAATCCTCCTCCTCAAAAGGGAAAGAGATAACATCAGTAGCCCCAGGCACTCCAAAGAATTTCCGATTAAGATTTCTAATATAAAGTTTGTTCACATATATAAGTTCCAAAGCCTTCGCTTTAACTTTAAAATCCTGCAATACAAGTTCTATAGCATCAAGAAGTTTCTTTCTTGGAAGCCTTTTTTTAGTATACAATTTGGTTATCCGGACCAGTGTCGCTGACCTCCTTAGTTTCAGGGTAAGGCGTTCTTTCATGATAAATGCCAAGCATTATTTTAATGAAGTTTTCCTTTATTATTTCAAGGTCTTTTAGTGTTAATCCTGAATCCTTTAATTCTCCATCATCTACCCTTGATTTTATAAGTCTTTCTATTGTATTTGCGAGCTTCTCCGGTGAGGTATCATCAAGCGACCTCACAACCGCCTCAACCTCATCCGCAAGCATCACCAACGCTGATTCCTTCGATTTTGGTCGTGGACCCGGATACCTGAATAATTCCCGACTGACATTCATCTCTTTGTCAAGCGCTTTCTGGTAAAAATATTCCATTGTAGTTTTGCCGTGGTGTTCGGCGATAATATCTATTATCGGGCGCGGGAACTTGTTTTTCCTTGCCAGTTCAATACCCTCCTTAACATGTTCCGACAATATAAGAAAGCTTATGTGCGGAGAAAGTTTTTCGTGTTTGCTTTTCCCTCTGAGGTTTTCGTCGAAATAATCGGGGTGAGCAAGTTTCCCGATGTCATGGTAATAAGCGCCTACTCTTG
>JBAMLU010000069.1:18402-19219 GCA_039793385.1 bacterium
ATTAGCACCGATTGCATCCGCAGCTGCCTCAGCAAGCGTAGCCACAGTTATTGAATGACTGTATGTCCCCGGCGCCTCAAGCATTAAACGCTGCAAAATCGGGTTATTCGTGTTTGAATACTCTAAGAGGGTAAAATTCGTGCACCCTCCAACAAAACGCTCAAATATCGGTAAAATTGATAAAGCAACCAGCGGCGAAATGAACGATGACAACAATATCCCTCCGCTTCTCAATACCATCTCGTCCTTGCTATATTCACAAATAAATCCGATTAACAAGGAGATTATTAAAGAAAAGGCGGAAAGTATTAAAGCATACTTGTATTCCTCGTTACGGCTCTTTAATTTTGAAAAAAGATACAAAGAGAGCATCCCTGTTGTTAACACAAGGAAAGAATCGAGAAAGGAAAAAGAAAGCTGTGTCCCGACAAAAAGCGCTATTGCTCCTATAAGTCCTGCCGCAATTTTCGAGCCAAACAAGAAATATCCTAATACCCCGGCTAATGGGGTCGGTAAGATATGTGGGCTTAATTTTATGATGCTCCCCGCTTTGGAAAAGATAAGCTCTACAAAAATTAAGAGGATGAATATTGAAAGGTTTATCCTGTTTTTGAATAGTTCCTGTTTGAATATCCTCGTGAATATCAGAACCATCAAAACCATAAGAATATAAAAAAGAAAAACGGGCAGAAGCGAATATAGTTTTTCTCGGCTTTTCCCAAGCTCGGTTTTTTGCATCGCTTTTTTGAGCGAAACGAGTTTTTCGTATATCTCCGGTGTAATTTTCTCGTGAGAACCCACAATCCGTTCATCTTTC
>JBAMLU010000069.1:19229-22020 GCA_039793385.1 bacterium
CCCTTTTGTCGAACTATGGTTTTTACAATCTCATCCCTCTTTTCTCTTGTTTTTTCCTTGTCCCATCTCAGGTTCGGTCGGATAAATCTTTCACAAATTCGATAGCTTAGGTTTACAAGTTCCTCATAGTCGGGAAATGCCTGTGTTAATTTTGTTTTTAGCTCGTTTTTGGCACCGTAGGTATCAATGAGTGTCTCTAAGGGATAAATATGTTCCTCGTTATCTATCTTAACGGAGTAAAGTCCGGAGATACCATCAGTAAGAAGTTCTTTTGGTGCTATGCCATTTAAATACAATTCGTGAAGAATCTCGACAAGTTTTTCCTCTACCGCTCGTAGTTGGCGTGTTGTTAGAAGAGTTGATATTTCATCATTTGATAGTTCCCCCCAAAGATTTTTTATTGCTTTCCTTTTCTCCTCAAGATTTATAACGCTGTTTCTTATTTCCCGTGTCGCTGCAAGAAGATTTTTGAGTGAGTCTATCATCAATGGTCTAATTGTGTCAATAACTTCAACCATCTCCGGTATGCTCGAATTTAATTCCGCTTCTTCTCTTGCAAGTTCGCTGTCGCTTTTCATTATGTAAAATGTGAAGGGTGCAATTATCTCCTTCTTAGAAATATCCCCTATTTTAGGGACCTCAAAATTAGGGTTCGACCATGGATGTAGCATTAAGGCTACTAATAAAAGAAGAATGAAGAATGAATAAGGATTAGCCCTTTTTATATCGAAAAATTTAGCCTTCACCCTCGGATTTCTTTTTCTCCTTCGATTTTCTTGACACCTCGTATTCTTCGTAAGCCTTGACTATCTCCATTACAAGTGGATGCCTAACAACATCAAGCTCAGAAAGATAAACAAACGCAATCCCCTGTATGCCTTTTAGTATATGTTGAACCTGAACGAGCCCGGAATCCTCTTTATTTTTAAGGTCAATCTGTGTAATATCTCCTGTTACTATCGCTTTAGAGTTGAAACCCAATCTAGTAAGGAACATCTTCATCTGCCTGTATGTGCTGTTCTGCGCCTCATCGAGAATTATGTATGAGTTGTTCAATGTCCTTCCACGCATATAAGCTAATGGCGCAATCTCTATTGTTCTTTGAGCAATAAGCCGCTCAACCTTAACATCAGGTATCATATCGTATATAGCATCATATAGTGGGCGAAGATAAGGGTCAACTTTTTCTCTCATATCACCTGGGAGGAATCCGAGGCTCTCATCAGCCTCAACTGCCGGTCGAACAAGCACTATACGTTCTATGGCTCTCATCTTCAATGCCCGTATAGCCATAGCCACCGCAAGATATGTTTTCCCTGTCCCCGCAGGACCTATAGAAAACACAATATCATTTTCCAATATGGCTCTTATATATGTTTTTTGTCCCTCAGTTCTCGGTCTAATAATTTCCTGACGGGCTGTTATAAGGATTCTATCGTCAAGCTCGTCGAGATGCAAAGCCTCGCTTCCTTTCTCATGAAACATCTTTAGCGCATAATGAAAACCATCAGGTGAAAGATGTCCCCCGCTTTTTATGTAATTCGTTATCTCTTTTAGAAGCTCTCTTACTTCAATGAGTGCTCTGGGTCGTCCGAAAATTCTTAATTCATCACCCCTTGCCACAATCCTTACCCCAAATTCCTCTTCTATCTCGCGGATAAACTGTCCATTCTGCCCGAGGAGTTCTCGCTGATCAATTTCCCCTATTGGGAATATAAGGAGTTCTTCTTTTTTTGTTGTTTTCATTTTTCTTCATCCAGCTTGATACCAAGTTCTTCAATCTGTTTTAAGTCTACCTTACAAGGCGCGCCATCCATAAGTGACGCTGCCTGCGTTGTTTTCGGGAATGCGATAACATCTCTTATCGAGCTGCATCCCCCAAGTAACATCACTAACCTATCAAATCCAAACGCTATCCCACCGTGAGGTGGAACGCCATATTTAAAAGCCTCAAGCAAAAAACCGAACCTCTCATTCGCCTCGCTCTCATCTATATTTATCAACCTGAATATCTTCTTTTGAAGCTCTATATCCCATATCCTTATTGAGCCGCTTGCTATCTCATATCCATTCAATACGAGGTCATATGCTCTTGCCCTTACCTTAAGAGGCTCTTTTTCTAAAAGTTCTATATCGGCTGGGTCTGGCGCTGTAAAAGGATGGTGAGCTGGGGTTAAAATCCCGCTTTCATCAAGCTCGAAAAGCGGAAATGACTTAACCCATAATGCTTTAAATTCCCTTTTGTCAAATAAACCCTCCCTCTCCGCCATATAAACCCGCATCTTACCGAGAAGTTCTCGAGTTTCTTTTTCTTTACCAAAAGCGATTGCAACGCTTTCATTCTCAGTTAAATTGAGCCTCTCTATAAGTTTCTTCTTTTGTTCGTCGCTCAAAAATTTTGCAATACCGCCGTCGAGATTGCCTTCCTTCACCCTGAGAATAATAAGCCCTTTCCCGCCGTATTCTTTCGTCTTCTCGTTAAGTTCGTCAAGTTTTTTTCTTGTGAAAGTTACTTCTTTTCCGAGCTTTATGCCAAGGATTTTGCCGCTCGTCTTAACCGTTTCGGAAAATAGCCTAAACCCCGTTGACAAAAATATCTCTGTTATATCGTTGAGTTCCAGCCCGAACCTTATATCGGGTTTATCGGTCCCGTATTTCGAGATAGCATAAGAGTAGCTTATTCTTGGTAGAGGAAGTTCAATTGTTATGCCGAGGGTTTTCATAATGATATAATTTAATAGCCTTTCAGACAAGCTCATCACATCTTCCTCATCCACGAACGACATCTCAA
>JBAMLU010000069.1:22030-24208 GCA_039793385.1 bacterium
TTGAGTGAATTCAGGCTGTCTGTCGGCGCGGAAATCCTCGTCCCTGAAGCATCTTGCGAGTTGGAAATACCTATCGAACCCAGCAACCATAAGAATCTGCTTGTAGAGTTGTGGCGACTGCGGAAGAGCATAGAACATACCTTTATGTTTTCTACTTGGCACCAGGAAATCCCGTGCACCCTCAGGTGTTGAGCGAATAAGCATCGGAGTCTCTATTTCGATGAAGTTTTCCTTTAAAAGGAATTCCCTTGCAGCGTTTGCGGCTTTTGAACGAAGAATGAGCATATTTTTTAGCCTCTCCCGCCTGAGATCAAGGTAGCGATATTTAAACCTTAGCTCCTCTGTTGCATTTATCTCATCATCAATCACAAACGGAAGGGGTTCTGCCCTGCTGAATACGACAATATTTTCTGCCACAACCTCAATCTCTCCTGTTTCCATAAGAGGATTGAGGCTCTCCGGTGGACGCATTACCACAATCCCTTCAACCCCTATAACATCCTCCATATGAAGGCTTTCGGCTATTTCAAATGCATCTTTCTGGTTAAGGTTGACAACCACCTGCGTAACTCCGTATCTATCGCGAAGGTTTATGAATATAACACTGCCATGATGTCTCACCCTTTTGACCCATCCGCAGAGTACAACATGTTTTCCAGCATCTTCTTTCCTGAGTTCACCACAAGTATGTGTCCTTTTCATTTTCACCTTTCAAGAATATATGTCTGGAAACAAAATAATCTTCATTAATTCAAGATATCTTCTTCTTATGGTATCCATATATCATCGTTTCTGCCAATATCGGGGCGACTGGATTTGAACCAGCGACCACTGGCCCCCCATGCCAGTGCGCTACCAGGCTGCGCCACGCCCCGAAACCTATATATTTAATATAAACCTGAATTTCATAAAAATCAAGAGAAATTTACATTAATTTGATAGAAAAATACATCCGCATTCTAATAGAAGTAGTATAAGGGCTACATCATAATTGAATGCTTGCTAAATCATAAAATTGTTGTATATTTTTTAAAAAAGAAAGAGAGGGGATGTGGGAAAAACAATAATCGAAAAAATCCTTCAAGAACACAGCAAAAACAAGGTATCACCGGAAGAGGTTATCTGGCTTGAAATCGATATCAAAACCGCAAGGGACTTTGGTGGTCCAAATGTTGTGAAATACCTTGAGGATGAATTCCCGGATAGTCCTATTGGGGATAAATCGAGGACATTTTTCACATTTGACACAGTTGCTCCCGCTAACAACATCCCATATGCAGAGAATCAGCAATTAGTGAGAGAATTTGCACGGAAACACGGGGTTAGGTTGTTTGATGTCGAAAGTGGGATAGGAACACATGTTCTCATAGAGGAGGGTATCATTGGGGCTGGGATGACAGCTGTAGGAACCGATAGCCACTATAATCTTCTCGGGGCTGTTGGTGCGTTCGGTCAGGGTATGGGGGATATGGATGTTGCTTTTGTTTTTAAGACTGGGAAAACCTGGTTTGAGGTTCCACATTCGGTGAGGATAAACCTGCGCGGAAGCCCAAAATTCCCCGTTACACCGAAAGATGTTGTGCTCGAGCTTCTGCGACAATTTGGTACAAGCGGTCTTCTCGGGAACTCGGTTGAGCTTTACGGCGACTACATCGATTCCCTCCCGCTCGACGGGCGAGTCACAATCGCAAGCATGGCTACAGAAATGGGACTTATATCAATATTCTTCCCACCGTCCGAGATGATTAAACGGGAATTAAAAGAACTTACCGGAAAAGTATATAATTTCGTTTCTGCTGACCCTGATGCGAAATATCTTAATGAATACAACATAGATATATCAAATCTCGAACCACTTCTTGCAGCACCATATTCGCCAGGGAATGTTCATCCTGTAAGGGAATATTTAGGGATGAGGTTTGATACGGTTTTTGTGGGCTCCTGCACAAATGGACGATATTCTGACATAAAAGCTGTTGCCGATATCCTTGATGGTGAAAGTATAGCACCCGGCATAACATTCAAACTTGTGCCATCAACGAGAAGGACATTTTCACAGATACTTCACGATGGTACCCTTTTAAATCTTTTCAACTCGGGCATCATAATTTCGCATCCTGCCTGTGCTGGGTGTGCATCAGGACAAATTGGTATGACAGGCAAGGGTGAAAAACAACT
>JBAMLU010000070.1:0-12932 GCA_039793385.1 bacterium
AGTGATATTTATGTTCTCTCTTTATTTATCCAGGGTCTTGTTTCAATTGATAAAACTAAATTCAAAGGCAGAATGATGTCAAGACCTACAATTGGTCGTGGGTATTGTGATGGGTCATTGAAGAAGCTTGAGGATTTGAAAATTCTGTTCCAGCTAGGCGAATATGCTTCCCACCATACACGACCATTTATATATGTATATTCTCCTCCGAATGAGAAATTCAGGATTCTCCACTGGTAGCTCCAGTATACGCCGGCACCAAATTATCGCATCCTGTATTTTACTTTCCAGTATCGCAGGCTACCTTCAGTTATCGTATCCCGTGATTCATAAGTGAAATAAAAGAGATTTACATAAGAGCGGAGATATTGAGGTGGTGAGGTTGGTAATATCCAGTCAAGGTAGTGGAATCGTATGCCGCAACCAAGGGCGAGCTCCCAGCTACCATTATAATAGCTCACATAATCGTTATCTGACGGGAAATTCAGGTCGGCGCCGCCGAGTATGGGATAGATTTCAAGATAGCATGTTATTCCATATGTTAAACGAGACAACGCCCGGTCGCTCTTTATTTTTAGACCGCGGATGTTTCTTGCCTCGCGTGTGTAAATGAACGAAGCAGAAAATCTCCCGCTCTCAGCAGATGGTCCAGCAATTGGATAAGCAAGAATCAATGATGGTACCAAAAGCACAAGCAAAAAAGCCCTTTTCATCTTTCACCCCTTTCATCGGAGGGGAGATATATTTCACTCATTTTTGACGGAGTTATTGTTATAGTCTGTGATTTGCTGTCCCCTGTTCTCGTTATTACCGCTGTCACTATATCACTCGTCCCACTTCCAGGTGCTGTATAGATAAACGATGCTACCCCACTTCTATTTGTTGTTGCAGGTGAACCACTTACACTTCCTCTACTCGCCGTAAGTACTACCGTTTCCCCACCAAGTGGATTCCCCCAGATATCCTTTACTGTGACCGTAATCGATGCTGACGAATTGTATGGTATTGAGGTTGGCGCTGTTATTGTAGTCCTCTCAATGCTCGGGTCACCAGTTCTAAGATATATAGTCAGGCTTGTTGAGGCAGTATGGCTTGTTATGTAAATAATAGCTCTGTCACCTAAAGATGTATCTGCTGGGATATTATCGTAAAGAAGGGTTGTTGAGGTATATCTTGATGTTGCCGTGCTAACCCTGCATTCTCCTGTTGTGAAAACAGGTGATTGAACTGAGCCGAGCGTTGTTGTGAGCGATATGCTGCTCATATCAGCAACAGGATTGTTATTAATGTCTTTTGCTGTTATCGTTATTGTTGAATAGGAGGTCCCATTAGCAAGGATAGATTCCGGAGTTGCTACGGCTTCGAGTGTTGTAACATTACCGCTTAAGATTATCTTAGTGGAATCCCTCACAACCGTGGTGCCCTCACCCCTTGTTTCAGCATAAATTGTAATAAATCCACCAGCGGGGCGAGGATTGGCGCTATACCATATTGTCCTTGCAAATCCATTTGTATCTGTAGTATCGCTCCCTATTATTAACCCACCATTTGCACTGAAATATACCGCTGTTCCAGATGAAACAGGGTTGTTGTTGCTATCGGCAACCGCAGCAATAATTGTATCCTGTAAACCATCTACATTTAAACCAGGTACATTACAATCCAGTGCAAAAAGGGAAATTCTATATGGTAATCCGCTTCTTATCGTAATTCTTGGTGCTCTCGATCTCAGCGTATCAACAATAGCATCAACAATAACCGTACCCGATAAACTTCCAGCCCTTAATGTCACATTTGCCCGACCATCGAGCGTATAAATCGTATCAGATGATAATGGATTTGTTGGGTGTCTTGGCTCAAGCGTTGGAATCTCTCCAGGAGAGCTTCCTGGGTAATTAGTCAGAACGAAGAGAACCTTAGTGCTGTCCCTGACGGAGTTTCCAAATCTATCGACAATATAAGCGGTGATTACTGAGTAGTCAAATTCCCCGCCACCTCGAACAAATATGGCGGAGTTACTAACGATCAATTCGATCGATTGTGGGGACTCTGGAAGAAGTCTAATGTATACCTTTGCGGATTTGCCGTTGTCGGTTGATGCTGTTATCCAGGTGATTCCAGCCTTTCTACCAGCATTGAAATATGTTGTGCATGCCCCTTGTGTGTTTACTGCAAGAACAGTGTCGCTTAAAGAACCGTATATTGTTGAGTCCAAGGATAAATGGACTATAGTTCCAGGAGCAACATAGTTTCTCATAACATCACGAACAACAACCACAATCCTGAGCCTTGTTGTACTCCCAACGGTTATTGTGTCGCCGGGCAGAAGCGGACCACTATCTCTTTGCACATAAGCATAAACAGAATCCGGCGGTCCGGCTGAAAATACAACATTCGTACAATTGCTCACATTGCTGTCAGGTTCCGCTGTAACATCTGTAGCATTAACACAAACATTCGCAGTAATTGATGTATCAGCGCTCACTAATGTCGCATTAACAACGCCATTTACAGTCGTATCTGTTGGGGTTATAAAGCCATAATCTGTGGTGAACCAAACCGGTATGCCGTCAGAAACAGGTCTTCCGTCTACTGTGGTTAAAACCGCAGTTATTGATGATGTATCCCTTCCTGTTGCGGGAATCCCTGTAGGATAAGCATATATCGTGACATTTTCTATTGGCGTAGGTGTGAATTTAACATTCTTTATTCCAACAATGCTTCCAACGCTTGCCCTAACCTGTGTTGTCGTCGCTTTTCTTGGGGCACGAATTGTAAATATAGCCTTTCCAGAATCGTTAGTCACTGCGCTTGTAGGAGCAATATCTCCAATGTCTATTCTGAATTCAACCAATGCGTTTCGTACCCTATTCCCAAATTGATCCTCAACATATACGGTATCTGTAGCTGTAGATATACCATCTGCGGTGAGCTCTATTGGTGTCGGGGTGAAGTAGATTCTGGCTGGTGAAGAAGGAATGATTTCTATCATTAATGTATCGCTTTTGGCAGTTCCGGCTGTGGCATAGATATAGGAGGCTCCAGCGTTAGTTGTGCTTATAAGTCGGGTTCGGGCTATACCTCCTATAGTCTGGCTCCAGCTAGGGAATACTATTCCTGCTGTTGATGATGTAGTAAGGGTGAAGAAAACACCGGTTGAATCAGACACGGGTCTCCCACTCGCATCGAGGACAAGCGCCTGTATCTCTGCAGATTCTGTTCCACCAGCGCGAATTATTGTCCTGTCGCTTGTAAGTATTATATCTCTTGCTTCTATCGATTCACAATATATCTGAACTATCCCGATTGTTCTCCCCTCATACCTTGCAAATATGGTTGCAACCCCAGGGATCCTCGATGGGCGGAATATCGTTGAACATTGCCCTAAAGAGTCAGTTATCGCTATTGACCGGATTGTTCCCATATAGTCAGGTGAGAGTGATAGTTCTATTGGATAGCCTGAACTTACAGGGTGACCTGCCTGGTCATAGACGGTTATCCTTATGGTATCTATGGTTATACCATCAGCAAGGACTCTATCGGTATCGGGTTCGAGGATTGCAACATACGGTGGTCCAGGAATGAATTGTATAGTTGCAGAATCAAATTTTTCTGGGGTTGCATGTGCAAAAAGGGTGTCATATCCGACTTGTGTGAAAGCAGTTAGTTGAGCAGTTGCGGTGCCATCAACTGTCTCTACCCGCTGTGGTATAACAATCCCCATAGAGAGGCTGTCAAACCATACTGGCGTGCCGTCGGCTGCAGGTCGATTTAATATGTCAAGTACTGTAACAGAAACAGTTGCTCTTGCTGTCCCATTTGCCTCAAGTACAATGGGGTTAACGGTTAATATAACTCTGCCTATATCCGCAGCAAACATCCCAATCGTAACGCTTCCCGAGACACTGCCAACCGTTGCCACAACCTGTGTCCAGCCGGGTCTTCTTGATGATGTTAGTACTGCAGTTGCAACACCATTTGCGTTCGTAAATACGGGGCTTGTTATTGAGGCTCCGGCTGACGCTGTAAGATCTACTCTCTCTCCTGCGCCAATGCTATTACCGAATTCGTCTTTAACTCTTATTGTTATTGTTGCAGTGTCAAGACCATCTGCAACAATAGTTGGTCTTGATGAACTTACCTCAACTATTGCAGGCGGACCTGCACGGAAAGCGACACGCACCGTATCAACTACGCCACTTCCTGCGGAGGCTCTTACGATTGCAGTATCTGGCGCTGTTATCGTTGAAATAAGTGCAGTCCTTGCTATACCGCCAACAGTATAAACGGCTGGCGAACTCAGTATACCTTTTGTTGTGGAGAATCTCACGAGTGTGCCATCAGAGACCGGCAACCCTGAAGAATCAAGCACGGTGGCGGTAATTATTGAACTATCCCTGCCATTTGCAACAATTGTTAGCGGGTTTGCCGAAAGTATGAGCGTATCTGCGGCTGTTGCCATAATATTAACTGTAACATATCCTATGGCATCCCCGCTTCTTGCCGTAATAAACGCTATTCCCATCGCTGTACCGCTCGTTAAGGTTCCTCGCGCATAGCCAGATGTATCTGTTACTGCATATGTAGTTATAGTTCCAAGTGTTGTCTCGAATGTAACCCTTGTTCCTGCAAGGACAGGGTTAGAAAATCTATCGAGGACGCGAACAACAAATGATGTTGTGTCGCCACCAGCATCTATGTTATGTGGTGGTGTTGTGAACTGGATTGATGCCGGAGGACCCGGAACAAATGTTATGATAACAGTATCCTCAATTCCGGGGGTTAAGCGGGCAATTACGGTATCTTTCCCGGTTATGGTCCCGCTTGTGAGGTTCACTGATGCAATACCACCGCTTGTAAGAACAGTCCTTCTTTCGAGCCTGCCACTGCCAAAGGAATAGAAAAATATTGGAATACCATCTGAAACCGGCCTATAAAGGCTATCCACCACAACCGCTGTCAATATGCTTTGGCTTGTTCCGTCAGCAACAAGTGTTGTTGGGTTTGCAGAAAGATAAAGGTATCTACCCACAACAGGGATGAAATCTATCCTTTTTGATGTTACAGCCTCTCCCGATCGAGCAACAACTATAGCAGAACCAACCTCATTGCTCGAGATAAATGTGCTTGCCTCACCAGATGAAGAATAGACTGTTACGGGTGAAAAAATAGTTCCTCTTGAGGTTGAGAATTGAACCTCAGTCCCAAGAGCAACTGGATTCCTGTAAGCATCATACACGAATACACTTATCGAGTCCTCTGATCCATCGGCAAGAAGACTGCTTGGAACCCATGGGGCAAACTCTATTATTGCGGGTGGTCCTGCGGTAAGTTCCACGATAAAGGAGTCCCTGACCCCCAATTGTGCCTCAGCATAAACGACGGCATACCCGACAGATGTGGGCGAATAGAATGTCGCTCGCGCAACACCCTCACTCGTATAAGAAGTAGTCGGTATGATTCTTCCCATAGCCCGTGTGGTATCCTGGTAAAATCTCACGCGAGTCCTATCTGAAACCGGATTCCCCGCTGAGTCAAGTACTGTTGCTATTATCTCAGCGCTCGAAACACCATCACCAGGAAGGCTGTGCGGAATAACTAATAGTTCTATTCTTGATGCTAGAAGTGGCGAAAATCTCACCTGTGTATAAGCTATTGCATCACCCGACCTAATCGTAATTATCGCTGTTCCTACCGTTGTGGAGCTCGTTAAAATCGCTGATGCCCTTCCGAGCGTATCTGTTACAGAGATACCTGTTATGTTCCCTATACTTGTTGTAAATGTAACAGGAATTCCTGCGGATACCGGGTTGCTAAATCTATCTCTTAATTCAACATTTATAACTGTATAAGAAACACCATCAGCAGGAATGATAGAGTCCTCAGCTGTCACGCTTATATTTGCTGGTGGACCAGGAACGAATTTAACAACCGAAGTGCCTGAAATAGTATCAGTGCCCTGAACTACATAAGCCCTTATCGTTCTTTGACCAACAGCAATTGTATCAGCTCGCAATTTTGTTAATGCTTTTCCGCCCTGAGTTAGAACACGGTTTGGAAGGAAATATCCACCATTAGGTATAATCTCAAAGTTAACGGGAATATTATCCGATGAAAGGTTCCCATTAACATCATGAACACTTGCTTCCACACGCGAGGTATCCTCGCCATTTGCTATTAATGTTGGTTTACTTACCGAAACGAAAATATTTGTTGCAACAGTCGGGATGAAACTCACCTCAACAAATCCTATGGCATTTCCTGATGTTATCGTAACTGTTGCTGTACCTGTTGAATATCCAGCAACGAGAGCCACCCTTGCAACGCCGCTTGTATCGGTGATTGATGATTGCGTTATTTCGCCAAGGCTTGTTGAAAATTGAACTATTGTTCCACCAGGAACGGTGTTTCCAAACCCATCAAGCGCAGTAGCTGTTATCCAGGTTGTGGAGCTCCCATTTGCATGAATGGTGTCAGAATCTGCAGTTGCTATAATTGTAGCAGGTGGACCGGGAATAAGCCTAACAAGAACACTATCAACAAGTGTATCTGTATTAAGTGTTGCCATTGCTTTGATATATATATTTGATTCCTTTGTCCCGCTTGTATATGTTGTAACAGCTGTACCACCTACTGTTGGGCGAGTTGAGACTACATTCCCATAGTTGTGAATAGTATCCGGTTTTATAACCTCAAATCTTATAAGCGTCCCGTCTGAAACATAATTGCCCGCGGAGTCATATACAGTGACAGTTATAATGCTCTGTGATACACCGTCAGCAACAAGAGATGTTGGATTAGCTGTGAGAAGCATACTTGATGCGCCGGTCGGAAGGAATGTTATCTCAATAGTTTCCCAAACAGTTTCACAGGAAACCGAAAGGAGAGCCACCCCTGGAGTTGTTGCTGATATGAGATTTGTTGTTGCAATTCCATTTGTGTTAGTATAAGCGACTGATGGTGATACAGTTCCTAATGTGGTTATAAAACTAACGCTATGTCCTGCGCCAACATTATTGCCAAAAGCATCAGTTACCCGAACCTCAATCCTCGAACTTGTTCGACCATCTGCAGGGATTGACTCTGGCGTTGCAGTCACAACGATATTGTGCACAGGTCCAGCAACAAGATTTATTGTCGTTTGAGCTTCTATCGTGTCGGATGACGCACTCACAACTACTTCACCCGTCCGCCTTCCAGCGCGGAAAATTGATGTTGCTTTGCCTGACTCAGTATAGCCAATTCGAGAAACAAGGTAACCGAATGTATCAGGCTCTGCAGTAAAAAGAATTGGTGTGTTGTCTGACGCAAGGTTTCCAAGGGTATCCAATACAGTTGCTTCAAGTACTGAATAGCTTAGCCCATTAGCGGTAATCTCCTGTGGTGTTGCAGTAAGAATAATTGCCCCAACACTTGAGGAGAAGAACAAGATTTGAGCCTCAGTTCGTGCAAGACCGGAGCTTATCCGTACCGTTGCTACCCCCGGGCGTAAACCGCTTCTTAATGTTGTTCTTGCAGTACCGTTGCGGTCGGTAATATCTGATGCCGGGCTAACGCTTCCGAGGTTCGTGCTAAAATTGACTGTGTGTCCTCCACCGACGGGGTTTCCATATCTATCATATAAATGTGCTATGATTGTCGCAGTCGAGCTACTATCAGCCATTATTGCAGTGTCAGAAAGCTCAACAGATATTGATTCTGGTTCGCCGGGCAAGAGTCTTATTAATACACTATCCTTCGCACTAACGGCATCAGCAACTATAAAAGCGCTTCCGGCATATCTACCTGAAACGAATGTTGAAACAAAATTCCCGCTGTCGGTATAAGCAATTGATGGTGTTGCTCTGCCCATAGAATCGGGAACAACCCTGAGAAAGATGGGTGAACGGTCGGTAACCGGTATCCCGAGCGAGTTCCTTGCTATACCATTTATTGTTGCTGTCGAATGATTGTCAGCAACTAATTCTGTTGGATTTACGGTAAGATATATTGATGCAGCTTCTGTGGAGGTGAAATTGATCTGGATTTGTCCGAATGCCTCTCCGGAAATGGCGTAAACCTGCGCCAAGCCCGGTGTTGTTCCTGCATAAAGTCTGGCTTGTGCTGTACCTATTGAGGTTGTGTAGGATATGGAATCTATTCTGCCGAGCGTCGTTGTGAACCTAACAGCAACACCTTCACCAACAGGGTTTCTGTTCTGGTCGTAGACTGTAGCGAGGATTATTGAATATGTGTCACCGTTTGCTGGTATTGATGGAGGGATTGCTTGAAGTTCAATAGTTGATGGGGTTCCGGGGATGAATTCGACCGTTGTTTGGTTTCTTACACCACCTCCTGCGTCAGCAGTAACAATTGAAATTCCTGGTGTTGTGCTGCTCCTCAAACTCACGCTCGCAACACCATCAACTGTGTACGAAACCCCAGGGAATAACACGCCATTTGTTGCTGTAAATCTCACAGGTGTATTGTTTGGCACAGCAGCACCAGATGAATCAAGTACATTTGCTGATATTGTCGATATTGATATACCATCAGCAGGAATTCTTCTCGGTTGTGCTGAAACCGCTATGCTTGCCGCAGATAACCGTGTAAACCAAACCGTTATGCTCGAAAGGAAGCCGCTTGATGAGGCTGTTATTTGAGCTGAACCGACAGATGTTGACGATGTCAGACGAACTTGCACCCGCCCGGTAGAATCAGTGTAAAGATTAGTAAATTCCAGTGAGCCTGAGGTTGTTGTAAATGTTACAAGGTTTCCAACACCGATAGGGTTTGAATTTTCATCATATAATGTTGCAGTGAGTAGAAGTTGGCTCGCTCCATCAGCAGGGATTGAATCTGGTTCAGCCTCAAGCTGTATTCTCGCAACCCTTCCGGGGACAAAATCTATATTTATTGTATCAGATAACCCAAGCACACTTGCGATGACCTCAGCTTTCCCTATCCTTGTTGCGCTTCTCAGGTTGACAATAGCCTCGCCCCCTGAGCTTACCCCTATTGTATCTATGGTGCCGAACGGGGTTGAGGTTCCTAATAAGTAGCTATGGAAGATGACAATTGTACCATCAGCGCAAGGTCTTCCGCGAGAATCTAACAATCGAGCAATTATCCTTGTAGAGCTTGTCCCGTTTGCGGTAAGCCTTAAAGAATCAGCGTAAAGACTTATAAATGCAACCTGTGGTTGGACAAACTCTACAGAGACTCGCCCGCTTGCTAATCCTGAACGAGCCTCAACGGTTGCTAACCCTATCTGAGGAGAACTTCTTAAATATGCTATTGCTACGCCTGATGTATCAGTATAAGCTAATGGAGTTATATCCCCTATATCAACATTGAACCTGACTTCTCGCCCGGCACCAACACGATTCCCATATTGATCAGTAAGAGTTGCCGATATCACCGATTGACTTCTACCATCAGCTGAGATAGTCTCTGGCTCGGCGCTTAGCATTATATTTGCTGCTTCACCAGCCTCAACCCTTATTGTTGTTTGACCCCGTGCAGGACCAGCTGTAGCAATTATTGTATCTATGCCTGCTATAGTACCGGGGGAATACGCTACTGCTACTATACCTCTTGAGGTATATGCTCTTCCTAGAGGTATATTTCCAAGCCGAGCGGTAAAATCTACGGGCGTGCCATCGGTTACAACTCTCCCTGAACTATCGGTGACAAAGCCATAGATTGTAGCTGTTGCGCCTGAACCTATCTGGATTGATGATGGTGATGTCCAAAGTGTTATTCTTGCGGGCGTTGAACCAGCAAAATAAACAAGAACCATCCCCCTCGCAGAACCACTCACTGCCTGTACTGTGGCTGTGCCGGTTACTGTTGTGCTTGTAAGATATGATATAGCTGTTCCAGTTGAATCGGTTATGCTTATGGTAGGTGATATATTTCCAAGGTTTGTAGAAAATTCAACGCTTACACCAGCACCAACACGATTGTGATAAACATCATATACTATAGCCCTTATTTCCGAGCGAGAAACACTATCAGCAATAATCGTGTCGGGTGTGGCAATGAGTTCTATTGTTGATGGTGAACCTGGGATGAATATTACCTGTAATGTGTCTGATGGACCCCTTATGCCTGATGTATCGGTTGTGGCTATTATTGTTGCTACCCCAGCAGTAGTTGAACTTCTTAATATTGCCCTCGCAATACCATCAGTGGTATATGCCAGTTGCCTTGATTCAAGAGAACTCCTTAATATTGCGCTTGTTTCTCCGCGGTGATTGATTATCCGTTTCATCCGTCCCGTTTCGCCAGAAAGTATTCCGTTATCGGTAATTAATAATACGGGTGTACCATCAGATACAGGATGAAAGGAGCTGTCAACTACGCTTGCAAAAATCGTATCAAGCGAGGAACCATCAGCCGGAATTGACGGGCTTGATGCCCTCAACGAAAGCTGGAACGGGACTGTGGGCAAGAAATCTATGTAATGTGTGCCTATTATAGTATCTACCCGCGCTATTATCGTTGCTCTCTCAACCCGCCTACCACTTCTTAAAAGAACTCTTGTTGTCCCCGTGGAATCAGTTATCCCAAATGAGGGATTGAGTGTCCCTGAGCTCGAACTGAAATTAACAGTTATGCCTTCAAGAAGATGATTGCCAAATCTATCGAAAAGAGTGGCAATAATCCAGCAGGTATCGGCGCCATTGGCAAGAAGGCTTGGTCGTGTTGATGATACTCTTATTGAGCTGGGTGCACCGGGAAGGTACAGGATCTGTATTGTATCTGATGGTGCTAATGGGCTCGTTGTATCAGTTGTTGCAATTATTGTTGCAACTCCGGCTGTGGTGGAGCTTGTAAGAACAGCCTTAGCAATCCCGCCCCTTGTGAAACTAACGCATCTTGATGAAAGTGGTCGTGTGATATTCGGTCCGACCTTGGCAACTCGACTAACTATAGATTCAATTAAACCATTATCCGTTGTGAATATAACAGGTGTGCCATCAGATACGGGATAATGTGAACTGTCAAGAACCCTTGCAATTATCGTATCCTTTGAGCTTCCATCAGCAGGAATTTCTGGACTTGTTGCCAGAAGCTCAATATATGCTGGAACTGATGGCACAAAATATACATATGTTTGCCCCACAACCGAGCCTGTTCTGGCATTAACAGTTATTCTTCCCGCAGTTCGTGAGGAGCGAAGAACCACCATGACCGTGCCCGTCTCGTTCGTTAACGCTGTATCCGGAGTTATTGTCCCGGATGTTGCCGAGAAAACGACCTGCGTTCCCGAAAGAAGGTGATTTCCAAACTGGTCAAAAACAGTTGCGATTATATAGCAAGTATCCTCACCATTAGCCAACAATGTCTCCCTTGAGGCAGAGACTGTTATTGTTCTTGGTTCACCGGGAAGGAATACTACGAAGCCTGTGTCTGCGGCGGTTGGTATTCCTGATGTGTCAGAGTGAGCTACAATTCTTGTTGTGCAGGCTAAGGTTGAGCTTGTAAGGATTGCCTCTGCTATCCCATCTCGGGTGAATACTGTTATTGAACTCGCTGATGGTCTAAAACTTTTTATCGCTGTTTTTCCTTGCCCGACTTTATTGGTACTCACTGGCGATAATATGCCTTGTTCCGTTTCAAATATCACGGGCACACCATCAGAAACGGGATACAAATTTCTATCTAATACCTGTGCTCTCAATGTGGCTTGTGAAACACCATTAGCAATTATTGCCCGGGGATTTATCTGTAATCTTATATTCGATGCCACAGTTGACGCAAAGAATATGTTTATGCTTCCAGATACACCCGTTCCCCATCTTGCAACGACCGTTGCATATCCCGAATTTGTTCCGCTTGTTAGTTTAACTCGTGCAATGCCATTTCTATTTGTCAGCGCTGATGGTTCAATTGTGCCCATCGTAGTGGTAAATGTGATTTCAATCCCTTGTCGAACACTATTGCCAAACTCATCGGTAACTATTGCGTCGATAAATGTGGAATCCCTTCCATTCGCTATAATTGTCGAGCTTGATGCTACAAGTCTTATATTTGCTGGATTTCCAGGCTCAAAATAGATTGTAACTGTATCGCTCGCGCTATCACACATTGCCGTGACATTAGCTGTATCAACCCTCGTAGAACTTATAAGCTTTACCCTTGCAACCCCATTTTGAGTATAAGCAAAAATTTCACCATCACGAACGAGCCTAGCCCTCTTTATCTTTTCGCCTCCGCTATGTTCAATCTTTAATGCTTGCTTTGTTGCAAGCTTGAAACTCGATATTGGAAGAAGAGTTCCGGCGGTTGTGCGGAATGTTATTCTTGTGCCATCAGGAGCGGGTGTGCCAAAGTTCGTATAAACCTGTGCTCTAATTATCGTTGAGTCGCTCCCATTAGCAATGATTCTATAAGAACTTGCTGTGAGATTTATAATTGAGATAATCGCCCTTTCTATGAAAGTTATATCCGTGAAACCAGTAATGCTTCCGTATGATGCGTATATTCGCACCCTTCGTGGTGATGACGGGCTCGGAACCCTTGCCCTTGCAATACCAAGTGAATCGGTTATCCCGCCTTGAACGGGCTCAATAACAATCTCCGGATCATCGGTGGAAAATCTAATCGGCTCTCGGGGAACAGGATTGGAGTTAATATCAAGAAGGCGAGCCTTAACTACAGCATAAGATACACCATTATCCGCTGGCACTGAATCAACCTCAGCAGTAACGATTATCTGGGCTGGCGTAACGAACCCTGTTTCATAAACATATACTTGAACCGAGCGTGATATGCTTTCGTAAATGCGCGCTGTGACAGTTGCAATGTGCCGCGATGAATCAACAGGTGTCTGAAGAGTTGTTTGTGCCCATCCATTCTGGTCAGTTATATCTGCTTGGGAAACAAGAACACCATAATTAGTGCTAAATCTCACCTCAAGCCCTTTTCTCGCTTCCCTTGTCGAC
>JBAMLU010000070.1:12942-22555 GCA_039793385.1 bacterium
AACAACATGAACGAAAATATTAGACGAATATCCACCATTAATAGCCGCCGGATACGCAAACATCGAGTCTATTTCAACACGAAGAACAGGTGCTATAGGGTTTATTGTCCCTGTCCTTGAACAAGCAATCCATATTGCCGTTGATGAAAAAAATGATATAAATATAAGACTAAAAAATAACCTAACATACTTATTTCTTAACATTTCTGGCTCCTTTTTTAAGAAGATACTTTAAGTTATATCATCTATAAGATTAAATCATTTTCAAAAAATGTCAAGGAATTTTTAATGAGAACAACTACTTGACAAGATTTTTTTGCAGGTTAAATTATATATAATAAGGAGGTGACAAATGGAAAGAGTAGATATATCGATTTTGGAAAGTGCGCGCAGGATTTTAATTGGTGGATTGGGCAGCAAGGCTATTTATTGGGGATTGAAGAATGCTAAGGCAAGAGAGGTGATTAAGGATACGCTGATTTCGTTTATAAGGAAGGAGATGAAGCGGGACGAACCGACTTGGGGTCCAGCATTGCAGAAAGACAAGGCGGATATGCTCATAGCGATGCTTGAAAGCGCAATAAGGAACATTGAACGAGGCATAATTGGTGATAACTCTCTAAAGAAACTGGTGGATATTCTTATGGCGCGGATTCTTATAAAAGGTGCGGTGATGGAAAAGATAGACGCATTTGTTGAAAGATATGGTTGCAGACCACCTGGATTTATAGTATTGAGTCCTTATGGAGGTTGTAATCTTGCCTGTAAGGGATGTTATGCAACAAGTTTGCCATCATTGAAAGTAGCATTGCCATGGGAAATAGTATGCCGGATACTTGAGGAAAAAGCTAATGAGTGGGGTGCATTTTTTACAGTTATAAGCGGTGGAGAGCCATTCCTTTACCTGAGCGATGGGCATGGCATTCTCGATATATTTGAAAAATTCAATGACCAGTTTTTCCTTGTTTATACGAACGGGACACTTATATCGAAAGAGGTGGCAAGAAGATTGGCTGAGCTTGGTAATGTTACACCGGCTATATCTGTTGAGGGATTTGAGGCTGAAACTGACAGAAGACGGGGCAACGGTACTTATAAAAAGATACTTCAAGCATTTGAAAACCTTAGAGAAGAGAAGGTACCATTCGGTATTTCTGTTACCGCTGATAAAACGAATGCTGACATAATTCTCAGCGATGAATTCGTTGATCGCTACTTTTTCGAAATAGGTGTTACATATATGTGGATATTCCAGTATATGCCCATAGGAAGAGGAATTGATATCGGTCTTCTACTACCACCGGAGAAGAGGCTTGAGATGTATAGAAGGACCTGGTCACTTGTGAGGGAGCGGAAGCTATTTATAGCCGATTTTTGGAATAGCGGGACTTGCGCTAATGGTTGTATGGCTGCTGGTTCAGTATGGGGTGGTGGATATATCTATATTGATTGGCACGGACATATAACACCTTGTGCTTTTGTGCCATACTACAAAAGAACAATTCAGGAGATTTATGAGGAGGGTGGGACGCTTACTGATGCGGTTATGGACCCGTATCTCGTCGATTTCAGAGACTGGCAGAAGAAATATGTTTCCCCTGAAAGGTTGAAAGAAACGAATCTTATCGCACCTTGCCCTTACCGCGACCACTACAACGAAATTAAAAATGTGATAGTCAGGCACGGAGCAAAGCCGATTGATTACCCTGCTGGTGAGGCTATTAAAAGCGATGAATACTACCACGGTATGTGCAACTACGGAATAACTTTTAATGAGCTCTCTAAAAATGAATGGCTGAAACTTATAAACGGATGCTCGAATATGGGGTGATTTTCAAAATTTATATATAAGGGCGAGAAATTTTTTCAAAGCATATTTTTTCTAAAAAAGAAAAAAAAACTTGACATTTGAGTTTATTTTTTAAATCTTTATATTAGAGAAAGATGAGAATAATGAGAAAGGAGGAGATATGAAAAGTAGGGATGTAAAGAGGGGGGTAACCCTTGGGATTATTTTATTAGCGGTAATATTTTTTATGGGGCAAAGTTATATCAGGCAGCGTTCGGTAATTGCAAGCGGTGGACCAAACAATTTAACATCCACAAGCTATGTGCTTGAGGCGAATGTTGTTTCGCAGACGGCTGTGAGCATATGTAGCACACCAAGTTTTACTCTTTATCAAGGATTTCTTATTCCTGAGGGTGGTAAGGCTGGTTTTTTGGCTTATTTGGTTAATCCCGGTTCTGAGGGAACCGCATACCCCTGGAGCAATAGTAATAAAGTCATTCTTCATTTTAAGTTCAATGGTATCTGGCAGGACACGGCAATAACGAGCGATGACACTGTAGTTGTTCCTGTTGATGAGGTTCCGCTTGGTGAGGTCAATTACAGGTTTGATACATTAACAACAGGTTCGAACGATACGGTTAGATACGCAATACCACAAGCGATTGCCGAGGGAAGGGCTACAATTGGTGGAACAGTTGTGGTGGGATATTATAAGCAACTCAAGGCTGAAATAACAATAACCTATTCTCCTGCGCCGCCTGATACTTTCGGTGCCGGTCGTGTCGATCTTGTTCACTGGTTTTGCTTTGGGGGAGATAGCGGTACAGTTGATATTTACGCCTATTGTGATTCTACATCACCCGAATTTGTCCATTGGGTCGATTATGTTCCAATCGGTACAATGCTCGAATTCGCTGAGACTACAAGCGGAGGCACCGTATCATGGGTAACTTCAGGCACCCGTTCATGGGGGGATGGTTGGGAACATCCAATTGTTGAAGTGATAAAATATGATAAGCCCAATAATATCACATTCAAAGCCTACAGAGCAAACGGCGGAACGAGAGATTATTCTGTTTGGAATGCGAATAACAAGGTTGCAGTTCATTACCTTTCTGGTGGTATATGGCGCGATAATTATATAACATCAGCTTCTGGAATAACCGTAACGGTTGATGATAGACCGGATGGTTATAATTATTGGTATGAATCGGTTTCGATACTTGATCCGCGTGAGGTAACGCACAGGTTTGCAAATACAACAGGTGATACGATTGGTCTTATAAATGGGATTGGTACTGTTGAGGTTGGGTATTACGAGCAGTTTGATGCTGAGGTATATATACTCTATTCGCCTGAACCTACCCCCCCGTCATACGCCGAGACATTGGGGGCAGGCGTTGCACAGCTGGTCCACTGGACATATATGGATATCGATAGTGCAACTGTTGGGACTTATAACTTTACTCACAATACACTTTTCAAGAAGTGGGTTGATGCTGGTTCAATTCTTGAGTTCCCACCGCAAACCAGCCCCGGTCGGTGGACCACTATTAATGTTCGCCGATGGACCGATATATCATCAGCAATAAGTGGTGATATAAAATATGAGAAGCCAATTATACCGCCCGTTTTAACATTATACTGGAGGAGGTATTATCTTATTGGCCTGCCGGTTTGGCCAACTGAGGTAGGTGATGACCCTGCAGGCGGACATGACCCCGAGCATGGTTATGTTGAGGGTGACCAGGATGTGATATTGCACGACGATTTCGGTGGATGGGGCTATTTCGAGAACAGATGGAGGGTTTCAAGATTCTATCCTAACAGGGGTGCATATAGATTTTATAGAGGTCCGGGCACAATCCATAGATTTATGCCAGGGCTTGGTTTCTGGATTGTCCAGAACTGGCGTGATAGGGTTGATGTTACTGCGTATGGTGGGCTCGTGGATACAACAACGAGGTTCCCGATCTCGCTCGCAAGGTATAACGGTGAAACATATTCACAGTATAACATGTGCGCTAATCCATTTATGAATGTCACATCGGGTGATATCGTTGTGAACTGGGAGGATACTCGGATTGAATATACAATGGGAGGAATCTCGGGTGAATTTGATAGCCCATATAGTGCTCGTTTGGCAGGGGCTATTGAGAACTATATTTATGTTTATCGTGATGGCTCATATCTTCCTCTTGAGTATGATTATCAGAACCCGCATTCATTACGCGAGTGGGAAGGTTTTTGGGCTAAGACACTCTTAACGGACCCAGCCGACACACTCACATTAAAGATGATCCCGCATTCTGGGGCTGGGGCGAGAAGAAACGTAGCGCAGAATAGAGATTATAACGAATGGTATGTAGAGCTCAATCTCGAGTGTGACGGTAGTATTATATTCGATAAATATAATAGGGCTGGTTATAGACCATATGCAACACTCGGATATGATTTTATCGGAGATGTTGAGGAGCCTGTGGATATTATGTATCCTGAGTATGAGTTTGCAAGCCTGAACTATATTACTGATGGCAAATCTCTTATGTATGATTTCAGGGACAAGGAATTTACATGGGATGTCGTGGTGAAGAACAGATTTAGTGGCGCCAAGAGGATGAGGTTGACCTGGTCGCTCGTTCGAATTCCTGCCGGAATGAAAGCATATCTGTTCGACAAGAGCTCCAACCTGCTTATAGATCTTCAGGAAAGTGATGATTATGTATTTACTATGGGAACAGGCGAAAGATATATGACTCTTCTTGTGCGCGAGGAAGCAACAGGCCTTCCTATGCCACAAGCTGAACTTCCTCGGGAGATTTCACTTTTCGCTTATCCTAACCCGTTCAATACTACTCTAAATATTAGATATACAATCCCAAAAGCATCAGATGTCGAGATTTCTTTGTATAATATGATGGGTGAGAATGTGAGAACCCTTGTCCGTGCTCATGCTGATGCTGGTTCGTATATGATTGTCTGGGATTGTAAGGATGACTCCGGAAAACCGGTCGGCACAAGCATCTATTTCATAAGATTCAGGGTTGGAAACGAAGTCAAGGTGTTCAGAAGCGTGTTGATCAGATAAAAAGAAGAGATAATCAGGAAAGTATAGCTCAACAACTTGATGTAGTTAAACTGAAAATATTCAAGGTTTTCCAGATGGCTTTATATCGAATCTAAATTCACCGTTGGAAGAATAAACTATAATTTTATCGTTTGGTTTTAGTTTACCTTTGAGGATCAATTTTGCGATGTTCTGTGCGATGTAGGTGTCTATCGCTCTTTTCATCGGGCGAGCACCAAAAAGAGGATCATATCCGAGTTCAGCAAGTTTTTGGGCTGCATCAGGAGTAAGTTCAGCATCAATTGATTGCTCCTTTAGCCTTGCCTTAAGTTCGTCAAATCTGAGGAAGGCGATTTTCACTATATCTTCCTTTGTTAACGGGTTAAAAAGGATTATTCTGTCGATTCTATTAAGGAACTCCGGGGGAATAGTTTTCCTAAGAATGCCAATAAGCTCCTCACGAACTCTTTTGTATTCGTCTTTTCTTGCTTCATCATCATATTCGAACCTTCCGAGCCGTTCCATTATCAATGATGCACCTATGTTTGATGTCATAATAAGTATTGTGTTTTTGAAATTAACCGTTCGCCCTTTACTATCTGTGAGCCTTCCCTCATCAAGCACCTGTAAGAGAAGATTGAAAACATCGGGATGGGCTTTCTCGATTTCATCAAATAGGACAACTGCGTAAGGCTTTTTCCGTATAGCCTCAGTGAGCTGTCCACCTTCCTCATACCCGACATATCCAGGCGGTGCACCAATAAGCCGCGAGACCGAGAAGCGCTCCATATACTCAGACATATCGATTCTGACAATAGCATTTTCGGAATCGAAAAGAGCCTCAGCAAGTGCTTTAGCGAGTTCTGTTTTGCCAACGCCAGTTGGTCCAAGGAATATAAAAGAGCCGAGCGGATGTCGTGGGTCTGACAATCCTGCTCGAGCAGCACGAACAACATCAGCAACAGTTTTCAGTGCTTCATCCTGCCCAACAACCCTCTTGCTAAGCTCATCCTCGAGATGCAAGAGCTTTTCTGTTTCCTTTTCTGTGAGCTTTCGCACTGGAATTCCGGTCCATTGTGAAACGATCTGCGCAATATCCTCACCTGTCACAACCTCACGCAACAATCTGCCAGATTTTTCTGTTTGCTCGAGTTTCTCATTGAGGCTGTTCAATTTTTTCTCCAATTCAGGAATAATTCCATATTTTAGCCTCGCTGCTTCCTCAAGGTTTCCTGTGTGTGTTGCTCGTTCTAAACGATACTTTGCGTCCTCAAGTTCCTCTTTTATTTTTTTTATCGATTCCACAATCTCCTTTTCCTCTTTGAAGCGGGCGATGAGTTTTTCTCGCTCTTGTCGTAACTGATCTAATTGTGTGTCAAGTTCAGCGAGCTTATCCTGTGCTGATTGGTCCTTTTCAAGTGCGTGGCGTTCTATTTCAAGCTGGCGTATTTTGCTGTTGAGTTCCTCAATAGATTGTGGTGACGAATCCATTTGAACACGGAGGTTAGCTGCTGCCTCATCAAGTAAGTCTATGGCTTTGTCTGGCAGATAGCGGTCGGTGATATATCTTGCCGAAAGTATCGCCGCTTGAACAAGGGCTTCATCGGTAAATCTCACCCCATGATGTACCTCATATTTTTCTTTTAGCCCCCGTAAGATGGATATCGTTTCATCGACTGATGGTTCCTCTACAAGAACCGGTGCAAAACGCCTTTCGAATGCAGGGTCCTTTTCTATATACTTTCTATATTCATCAATTGTTGTTGCGCCAATAGTTCTTAGCTCCCCCCTTGCAAGTGCGGGTTTAAGCATATTTGAGGCATCGAGGCTACCACCTACAGCGCCTGCCCCGATTATAGTGTGTATCTCGTCAATAAAGAGGATTATTTCACCATTTGAGGCTTTAATCTCATCAATAAATGCCTTTAATCTTTCCTCGAATTCCCCTCGATACTTTGTTCCAGCTATCATCCCACCAAGGTCAAGTGCTACTATCCTTTTACCTTTGAGGCTTTCTGGCACCTCGTTTTTGACTATTCTCTGCGCAAGTCCCTCAACAATCGCTGTTTTCCCAACCCCAGCATCTCCAATGAGTACCGGGTTATTTTTCGTCCTTCTCGAAAGTATTTTGATTACCCGCATTATTTCATTATGGCGACCTATAACGGGGTCAAGTTTGCCTTTACTGGCAAGCGCGGTGAAATCAATCCCATACCTTTCTATCGCATTGAATTTCGTCTCTGGTTGGTCGTCGGTAATTCGTCGTGTGCCCCTTATGTTTCTGAGCGCTTTAAGAAATTTTTCCCGTGTTAGACCGTATTTCGAAAGGATTCTTGTTGCATCACCGAAATTCTCGCTCATAATGGCGAGGATAATATGTTCGCAACTTATGTATTCGTCTTTCATCGCTGAGCTTTCTTCATCGGCTTTTCGTAATAGCTTTAGCGATAGTCGTGAAAACACGGAGCCTTCATCAGGAAGATATTCGAGCCGTGGTTTCCGCTTGAGTTCATCAATAATATCGCTTTCAACCCTTGATGGTTCAATCCCACTTTCCTTGAGCATTGATGGCACCATACTATTTGGTGTTTTGAGAAGACCGTATAGAATATGTAAGGGTTCTATTTCCGGGTGTAAAAGTTCATCCGCTTTTTCCTTAGCAAGACCTATCGAGTTTCGAACGACTTGAGTTAATTTTTCAGCTTCCATAAAAGCCTTTCTATAATAGAGGATTAGTTATTGTTATCCTATTATCTTATTTAAATTTTTGGTTAACATTTGTGTTAGTGTAAAGGCTATGCCTAATTTCGTGGCGGATGAGAACCTCGCACCGAGCACGAGCCCGCTCGATAAATGATGGACTATAAAATAAGTTGAATTGAACTTTATCATCATAAACTCAGCTTCTTTTTCGCCTATGTAACCGGCAATTCGCGAGATTGAGGTTAAAAACTCGGCGGTCGCTCCCGCATAACCTGTTTCATCTTCATCCTCACCCAGAATGGATACTATAGGCATCCCCTCATCATTAATAATAATAATTCCCATCGTCTCAGGGTGATTTTCCTTGAATGTTTGTATCTCTTTTTCGATATCGTTTATTGTGTCGGGCATCTTTCCTCCTATATTTATTATGTTTTTTCAGAGCGTTCTTTTATCTTGCTTATGATTTGGTTTAATTCTTCTGAAGCCTTATAAGCATAAAGGCGAACAAGCCCGAGTGTTGTGGAATTATCGAATATCGTGACTAAAATATTCGTATCGCCGAAAACGGTTATATATGTATTATTTCTCTTCCCATTGAATATAACTTCATTAAAGATGCTTTCGCCAATAATAGACGCCATCTGTCTCGTGGCTGAAATAGCATTAGCCGAAAGAACCGCAATTGCCTCAACATCATACCGCTGGACGAATCCTTGTTTGCTCATCACAACACCTGAAATATCTGTAAGAATTGCCGCTTTAGCTGCGGAGTTTTTTAAAAATTCTTTGAGAATTTTTCCTATCCTTTCAATCTCATCGTTGAATAACTGGAACTGGGGCACCGTTCCTCCTTTATTGAATATCTGCTGTGAGTTTTTCAAGTATAAGTTTAGCTATACCATTAAGAGTATTGAATATCTCGTCACCTCTTATAGCGACTGTCAAAAATGATGGTACTCGTTTATCCCGTCTATTTAAAAGGTAATCCATGTATTCTTTTGTTGCAATATTTTCTAAGTCACGCTTGTTATATTGAAGGACATAGGGGATGTTATCGAGTGAGTAGCCATTTTCTTCAAGATTTTCAATCATATTTTCGAAGCTTTCGACATTATCTTTTTGCCTTTCCCACTGACTATCCGCGACAAACACAACACCATCAACACCCTTAAGTACAAGTCTACGTGTGATGTTATAGTGAACCTGCCCCGGAACAGCATAAATCTGGAAATTTACTTTAAATCCTCTTTTTAGTTCAGCCTTAAGAGCAATGAAATCGAAAAAAATTGTCCTGTCGCCCTCAGTAGAAAGCGATATAATATTGCTCTTTTGATTTTCTGGAATGAATTTATGAATATAAAGTAGGCTTGTCGTTTTGCCAGAGAAAGCCGGTCCATAATAGACAATCTTACATATAATAGTCTTTTGAACCACATCAATCGTTGCCATATTCAATTTTTAAACGAGTTTTTCCTCACCAGTTTCCTCAGGTGGTTTTTCTTTTTCCTTTGTTTCTTCAAGCTGGATTTTTTCGAGCGCCTTTTTCACGGTGTTTTTGAGTTCAAGCCTTATTAGCCCGATGTTTACATCAGGTATGGTTATAAGTGCGATATAACCGATTTCGTCGGCGTTTGCGAGGAATATTTTCCCCCCTTGTGCATCTATTATTGCTTGCGTGAAATCCCCGGTATGTAGAAGCTCTGTTGCCCTTGTTATCGTGTTGCCTATTATAGAAATCATAGCAGAAACTGTTTCCGGGTCAATCTCAAGAGATATATCCTTATCTACGAGAACCCCGTCCCTTGCTATTATGGCAACTCCTAATACGCCTCTAAGTTTCACAAGCTCTGTAAGTATCTCTTTCATACGGCTGGTTCTTTTGCAAAAAATTTCTTGCCCTTAACATATTCCTTTATTGATTCAGGAATAGCATCAAGTGCCCTTGTTATATAGTTAAGTGGGATGCTCTCGTCAAATATCAAGAGAAGATTGAATTCACGATGGGATGTAAAAGCCAAAATTCTTTGAGGCAGGGCTATAAGGATGTTCAT
>JBAMLU010000070.1:22565-23705 GCA_039793385.1 bacterium
TCATTTTTATGCCTGATGAGGTTGTGAATTGAAAACGGAGTTGTTCGGTTTCTGCAATCAAGTTTGATGCAAATGCTGAAAGTTTGTCGGTGTCAAATCCTGGTGGAAGGGCATGCGCTATGGTCAAACCCTCATTTTCGTCAAATATTACGCATCCTATTAGCCCTTTTACTTTCCTTATAAAAAATCCAGGCAATTCCTCAAATGATAATGTTGGTTCAGGGTGAAACTCAAATGGATTGACCCTGGAATATTCATCTTCGATTGCTCCTTTTTTGCCTCCCTCTCCTTCTGAAACTTCCTCTTTCTCGCCTCTTGAAAGGCTGTATAATTTTAGCATCGGACCCGAGAATAGCTTCCATTGCATAAAAGCTATAAGAAGGGCGAATATCATAGAAACAAGAAAAACAGGTAATGATGAAAATGCACATTTAATACATTCTCCAAATGATTTCTCGCTTATTGCAAGAAACGAAAGCAATCCAGAAAGAAAAGACCAAATTATTAATATAGAGAAGGTTATAATTGCTCGCCGCAGAATTTCCTTAAGTTCAATTGTTCTATCCATAAGGTAGATTGTGAATAGAAATACCAAAAAGGCGAAAAGTAATAGTTGATAAAACGGGACTATCAATGCTTTTTGAAGTCCAGAGACTTGAATGAGAATGTTTGCAACCACTACAAGAATTAATATTATTACAATAAAAAATGTTAATATCGATTTTTCTGGTATCCCCATTTTCATGCTTTTAGCCTCGCTTTTGCTATTTGTTTTGCGGCTAAAAGAAGGAGCCCCGGTTTCTTATTGGAGATAGTGAAAAAGATGGTAATGGTTTCCTTTTCATAGATAATGAGAAAATGTCTATCGCTGGAAGAGATGGTGAGTTCGAGAATTTCTCCAAAAGAGGCAGAAAGAATCTTTTGTAGCGATGATGCAAGATAAGGTATATAATTAAAAGGTTCTTTTGGTAAAATATTATATGGGAGGAAATAATTTATCCTCGTACCTTCAACTATTGATATATACAATCGAACTCTACCGTTGAATTCGAGCTCGGTATCTGTTTTTTCTATTTTCTCAAGGGATATTTTTTCACTTGTTTCAAGTAATTTTCCAAGTCTTGCGCCACTCGTGGCGTT
>JBAMLU010000071.1:0-548 GCA_039793385.1 bacterium
GCCTATTCTTGTCGTGTCATCCATTTTTCTATATTTAAGGTAAAAGCTTGAAAATCCGTAGTCATCCTCAGCACTAAAAACTATATCGAGCTTCATCTCCTCAGTCAGATTGATATCAGCCGCAGGCGAAACTATCCGCACCACCGGATATTCATCCCTGTAAATCTGGATCCTGTATGGAATTGGGTCAGGGTTTTTGTTGCCCTCGCTATCCATAAGAACCATATAATAACTCCCCTCCTTCTTCGGGATGAACTTACCAAAAACTGTGTCGCCCGAACAGGTGAGTGGAATTTTTGTTGAATCGCTCAACAAAAATATATAAGCCTCTTTAACCTTTTTTGATGGTTTTATAGAATATTCTGCATATGTACCGTAAAGAAGGTTGATATTTCCGTTGTTTCGATCGAGTTTTTCGGGTGGAAGTCCTGTATATGATGGTGGATAAAGGGTTATCTGGAATGAGAGTATCTGTGGAAGTTCAACAACATCAACCTTATATCTTCTTGTTCTAAATCCGTTAGCCTCGGCGTAGTATTCAAAAGGAG
>JBAMLU010000071.1:558-3212 GCA_039793385.1 bacterium
CAAAAGGAGTTCGAATTTCCTTGAAAGTGTAAGTGAAAACCGATGATGTATCGGGAGTCAATCGAAACTCGACCGGCTGGATACCCTCATGTTTCCTGAAAAGTATCACCTCGCTTGGTTTTTCACCTTCAGCCCTAATGGTTATTCTAATCTCACCCATCTTCTGAACCTTAGCATCTCCCGGCGAAACCACAAGAACTGTTCTTGGTGGCTCCACATATATAGCAAAGGGATTAAATGCGAGCCTGGCACCTTTTATAAATTCGCCCGGGAAAATAATCGCAAATATGGTTATTAAAAGAATAATCGCGAGAGCCTCTCTTATTCTTTTTACAATATATTTTGATGGTGAAAGTTTTTTGTAATCTATGCTCGACAAACTTTCAACGGCTTTTTCAATAGCACGCGCAATAAGAGATGAGGAGTAACCATATAACTCAGTGTTTTCGCTCTTCAGGTCGTAAGCGGCGATAAGCCTTGTGTTTAGTTCCGGATGGGTTCGTTCAAGATGGATTGCTATTGTGCGAAGGTCTCTGGTTTTTCTCATAAGCCTTATCATTTTTGAGAGGAAAAGCCCAATAGCCACAAAAATATATAGGGATAATAAAAATATCCTCAAAGGACTTGATGGCAGAAACAACCAGTTCAAAACGATGAGAAAAAGCCCTGCTACAAGAAGGTAAAGCAATACATTAAGAATTATTCTTATTGTTTCGTTTTTTATGAGATATGTTTGAGCTCGCTTAAGGTAATTGTCAAGCGCGAGTGATGGAGCTTTTATTTTTTCAGTTTGTGAGTGCATAGATTATCACATTTGTTCCAAATCTTAATGCAGAGTCGTGCTTTTCTTGAGGGTCGTTGTGAACCGAGATATCCTCCATTCCATCGCCAATATCGCTCTCATATGTGTAAAAAACAACCAGCCTACCCTCATAGAATATCCCGAGCCCCTGAGCCGGTTTCCCGTCGTGTTCGTGTATTTTCGGGGGTCCATTCGGAAAATCATAGAAAGAGTGATATATGGGGTGATTAAATGGAAGCTCAACAAGCTCATTGTCAGGGAAAAGCCTTTTCATCTCACGGCGAAAAGATTTATCCATCCCGTAGCAATCATCAGCCCATAGAAATCCGCCTGATGTGAGATAGGTGCGAAGGTTTTCGAGATCATCATCGGTAAATCTAACATTCCCATGCCCTGTCATCCATAATATAGGATAATTAAACAAGTCCTTCGATGTTGGTTCAACATACTTATCTATGAATTCAGCCCGCACCGGGCTAACCTTGTTCAGGTATTCAATTAGGTTTGGCAATGCGGATTGGTCCTGATACCAGTCACCGCCACCGCCGTATTTTAGCCGTGCAATCGTTATTTTCGGCTCATCAAGCGAATATATGCTTGAAATCCATAAAAAAAGGTAAACCGATATAAGAGTCAACATATCCATATTCTTATAATATCAAAATCATTGCTTCTGTCAAGGTCAATGGCAATTAAAATAAAAGAGAGAGGCTTATGAGCCTTTTTCTAAAAGACCAAGGCATTCGATATGATATGTTTGCGGGAACATATCGAATGCTATAAGACTTGATAATCTGTAGTGTTCACCGAGCATTTTTATATCCCTTGCCATAGTTGATGGGTTACAGGAAATATAGATTATTTTTGTTGGCTGAAGTTTGATAATCTTTTCGAGCGCTTTTTTTGCAATTCCCATTCGAGGAGGGTCAACGACAACGATATCAAAATGTTCGTTTCTTGCCATGCTCCCGCTTAGCGCCCGGTAAACATCATCACATATGAATTTCACATTCTTGCATCCGTTCAATAGAGCGCTTTTTTGCCCGAGCTTAACCGACTCTTCATTAGACTCAACGCAAACAACCTCGTCAACCTGTGCCGAAAGGATTATCCCTATAACTCCGAGCCCGGAATATAAGTCTAAAAGCCTTCTGACTTTCGTTTCACCTACAAATTCCGATATAGTTCGATACAAGATCTCAGCCATATACGGATTAACCTGAAGAAATGATGCCGGACCAACCAAAAACCTTTTCCCGCAGAAACTCTCAACTATAGTTTCATTGCCCCAAAGCAGGTGTGGCTCACCCTCAGCCGAGCTACCTCTACCATAAGTAACCCATCCGCTCGCAAGGTTTCTCAATCCAGAAAGGTTTTCAAAAACAACACCCCTTATTTTATCCTCTATTAAAGAATAATCAGCACCCATTTTATCGATCTCGTTCTTATTTACCACAATATTCACGATTATCTCCTTCGTGGCGAAACTCTCCCGCAACGCAACAATGTATATAGGCAGAAAACCCAAATCTAATTTAAGTTTTGTAAATCTTTCATATATGGTTTTCGTAAGCTCCATAATTTCTGGCAAAGGGAGGAGACAATAAGGGGTTGCGACAAAATTATCAAAACGGCATCGTCTGTGCAATGCTGGAGAAAACTCAATATTCCCCAGAACGGAAAACTCCATTTTATTCCTGTACATAAATCTAACGGGCGATTTAACAATGCCCTCATATATATTATCGAGAACAATCCCTGCAAGACGAGAGATAGTTTCTGCTGTCGTAGCGGATTTTTCTTGCAACTGGGATTCGTAATCCATATGCTGAAATGAACATCCGCCACAATC
>JBAMLU010000072.1:0-212 GCA_039793385.1 bacterium
GAATTCTCCCGCTTGATGGTGAAGTTGCTATTATGAAGTTGTATATTGCGCGGGCGGCTGGGGTCTCCCAGCCAGGTGGGTTTCCTGGACCGTATGTTCTTAGATGTTGTCCATTTGTTCCAGCTGGAAGATTAACCCAGCGTGAACCATTATAATAAAGGATATCACCAATACCGGCTGAAGGGAAGTAGAAATTGGCGAGGTGTGACATT
>JBAMLU010000072.1:222-1853 GCA_039793385.1 bacterium
CAACCGCCCCGGCTGCGATTCTCTCACTTGTTATTGCACCTGGGGCGATATTCACCGTAGCAATGCCAGATGGAGCTATATCCTCGCTCGTGATTGAACCGTTTGCTATCTGCACGCTTCCAATACCACCTTCTTTCACATAAATCTGGTCAGATGCATTTATACCGATTGTAGCATTGTCGACCTTAACATCCATAGTGATATCGCCCATAGATGGGACATCTGGCGAGAGCCCGGCGCCACCGACAATTGAGCTAACCGAGTAATCGTCAACATATGATTTTGTAGCGACATCCTGCGGAGCGGTCGGGTTAGCAAGGTTAGCAATCCCTCTTCCACCAGCATCAGAACCAGCAACAAGAACATCATATATCGTTGGAATTACCCCGCTTCCTCCTCCACCTGAGACGCTGAGCGTGATGTTTATATTTCTACCATCATCCTCAAGCGTAGCACCCTCACCCGCCCTGAATACAATATTGCTTCCGCGCCTTCGTGTTGTATCCATCTGCGATGAGTACGAGATAACAGGTTCATCAACACTTCTCGCGCGGATAGCATATGGTGCTGATGAAAGTCGCTCACGAGGGGCTAATGTTTCGCCATTAACAACTACCTCAAGCCAATAAGGAACTGAGAAATTTACCGAATCGGGGAACGAATTTATGAGCCCGAGCTGAACCGAAAAAAGCCCCTGCCTCACAAAAACTTCCGGATTTGTCTCCTCCCATATGGGCGCTCCACCGGTTTCGCTCGTATATAGCCTGAAAACCATCAAAACCGTATCATTTACTCCAGCCCCAGAAGAATCCGTAAGTTTCCCCTGGTAATTAAGAAATCTCGGGATAGCACTAATTAGTCCCACAAAAATAACAACGAGAATTTTTCCTTTCATTTTTGCCTCCTTTCATTCATTAAAATAATATAAAAAATAAAGTCTAAAGTCAAACTATTTTTTAAATATCGTTGACTTTTCTTTTTAGCATGGTATATTAAATTTATGAGGAAACTCTGGGCGCCATGGAGAACAATTTATATAGATCAACCGTCTTGCAAACGGAATGAATGTTTTATATGTTTGAAATTAAAAGAGAATAACGATGAAAAGAACTTTATTTTGAAAAGGACAAACTATTCCGTTGCGCTTTTGAACACATACCCATACACAAGCGGGCATATTATGGTTGCGCCTGCTCGTCACATAGATTCGCCTTTATTACTCACAAGGGAGGAGCTACTTGATAAAGAGGAGCTTGTTAATATGTGTATAGAGGCGCTTGTGAGGGCGTTCAAGCCGAATGGGTTTAATGTCGGAGTTAATCTTGGTGAGGTTGCTGGTGCTGGGCTTATCGGGCATTATCATATTCACATTGTGCCGCGGTGGAAAGGAGACACAAATTTTATGCCTGTCATTGGTGAGGTCAAGGTTATTAACCAGGCACTTGAGGAAACATACAAAAGGTTAAAAACCATTTTTGATACCAGATGAGCACTAAAACAAGAACATTCACTTTTATCCCGATATTTCTCCTGACAATGATTCTTTCTATTCCACTTCTTATTTTCTTTCTTCTTTTCAGGCTTATTTGGGGTGAAAGAAAAAGCAGATTGATGGTCTGTCGATTCCTTTC
>JBAMLU010000072.1:1863-9378 GCA_039793385.1 bacterium
CATTCTGGTCAAAGTTCTTGCTTTTCTGTGCAGGAACCAAAATAGAACAAATAGGCAAGGTAGCAATAAAAAGTGGTACAGTAATATTTTCTAATCATCAAAGTTATTTCGACATTCTTGTTTTGTATTCGATTTTTGAAAATCCCATATCATTTGTAGCAAAGCGTGAGCTTGCCTGGATTTTTCCCTTAGGAGCATGGATTGCCCTATCCGGGGGAATATTTATTTCGAGGAAGGCAAATAAAAAAGAGGCAGAGAGAATAAATACCGTTGTTAATGCTATTAAAAGGGGGAGAAATATTGTGATATTCCCTGAGGGTACGAGGAGTGATGATGGTAAAGTTGGTAGATTCCGCAAAGGAGCGTTTAAAATCCCGGTTATGGCAGATGCTTTTTCTATTGCGGTTTGCATTAATGGAACTTATATTATAAATAAAAAAGGCAGTCTTTGTATAAAATCTGGTAAAGTGAAGGTTTTTGTGAGCGAATATATATTACCTGATGATAATATAGCCGGGAAGGTGAGAGGGTTTATAGAGCGGAAGCTATCAGGTTTTGCCTTGAACAACAACTTAGGGAGGTTAGAATATGCCTCAAAAGGGTAGAACTCTTGCCGAGAGAATCCTTGCCAAGAAGGCTTTAAAAGATATAGTTGTTCCCGGTGAAATAGTTACAGTTCAACCTGATTATGTGCTTTCTCATGATAACTCGTCGGCGATAATAAAGGGTTTTAAGAAGATGGGGGCGAAGAATGTGTTCGACCCGGAAAGAATTGTGATTGTGCTTGACCATGTTGTTCCGGCAGCAGCAGAAACTCATGCGCTTTCGCACAAGGAGATACGCCAGTTTGTGAGCGAGCAGGGGATAAAGCATTTTTATGATATAAACCGTGGCATATGTCATCAGGTGTTTGTTGAGGAGGGATTTGCTCGTCCCGGATATGTTGTTGTCGGGTCAGATTCTCATACAACTACTTACGGCGCAATGGGAACCTTCTCTGTTGGCATAGGAAGAACAGAAACAGCGTCAGTCTGGGCTTTGGGTGAAATATGGCTTAGAGTACCGGAGAGTTTTAAATTTACGCTAAAAGGGAAATTTAAACCGTGGGTTGGTGCTAAAGACCTTGCCCTTCACATACTCGGCAAAATAGGCGCTGATGGTGCTATTTATAAGTCTATAGAATTTGTCGGACCACTTGCCGATGAGATGTCGGTTTCTGATAGAATGGTTCTCGCAAATCTATCGGCTGAGATGGGAGCAAAAAACGGTATATTCTATCCAAATAAAGCAGTTAAGGAATTCCTTTATGAGCGGGGAATTGAGGATATAGAGATATTCGAGCCCGAGCCTGACGCAACATACGAGATGGAGATGGAGTTTGATGTTTCTCAACTTGACCCTCTTGTGGCAATGCCTCATTCCGTTGATAATGTTAAAAGGGTTGATGAAGTAAGAGGTATTAGGGTTGACCAGGTTCTAATAGGGACCTGCACAAACGGGAGGCTTGAGGACCTCGAGATAGCAGCTAAGATACTTAAAGGGAGAAAGGTTGCAAGGGGTGTAAGGCTTCTCGTATTTCCGGCAAGTTATCCGATATTTCTTGAGGCGCTGCGGAAAGGATATATCGAGACATTTATCGACTGTGGTGGGGTTGTTATGAACCCCGGATGCGGACCCTGCCTTGGTGGGCACGAGGGTGTTCTCGCACCGAGTGAGGTTTGTCTTTCAACGGCGAACAGGAATTTCAAAGGAAGGATGGGGTGCAACACAGCAGAAATTTATCTTTCTAATCCCGCTGTGGCTGCTGCATCAGCAATAACAGGTTATATAACAAACCCGAATGAGGTAATTTAGTCCATAAGCTCTTTTTGAAAGGGGGTTATGTGAAGCTTGTCGGTCGTGTGTGGAAATACGGTGATAATGTTAATACTGACCAGATATTCCCCGGGAAATACACTTACACTATAACTGACCCGGCTGAAATGGCTAAACACGCTATGGAGGACCTGGACCCTGATTTCGCAAAGAATGTGCAAAAGGGGGATATTATTGTAGCTGGAAAGAATTTCGGATGCGGGAGCTCTCGAGAACAGGCGGTTACAGCACTTAAAGTTGCAGGAATTTCAACTATTATAGCCGATTCATTCGCAAGAATCTATTTCAGAAACCTTATCAATGAGGGTGTTCTTGCTCTCACGATACCGGGGTTCTCTAATATGGTTGAAAAAGGAGATAAAATTGAAATAGATCTCGACAATGGAAAGGTTATTGCAAAGGGAAAAACCTTTGATTTTCCACCTCTTTTGCCTAAAATGCAGGAAATCCTTCAAGCCGGCGGACTTATAGAATATGTCAAAAAGAGGTTAGAGAAGGCATTATGAATATAGAAAAGATAAGGCAACTCATAAAACTTGTTGAGGAAAGCAAGATAAATGAGCTTGAGATAATAACATTTTTCGGTAAAAAGATAAGGATAAGAAAATATAATGAGGAGGAGGTCGAAAATCATCGTGTTCAGGTTGTGCCTGTCGCAGAACAAAAAGTTGAGGAAATAAAAAAAGCTGTGCAGGTAGAGATTAAGAAAGAGGAAGAGGTTAAAGAAGAGAATTTGTATGAGGTCAAATCGCCGCTTGTTGGGACATTTTATCGTGCGCCTCGACCTGATGCACCGCCATTTGTCAAAGAAGGTGACCACATAAAAGCTGGGCAGGTGCTCTGCCTTATAGAGGCGATGAAGATTTTCAACGAGATAAAATCTGAGGTTTCTGGCATTGTAAGGAAAATAATGGTTGAAAACGGCGCACCTGTTCAGTATGGTGAGGTTCTTTTCCTTATAGAAATAGAATAAGGGGATACGTATGGTAAATATGGTTTCTTTGCTTCGGGCAATGGTCGATAAAGATGCTTCAGACCTACACATTCGCGTTGGTACCCCACCGATGCTCCGCATAAATGGTGTTTTAACCCCGTTAACTCCGGAACCACTTACGAAAGAGGATATGATTCAACTTGCTCGCCAATGCCTTACCGACAGGCAAAAAAGGGAGTTCGATGAGAAGTGGGAACTCGACTTTGCTATATCGCTTTCGAAAGTTGGGCGGTTCAGGGTCAATATGTTCAAGCAGAGAGGAAGTATTGCATTTGCTATAAGAAGGGTTCACTTTACGATACCATCATTTGAGGAACTTAACCTGCCACCCGTGCTTGCGGAGATTTGTGATGCTCGAAGAGGATTGGTGCTCGTTACTGGTATAACAGGAAGCGGTAAATCCACAACTCTTGCAGCTATGATCAATTATATTAACAAGACAAGGGCAGAGAATATAATAACAATTGAAGACCCAATAGAGTTTATTCATGCTAACGAGAAATCAATAATAGCGCAGAGGGAGGTTGGTGGCGATACAACATCATATGCTATTGCTCTCCGCCAGGCTCTTCGCCAGGACCCTGATGTTATTCTCCTTGGTGAGATTAGGGATATCGAGACGATGACCCTATCTCTTCAAGCAGCTGATACCGGACACCTCATTTTCTCAACCCTCCACACAATGGATGCCGTTCAAACTATAAACCGTGTAATTTCATTCTACCCTCCTCATCAACATCAAGAAGTTAGACTCCTTCTTTCAGCAAACCTTCGAGCTGTAATCTCACAGCGATTGATACCGAGGGCTGATGTTCCTGGTAGAATCCCGGCAGTTGAGATTCTTATTGGCACAGCTACAGTAAGGGAATATATAATGGACCCAACAAAGCTAAATATGATAAGGGATTTAATCGCTGAGGGCACAGTTCAATATGGGATGCAGACATTCGACCAATCACTTATGAAACTTCTTAGGGAAGGGAAGATATCGGTTGAGACGGCGCTTGCTAATGCAACTAATCCCGATGATTTTAAGTTAAGGCTCGCAGGGATTGTTGGAACATCTGACAGGGGATGGCAAGAATTTCAGATGCGCGAGATGTTGAAGGAAGAGGAAAAGAAAGAGCAGAAGAAACCAACATCTATGGGTCCAAAAGGTAAAGATGGCGAAACTGAAACTTCTGGTAGCAAACCGAGGTGAGATAGCGGTAAGGATAATAAGAGCCGCAAAGGAATTGGGGTTAAGGACCGTTGCGGTTTATTCTGAGGGTGATAAGGATTGTATTCACAGGCGGCTCGCTGATGAGGAGATTTGCATTGGTGGGGCTAAAGCCATAGAAAGCTACCTCGACCCGCGTCAGATTATAAGCGCTGCGATAATTTCTAATGCCGACCTTATACATCCTGGTTACGGGTTTCTCGCCGAAAATGCGGACTTCGCTGAAATATGCCTCAGCCACAACATAAAATTTGTTGGTCCTACACCTGAGCAGATAAGAGATATGGGCGATAAAGCTAAAGCGAAGGAGATTATGCGAAAAGCTGGGGTGCCTGTTATACCAGGGAGCATCGGTGAGGTAAACGATGTGGATGAGGGACTCGAGATAGCAAGGGAAGCCGGATTTCCTGTTATGATAAAGGCTGTCGCTGGTGGCGGCGGAAAGGGTATGAGGGTGGCAACGGATGAGGAAAGTTTCAAGAGAAATTTTGAGCTTGCTTATGCTGAGGCTAAGGCAGCTTTTGGCAATCCAGCATTGTATGTCGAAAAACTAATTGAAAAACCAAGACATATTGAAATCCAGATTCTGGGAGACGAATATGGAAATATTATTCATCTTGGCGAGAGGGAATGCTCAATTCAAAGGCGCCATCAGAAATTAATTGAGGAATCACCATCACCAGCTATAAATTCTGAAATGAGAAAGAAAATCGGTGAGGCTGCTCTCCTTGGCGCAGCAAAGATGCGATACCAGAGCGCCGGAACAATGGAGTTCCTCCTCGAGCCGGATGGTAAATTCTATTTTATGGAGATGAACACGAGAATCCAGGTGGAGCATCCTGTAACGGAGATGGTAACGGGAATAGATATTCTCAAGGAACAGCTGAGAATAGCAATGGGAGAATACCTTCAATTCAGGCAGAGCGAGATTGTTTTGAGCGGACATTCAATTGAATGCCGCATAAATGCCGAGGATGTATACAATAATTTTGCACCATGCCCCGGCAAGATAGATTTCTTCTTCCCACCAGGTGGACCAGGTGTGAGATTTGATTCACACATATATGCAGGATATGAGGTTCCACCATATTATGATTCCCTTGTGGGAAAGCTTATCGTCCATGCTAAAGATAGAAATGAGGCTATTAGTAAGATATTGCGTGCACTTGATGAACTCATGATCGGTGGAATCAAAACGACGATTCCCCTATTCAAGAAGATTTTCACTGATAAATCGTTCATTGAGGGCAAATTCGACACACATTTTCTTGACAATTTTGAGATTGAATAACAAAAAAGGAGGATTAGATGGTTCTTGACGGTCTTTACTACACGAAGGAACACGAGTGGTTGAAACTTGAGAATGGGGTAGGGGTTGTTGGTATAACTGACTATGCGCAGAGCGAGCTCGGAGACATTGTTATGGTGGATTTGCCTAAGGTAGGCAAAAAGGTTATGCAGATGAGAACGATTGGAACTTTGGAGGCGGTTAAAGCTGTAAGCGACATATATTCGCCTGTGAGCGGCACGGTTATTGAGGTTAATAATGAGGTTATAGCCAATCCTGCGCTTATAAATCAGGACCCTTATGAGAAAGGGTGGCTTGTTAAAATAAGGCTCGAGAACCCCGAAGAAATTAAATCACTCCTCTCCGCTGAGGAGTATAAGAAACTCATCGGGGAGGCTTGATATGTCGCCCGTCGAACATCTTTTTAGCTCATCCGCATCTGATGAAAAAGAGATGCTCAATTCTTTAGGGTTCAATACGATAGATGAATTACTCGATAAGCTTTTGCCTCCGGAAATCAGGACAAAAACGGCTATAAAATTACCGCCCCCTCTCAATGAGATTGAACTCACAAAACAGATGTTTGAGCTATCAAATAGGAACGCAGATTGCTGGAGATATACTATATATCTTGGTGGCGGAATATATGATCATTTTGTGCCTGCCGTTGTTGATGATATAATTTCCAAGCCGGAGTTTTACACGGCTTATACACCATACCAGGCTGAGGCAAGTCAAGGGACTCTTCAGGCTATATTCGAGTTTCAGTCGCTTATAGCAAGGCTAACAGGGATGGATGTTGCTAATGCCTCAATGTATGATGGAGCATCATCAACTGCTGAGGCTTTACGCCTCGCCTGCGAATACACATCAAGAAAAAAAATCCTCTCCGCTTCAACACTTAACCCCCTTTACAAAGATGTTATAAAAACATACCTCAACCCATTCAAAGTAGAACTTCTAAACATTGGTTCGGTTGATGGAAGATTAGAGATTAACGAGCTTGAGGATAAATTATGTGATGATATTGCGGCTGTGGTTATCCAGAACCCAAATTTCTTTGGGGTTATAGAAGATCCTGTTGGTTTGAGCGATATGGTTCATAATGTTGGTGCACTTTTGGTTGTGGTGGTTGATCCTGTTTCGCTTGGGCTTTTGATTCCTCCTGGGGAGTATGGCGCTGATATTGTCACGGGTGAAGGGCAATCACTCGGTTGGCATATGAATTTTGGTGGTCCGGGGCTCGGGATTTTCGCAACAAAAAAGGAGTTTGTGAGACTCATGCCCGGTAGAATTGTGGGAGAGACCACAGATATTGAGGGTAAGAAGGGTTATGTCCATGTACTTCAAACAAGAGAACAACATATAAGAAGGGAAAAAGCAACCAGCAATATATGCACAAATAGTGCTCTTGTTGCTGTTGCGGCTGCTGTCTATCTTTCACTTTTGGGCGAAAATGGGCTGAGAAAGCTTGCACGAATATGTTTTGATAGGGCGCATTACCTTGCAGAAAATCTCTCGAAAATAGATGGTGTGAGAATAAGGTTTGGTAGCCCGTTTTTCAAGGAGTTCGTCGTTGACCTGCCAATAAAAGCAAAATCGCTTGTAAGCTCACTTCTGGAGAAAAAAATAATAGCAGGTATTCCTCTATCTCACTTTTTTCATAATATGGAAAGTAGCCTTCTTGTTGCGGTTACGGAGAAGAGAACGAAAGAAGAGCTCGATTACTTTGTGGATAATGTTAAATCAATAATTCACTTATGATGGAGGAGTATATGCCTGAGAAGACGATTTTTGAATATTCTGGTGATGGGAAATGTGGGATAAGTTTCGATGATGAAAATATTTCATCAGTTTCTCCCGAGAATGTTATTGATGCTCACCTATTAAGGAAGGGTAAGATTGGGTTGCCAGAGGTTTCTGAGCTTGATGTTATAAGGCATTTCAACAGGCTTGCTGATGAAAACTATCATATTGATAAGGGATTTTATCCTCTTGGAAGTTGCACAATGAAATATAATCCTAAAGTTTGTGAAAGGATAGTTTTGAACTCGAAGCTTAGGATGATCCATCCTCTTCAGCCTCAGGAAACTTGCCAGGGAATACTGCAGATACTTTACGAGCTTTCAAGTTATCTGG
>JBAMLU010000072.1:9388-12851 GCA_039793385.1 bacterium
ATATAATCCTAAATTGAACGAAAGAATATCGAAATTCCCTGGTTTTTGCGATATACATCCGTTTACGCCTGTGGATTATGTTCAGGGTGCGCTTGAGATTATGTATGAGCTTGGCGTTTGCCTTGCAGAACTTTGCGGGTTTGATGGTATAACGATTCAGCCAGCTGCCGGAGCCCATGGGGAATTTACCGGATTGTTGCTAATGCGCGCATATCATGAAAGCAAAGGTCATCCAAGAAAATATGTCCTCATACCAGATTCCGCTCATGGAACCAATCCCGCAAGTATAAGAATGGCTGGTTATGAGGTTATTCAGATAGAATCTGACAATGAGGGGCTGATAAATATTGAAAAACTAAAAGAATATCTGAACTATGAGCTCGTTGGTGTTATGATAACAAATCCAAATACCCTTGGATTTTTTGAAAGAAAAATAAAAGAGGTAGCTGAGCTTGTTCACTCGGTTGATGCTCTTCTTTATATGGATGGTGCGAATTTGAACGCATTTGTAGGTTATGTTAAGCCTGGCGAGCTTGGCTGCGATATCCTTCACTATAACCTTCATAAAACTTTTTCAACCCCTCATGGCGGCGGTGGACCAGGTGCCGGTCCTCTTGGTGTTAAGGAGAAACTGCTGAAATTCTTGCCAGTTCCAGCCGTTCTGAAAATAAATGGCAGGTATACATTGAATTTTGATAACCCCTCATCAATAGGAAAGGTTCAGGCATTCTGGGGATCTTTTGGGGTTATGGTCAAATCTTATGCATATATTCGAATGCTTGGCGTTGATGGGCTAAAAAAAGTGGCTCAACGCGCTAATCTAAATTCAAATTACCTGTTAAACAGGATAAAGGAGCTCTATAAGCCACAATATGCCGGTCCTCCAATGCATGAGTGTGTTGTTTCTGGAAAATTCCTCAAAACTTATGGAGTTAAAACACTTGATGTGGCTAAAAGGCTTCTCGATTACGGATTTCATCCGCCTACTATATATTTCCCACTTATTGTTCCCGAGGCGCTCATGATTGAACCCACAGAGAACGAAAGCAAGGAAACTATTGAAAGATACACCGATGCTCTTCTAAAAATAGCCGATGAAGCTAAGAGGAATCCTCAATTGCTTAAGGATGCCCCTCATAATACGCCCGTTAGAAGGCTTGATGAGGTTAAGGCAAATCGAGAACTAAGGTTGACTTTTAAAGAAGACTTGAACAAGCCCTGAAAATGTGTATATGAATTATCACTCACTTTGGGAGTATCTTATCATTTTTGGTGCATTAGCGGTTGCTCTTTATCTTTTATACATTTTCATAAAGAAATATCTTATTGTAATAGTGGGAAGAACAAAGAATAGGTTTGATGATATTGTTGTTCGTTGTGTTCGCAGGTATTATTGGTACTGTGCAGTATTTATTGCGCTTTTTGTTTTTTCGCTTGTTTTCCCGTTGCCGCCGCACTACAGGAATGCCTTAGATAAATTTATATCCGCTGGTTTTATTTTTCTTCTTTTATTGTTTTTGTCAAAGCTTCTTCTGGGCTGGATTGCACAAAAAGCTGAACAAGAGCCTGAACTTTCCCCTCTTGTTAAGCCAATTAGAGACATTTCAAAGATAATAATTTTCACGATGGGTGTGCTTCTTATTCTTGATAATCTTGGATTTTCTCTCACGACAATATGGACAACCCTCGGTATTGGTTCGCTCGCAATTGGTCTTGCCCTTAAGGATACGATTGCCAATTTCTTTTCAGGGTTATATATCATAATTGACAGGATGATTGTTCCAGGAGATTATGTGAAACTTAGCACCGGTGATGAGGGTTATGTTTTGAATATAGGCTGGAGAACCACGAAAATCAATACCCTTCAGAATAATCTTGTTATAATTCCAAATAGCAAGATAGTTGAGTCTATACTTACAAATTTCACACGCCCTGATGCTACTTTGAGCTTTCCTATTCAGGTCTCGGTGGAGTATAAAAACGACCCAGAAAGGGTAGAAAAAATCCTTTTTGATGAGGTATCGAAAGGGATAAGGGAAGTTGAGGGTGCGGTTGATGATGTGCCGCCTGTTGTGCGATTTTTACCAGGTATGGGGGAGTCGGGGTTGAACTTTACGATATTTGTCCGTGCAAGAAGCTTTCAGGAGCAATTTTATGTGAAACACGAACTACAAAAGCGAATATTCAAAAGGCTTGAACAGGAAAATATATCAATAGCTTATCCTACAAAGGTTGTTTATTTAAAGAAAAATGAGAATTGACGGGATCTTGAAAAAATATGATAGGCTCGCTATTTTTGTAGATTATGATGGTACGATTGTTCCGTTGAAAGGCTGGGAACCTCATAAATCAAAACCAGATGCGGAACTAATTAGAATTGTTCGCGAACTTTCAAGAATTCCTTATGTGCAATTAACGATTATCTCAGGAAGAAACTTCAATGAGCTAAACAAATATTTTCCTATTAAGGGAATATTTGTTGCCGGGGCGTATGGCGGGATAATAAGGGATAGAGTGAATAAGATTTATTATCTTGTCTCGCCGTCATCTATAAGATATTCTTTGAGCATAGCAAAAAGGGTGATATTGTCTATAATAAGAAAGCAACACGGATTCGTGTTTGAGGATAAACTTGTGGGGTTTGCTTTGCATTATGGTCAGGCATATCATGGGGCAAAAGATAAAGTTTTCGGAAGGATAAGCGAGTTTTTCGAAAGGTTTGCGCTTAAGGGCGATTTTAATCTTTTTGACTGGCGTTCAAGTGTAGAGCTTGTTCACAAAGCTGTATCTAAGGGTAATGGGGTGAAATATATCCTTGAAAATTTAACTCCCCCATATTATTATCCGGTTTATTTTGGTGATGATATTACCGATAGATACGCACTCGAGCCAATTAATGAAGCCTCGGGAAGTTTTTTCTTTGTGGGAGAAAATATCGAAAGCGTGGATGAGGTTAGAGCATTTTTGAAAGCCGTTATTCAAAAGTATAGAGGAACAGGTGCTTATGAAAGCGAGCAGGTACAATTACCTAACGAGATTTTGCGGAAAGGGAAAACAGGTTTTAAGGATATTTTGAAAACGCTTCTTGAGGTTCAGGAGGAAGAGATAAGCGAGAGAGAGGAGGAAGGCATTTAACAATGAAAGAATTTGGGGCGTTGGATGATGTGAAGGAATTTATTCGGGAAAATAGGATAAATCTTATTGACATCCGTTATGCAGATTTACAGGGGAAGTGGCATCATATAACTGTACCCGCTCAGCCTTTCCCTTGCTGGGCTTTTAGTGATGGTGTGGCTTTCGATAGTTCAAGTGTGCCCGGGTTCGAGCGTGTGGAACGAAGCGACCTTATTATTAAGCCGGATTTGTCAAGGTGGTTCATAGACCCTTTTTGTGGGTCGAAATGTTTGTGCTTTTTCTCTCATATATATTCATCTGATGGTTGTTATTACGAAAAAGACCCTCG
>JBAMLU010000072.1:12861-21921 GCA_039793385.1 bacterium
ATATGTTCTTGTTCGGGCTTTAGATTTTTGGCGTTCGGGCGGTATTGCTGACGATTATTGCCTTCTTCCAGAGCTGGAATTTTACATATTTGCATCGACATTCTTCGAGAGTGAGCCAACAAGAAGTGGATTTGATATAGTAACCGAAAGGAACGGTAATTTGAAACTAAAGGGTGGATATGAACTTGTTCCACCTGAGGATGAGGATTTTGATATTCGGTCGGAGATAACCGAGATACTTAGCGAGATTGGAATTTCAGTAAAATATCATCATCATGAGGGCGGGCAATTTGGGCAAAACGAGCTCGAGCTTGCATTTGCGCCAGCGTTTTTTACGGCTGATTCGATATTGCTTGCTAAATATGTTATAAGGATGTCAGCGTTGAGACGGAATCTCGTGGCTACATTTATGCCTAAACCGATATATAATGCTCCGGGTTCAGGGCTCCATCTACATCAATACCTCGTGAAAGATGGCAAGAACATATTTTGGAGCTCGGAAAATGAATTTAACCTAAGCCATGTAGCGCTTTATTTTATGGGCGGATTACTTATACATATGCCATCACTTGTGGCGTTTACAAACCCAACAACAAACTCATACAAGCGATTGAACCCGAGATTTGAATCGCCTAATAAGATCTGTTTTGGCGTTGGAAATCGAACTGCAACGGTAAGAATTCCGCTTTATGATGATAATCTGGAAACAAAAAGGTTTGAGGTAAGGACACCTGATGGCACGATTAACCCATATTTAGTGATAGCGTCAATGTTAATGGCTGGGCTTGACGGGATAGAAAAGAAGATTGACCCGGTAGAGCTTGGATATGGTCCTATAAACGAGTATTCGGAAAAAGTCGATGAACTTTTGCCACTCCCATCTTCACTTGATGAGGCTCTTAAAGAGCTCGAGAAAGATAACGAATATCTTAGAAAAGGTGGTGTTTTTACAGATAATTTAATAGATACCTGGATAAATTTAAAGATGAAAGAAGTGGAGCAAGTTCGGGCATTTCCTCACCCGCTTGAATTTGAACTTTACTTTAACCTATGAGGAATATACGACTAATAACATTGATATTCTTGTTTTGTTTGCTTTTTTGTGGTGAGGGTGCAATAAAAGGGAGGACTATGGTAAAACTTCCGACACCATCTACAAAAGGGACAATGAGTGTTGAAGAGGCTATATACAGGAGGCGCTCGAGAAGGAGCTATTCTCAAAGAGCGCTAACATTAGCCGAACTTTCTCAGTTGCTTTTCGCTGCGTACGGGATAACCGACAGCATAAGGGGTTTTCGAGCTTCGCCATCAGCTGGTGCAACATACCCTATGGAAATCTATGTCGTTGTTGGAAATGTAACGGGGATAAGCACAGGACTTTATCATTATATTCCCGAGGAACATTCCATTGAACTTGTAAAAAAAGGCGATATTCGTCAAGACCTTGCAAAAGCCGCTCTTAACCAACATATGATAGTAAATGCTCCAATTTCAATAATTATAGCGTCTGAAAATAGACGAACAACATCAGTTTATGGCGATAGAGGAATAAGATATATTCATATGGAGGTCGGTCATATTGGACAGAATATATATCTTCAATGTGAAGCACTTGGGCTTGGAACTGTAGCAATAGGAGCTTTTTATGATGATAGGGTTAAGAATTTGCTTGGAATAACGGAAATTCCGCTTTACATAATGCCTGTTGGCGCTTTGGGAAAGTAATTTTTAGATAATTATTTCTTTATGCCTAGCGGCGTGGCAATTGATATTTACCGCTACTGGAAGTGATGCTATATGACAGGGGTATGTTTCAATATTTACAGAAATAGCGGTTATTCTTCCGCCAAGTCCCATAGGACCTATTCCGGTTTTGTTTATTTCCGTTAGAATTTCTTTTTCAAGTTGGGCATAGAATGGGTCAGGGTGATGTTCGCCTATTTTTCGGAGGAGGGCTTTTTTTGCGAGGTAAGCACACTTTTCGAATGTTCCACCGATACCAACCCCAACAACTATTGGCGGGCATGGATTTGACCCCGCCTGTTCAACTGTCTCGAGCACGAATCTTTTGATTCCATCAACGCCATCAGCTGGCTTGAGCATCTTGATTTTGCTCATATTCTCGCTTCCTCCCCCCTTAGGAACCGCAATTATTTTCACCCTATCTCCCGGAACAATCTCGACCCACACAACAGCAGGCGTATTATCCTTAGTATTTGGCGCCCTTTTTACAGGGTCAGCAAGCACCGATGCCCTGAAATACCCCTCAGTATAAGCCTTTCTAACCCCACTATTTATAGCATCAATTATCGTTCCATTACCCTCAAATTGAACCTCTTGCCCCAACTCAACAAAAACCACAGCCAGCCCTGTATCCTGGCATATTGGCATCCCTTCTTCCTTAGCCAGATAAGCGTTTTTCAATATGTCATCGAAAATCTCTATCCCTATTGGGGATTCCTCTTTTGTTGAGGCATCCCGCAAAGCATTTAAAACATCATCAGGCAAAACAATATTAGCCTCAAGAAAAAGCTTCCTGACCGACTCCTCTATCTCATTTAATTTTACTTTTCTCATCTATTTTTCTCCTCTTCTTTTTCGCCTCAATTACGCCTTCAACAAGATTGGTTATCCCAACAGAACCCTTTAAAATGCTACCTGACGGGGTTATTCCGGTTGTAGTGAAAATGTTATTTTCATCGTCAATCACAACTTCGTCAGGTGGAAGGCTAATAAGGATAGTGCCGTTTCGCTCGAGTCTCTCTTTAAATGACAAGTCTTCGCCCGGGTTTATTATCGGCTTAGTCAGTTTTTCAAGCGCAAGCGCAATGAGCGTTGAACCATAGCCCATTCCACCCAATGGTTTTCCGCTCAAATATAGAACCCTTATAAGTTTTCTAAGAGGTGGGTATATTTCACAGTCGACACCATTTATACTGTAAGTAGTGAGGTTATAAAGAAGTCCCTTGCCACCGGGAACAATGAGAGCATCAATATCATCGGGAGAGATATCCTCAAATCTCTGTATATTCCCTCTTATAATCCTTGCCCCTTCAACAAGGCAGTTCCTCTTTTCTTTTGTTTCTTTTCCGCTTAAATGATTCACCACACATTGCTGGTGAATATCGGGTGCAAATGCCACAGGATATACACCTTTTGACTCTATCGTGTGAAGGATAAATGGTATTTCCCATGGTGATGTGCCATCAAAAAATCCGCTCCCAGTTACGAGTATTCCTATCCTTTCTCTTTTCAAATTATTGCTCCTTAAACGATTATCTCTATTTTCTTTTTGCCGTTGCTCGTGAAGAAATGGACTTTGCCGGGTGAGAGTGCAAATAGCGTATAATCTCGCCCGATACCGACATATTTACCGGGATGATAAGTTGTTCCGCGCTGTCTTACAAGCACCATTCCAGATTTAACATTTTCACCCTCAAAAACCTTCACGCCAAGCCTTTTCCCGACTGAATCCCTGCCATTTCTTGAGCTTCCTAAACCTTTCTTGTGTGCCATAAAACCCCCTTTATTATTTTAATTTAATCAATTTAAGCAAAAAATCAAGTGCTAATACCTTCCACTATAAAGAAGATTCAGCACAACTGTGCCCACAATCTTGAGGCTATTCGAACTGCATTTATCTGGGGTATCCTGAAGGGTGTGCCAGTATTTGTAGTCGAAGCTTATTATATTTATTGTTGGCACTCCAGCCTCATTCAATGGAAGATGATCATCAATGATATAGTGTTTTATCGCTGGAATGAATTCTGAAAAATTTAGTTCCCTTGCAATAGCAAAAACGGTTTCAACAAGCGATGGTGCAAATTTTACAGAGTAACCTTCTTTGTAAATTTTTAATATTGAATCGCCAACCATATCTAAAAGGATTCCGAACTCGGGTAGGGGATGTGATAGGTTCTTTGCAAAGTATTTGGAACCGAGAAGGTAATTTGAATAATCGCCCTCTACCCCGTAGTCCTCACCGTCAAAAAGGATCATTATAACATTATAATGAGGCGGTTTTTTTGATATGTGATTTGCTATTTCCATAAGCACAGCAACGCCAGATGCTCCGTCGTTTGCGCCGAGGATTGGTTTTGTTTTTGCATCCGCTGATGTATCCTTATCTGCCCAGGGACGAGAATCCCAGTGAGCACAAAGAATACAACTTCTCTTACTTTTCCCTTTGAACCTCACTATGACATTTGTCATTGGAATAAAATTGCCAGAATAACTTAAAGCTGTGAATCTCTGGAGTTCAGGTTTTGCGCCAAGTCTGGTGAAAAATTTTACATAGTAGTTCAGGCAATCATCGTGTGCCTTGCTCCCGGGAACCCGTGGACCAAAATCCGTCTGCTCCTTAAGATATCTATACGCACTCGCACCATCAAACTCGGGGAAAGAATTTCTGCCACAACACAAAATGAAAAAAACTATGACCGATACTAAAGCAAAATAGCTTTTAATCAATCCTTTTTTCATCACTTATCCTGAATATTTCAAATCCCAGTTCCTTAACAAGTGAAATCGCTTTATCAAACATATTTCCAACAAATCTTGGCGAATGGCTATCAGAACCTAACGATATTTTCTTTATGCCTGACTCTATTGCGAGCTCAAGTATCCATCGTGATGGGTAGAATTCGTTATGCCCTTTAAGTGTTGCTGATGTATTAAGTTCAAAGATAAGATTGTGTTTGAGGCATTCGCTTAGTAATTTAGCAATGAGCTTCTCGTCCCTGTATTCGTAAGGACCGCTGGGGAATGCGAGCCTTGTGTATTTTTTATAGCCATCAATATGCCCTAAAACATCAAATAACCCGCTTCTTGCAGCCTCGACAAGATTCTCGTAATATAATCCCGCTATATGTTCAATCCCGTGCTTTCTAAGAAATGGCACAGCCTCTTTGCTTGATGTTATTGCAATGCCATCGATTATATGCACACTTCCTATCCGCAAGTCAATTTCCACATCACGAAGAAAATCCTCAATCTCCTTCCGCGCATCAACCGACCAACCGATCTCAAGCCCAACTCGCACATCAATCTTCCCTCGATACTTTAACGAAATCCCTTTAACCCTTCTCACATATTCTCTTATATTTTCCTTATTAGCATAGACAATTTTCCCGTTCAATCTTATGAATCGGTCGATTGCTTTTCTTGATGGTTCAAGGTCAAGATGTGTGGTAAAACATATTTGAGATAAGCCTTTTTCGATTGCAACTTTAATGTAATCCTCAAGTTCGCCCTGAGCATCAATAGAAAAAGATGGATGGATGTGAAGGTCGGCAAGCATATTGCTTTTAAAATATATTTTTACTTTAGAAATATGATGCTCTTGTGTTTTATAATCTTGCCGTCGCTTATCCTCACGAAATAAATCCCGCTTGAGACCTCATTTCCATTTTTCTCCGTACCATCCCAGATGAATGTTGCAAAAGGTGGTTTAATAAGCCCATTGTAAAGGGGTTTAACCCTTCGCCCCATAATGTCCAGAATCTCAATGACAATGTTTGTTTCAGATGGGACTCCGATTGTTATATTGACTGAGGCATTAAACGGATTGGGATGAACTCTTAATATTGAAAGTTCGGTTGGTATTATATTGGATTGTTCATCAACTTTAGTTTCGTACCATTGATGTTGCCAGTGAAGGGTATGTCCGCATCTATCAGAAACCTCAAGCAGAACAGCAAGTGTTTCTCTTTGCGGATAAGATATTCCCGCTAAGGCAGGGTCGAACCTCAGGGTGTCATTCCTTAATATTAGTCCGGGTGAGGTTATGCGTAATGTATCGCGCAGGATAATGAACTTTATCGAAAGCGGCTCTATACTTCGTGCCGTATCGCCGAGAACTATCGTTATCGGTTGAAGCGTGTCGTTTATATCTATTGTTGATGGCGAATAAGCAACCACATAGGGCGGCGAGATATCTACTCTAAAAGATGCACATATCGGCGACGAAATCGGGGTCCCGTATAAATCTTCTGCCTCTGTTATACAAGCTCTATAACGAGCACCATCAAGCCAGCCTCTTGATGGGGTGAAAATAAGGGTATCAACCGTGTATGATAGTTCTGAATCAACTGTACCTCTATAGATTACCGTGTCCGCCGGATATTCTATTCTCAATACCACCGATGAGAAAAGAACACCCTCACTATTATGGAGGAAGAATCTTAATTGAGAATGCATTGTGCAAAGAAGGGAATCAATAAGCGGATACCCTATAGGACCCGTAAGGTTTCTGAAGAACGACCAGCAGAATGTCGTGGCATTTGGGCTGCAAATCTGTGCTGTGTCCTCAACAAGGATGCATACTCTCACGGTGTCAAAGCCAACTGGTCGCGGGTACCCAATAGATTCAAGATTTAGCCTGAAAGTTGAGGGTGGCACGAATGTTATTGCAGGATTACCGTAACTAATTGTATCCCTTCCAACAACAAACCTCAAGCTCGAAAACCTCAACCCCGCAATACTATCGGCAACATTAGCTGATACCACAGGAAATGGTTCTCCAACTGTGTCGTTTGGGGTAGGGGTAGGATTAAGTACAACAGGTGGCGAAAGGTCAACTGTGAAGTTGCAACTTATAGGATTATGTATCGGGGTTCTCAAACTGTCCTCGCAGGTTGTAAGGTTGAAATTAACTGTAAGACCGTTCGTCCACGGCTGCGCAAACTCATATGTCGTGTCGTTTATGGCTCGTAATGAAGTAATATCATAATTGCGCCCGTTTACAACAATTCTTAATGTAGAAAGATTTAGCCCATTACCATCAGAAATTGTAAACCTAATCGGCTGTTCAGCGCATGATGTAATAACCCCATTCGGTGGTGAGATAAGGTTTGCTATAGGACCGTGCGAATTTACAATAAACCTCCAGCACCAGGGGGCTCCAACAAGATGATTCGGTTCACCAAGGTCAATTGAATCTGTGACATCATTTAGACATAGCCTGTAAGTTCCATCAGGAAATCCTGAGGGTCCAAATAGCTCAAGCGGATTGAGATTAAGGCAATAGCCGTAAACAGTTGTATCGTAGCCATATGTTAAGATTCTATTGTCAAAAGGATAGACAAGATCATTTAATGTGAGATTAATGCTCGAGAGCCTGACCCCGCTTATATCATCCTCAAGATTTATTTTTATCATTGTTTGAGGGTTAGTAATTATCGTGTCCTCAGGGAAAAATCCCCTAACCCTTGGACCCTCAGCATCAACAGTGAACCTTATCCTTAAAGCGGAGTCAATCTGGCAACCGTGAATATCCGGTGCCTTATCTAAAATAGCCGTAACAACATCACCACTTCGATATGGTGTCGGTCGGCTGAAAACCAGAATAGATTCTCCCGGCTCATAGTATAATGTATCCCTTGCGTAGCGATACACAAATGTGTCTCTTGCCCCTATAGCGAGTTTAAATGATATCTTTGTCGTATCTACCCTCGTATCGTCATCCCTGAGGTATATTTTTACGAGCTGGTTTAAATTTGATGTGAAGCTATTATTAAAGGGCAATCGGGGTTCTGCTAAAGGTCCTCTGTAGGTCGAGAACGGAACAAGTATTGAGTCGACACCAAAATTGGAATCAACTGTCGCAGATGTAACGACTATTCTATACCTAAGAAACACATCCCCGGAAGTTGGTGGATTCGCACGTACGCTCCAGGTGGCGTATCCGGTTAAGCCTGATGGAATATTTGGATTGGGTCTAATAGGGATTGTTGGGGAACCATTAGCAAGCTCGAGACCCTCAGGCAGGTATATCGTAGCATTGACGCTTTCGGCTGCAGTTATTGTTGTATTTGTTGCCCTCACTGTTATGAGAAATGGATTGGGTATCATATTGCAGTTAAAGAAACCTAACCTTGATGGTGCCTCAAATCGTAGTGAAAGTGCTCCGACAATTGCAACAGTTGTGGGTGCTATACCAAGTGAATATCGGATTGTGAAAATGCTATCCGGCTGAAGTAATACTGGGCTCCATCGTATTAATACCCCAGCATCATCATACCTATGGCTGGGTGGTGGAGTATAGTTCCATACAGTTGAAAGTATATCCCTATTGTCGCCGAAAACAATATATTCTGGCATCGGTACTGATGGATCAAAGAGGTTACACTGAGCAACGAGTTGAACCGAATCGGGATATTCCGGTCCTCGTGAGTATGCCCTGAAAAAGTAAGGAATATTTCCTCCAGCGAATGCGCAAGCAGTATCAGAAAAAGGATACCCAGGCACAGAAATAGGCGCATCATCACGCCCACCAACATATAAGTCTATCGTCGTGAGAATTCCCACGCTGTGTGGAATTGTATCTCGGTTTATGAATGTATATTGGATGTTCACAGTACCTGTTGTTTCCCCGCCGGATACGACTATAACAGGCTGGAGCAGTTGTGTTATTGTTATTCCGTTTATCACCCAGCTCCCTATGATACTACCGCCAGAAACCCGCGCAGGTTCCTCTATCATTATGGGTATACCGGGTGGCTCGATGAATGGGTCATTGGAATAGAAATTGTCATCGATCTTGAAAACTGTATGTGATGAGTTCCCTCCTGAGCGTGGATCACCATACATTATAGGTCCATAAGGCGACCCTATACAGAACATCCCGTTGCTCGCTGTGGCTCCAACCTGAATATACCCATTATCAATATAAGCAACAGGTTGGGATAGACCCACCCTAACAAGGAAAGCCCCAAATATTAAAGTTGTTGCTGCTATTCTCATTTTTCTTTTACCCCCTTTCCTTGTATTATCCTTATCCTTAAAAATGCTTTTTTATCATCGCTTTTCAGTAGAAGGAGCTCCTCAAGGTTATTGACGACCTCTTCTGATCCTTCTGGTATATACAGTTTAATCTTCATGCTCCCGTATCCTTCTTTAAGTGTAACGAGCGTGTCATAAGTTAGCCATTCGAAATTATTTAACCTGACAAAACCTGCTTTTGTGAGTATTGTGAGCTTTGCAACATCGCTTTCGGGTTCAAGCCTTGATATTCTCACATATTTGCTTTTTGAATGAGTGGAAATCTTAACGGTTCTTTCA
>JBAMLU010000072.1:21931-22700 GCA_039793385.1 bacterium
TTCGTAAACTTTCATCGGCTTAACATCAGAAAATTCCACTACTGACGGGATTGTTATAAGTTCATTTTCATCCTTTTTCAATGGACTTTTATCGTCATGTTTTGTTTCTATTCTGTAAAGTAAATATGCACCTAAGGCGATTGATGTTCCTTTTGCTGTTTCGCTCAAAACCTCAAATGGTGTAACTCCTATAGCCAATAACCAGTGCCTGTTATAGTAGTATGAGGAATCGGGTATTTTGAAATACATATGTAGTTTGCACTCAGCTCCAGGTAAAATCTCAACTGTATCCTGGTCGAACCAGCACCAGCTTGGCTCTGGAAAATCGAAATAACCTGTTGCTTTTGTATCAGTTTTTGATGGTTTTTCTGCGGTGATAAGATATTTGTATCCTATATCCGAGTCGTTGAAAATTCTTATAACTACGCCTTTTTCTTTCTCAAGGTCGTATATTCTGCCTATCGGAACATCATCAAGAACAAGAGTAGCTGGAACTGCTCTTAATCCTATAGCTGATAATTTTTGCGTAAATATCCCGCAAAGAGCCAGAATAATAATGTATGCGAGCTTTTTCATTTTGATTTTTCCATATCGAGTATATCCTGTATCGTTGTTTGTTTGAATAAGTTTTTGATATTTTCAGCAAGCCTTTGCCAGAAAATTCTTGCCACACAATCGAGAGCGAGAGCACAAGGATTTTCTTTTAAACTAAGACAGTTTATAAGTAGTGGTTTCCCCTCAAGCAAAACGAATATATCCCAGAAGATTA
>JBAMLU010000072.1:22710-23586 GCA_039793385.1 bacterium
CTTTGCAAGGTAATATCCGCCCCCCGGACCTTTTTTGCTTTTCACTATCCCATGTTTCCGCAAGATTGTTAACAGTTGCTCGAGGTAGTTTATTGATATTCTTTCCTTTGTAGCGATATGTCTTGTGTTTATTGGTCCTTTCCCATAATTTCTGGCGAGCTCTAATATCGCTCTTATACCATATCTTACTCTTGTTGAAACTCTAATGGTTTCTCCTTCCCTTGTAGTTCTTTTTTGCCTTCAAGTATCTCTTTTACCCTCATAAGTCTTGTGATATTTGAGCGCTCAGCCTCATCAAGCCTTGATTTTATGTATTTTATCGTCTCTTCTATACTCGGAATAAGTATATATTCAAGTGCATTGACTCGTCGTCTTGTTCTTTCTATCTCTGTGGCAAGAAGATATAAGCGCTTCTCCAGTTCAGCCAATTTTACCAGTCTATGAAGCATTTCTTTCATCTCAAACAAAGTTTTATCAACATTTCCAGAAAAAGAATAATAAGAATATCCCACAGGTTCACCCTCAATAACGAGTTCGTAGCCTGGCACGCGGAGATTCATTATCCTCTCGGTAAGTATGCGAAGCGATACTTTAGCCATAGAATGTGCGAAAGCCCCTTGTAATTCTGCTTTTGGGTAATGTCCTACGGAAAGAAAAAATCCTCTTGATAGTTCGAGAAATTCATGTTCAACTTTTTCCCGTGTGCCTCTTAAACTTGACAATAAATTAAGAAAGTTGCGCATCAGTTGGTCCTGTTTATCTTTAAGAAGCTTGTGACCCCGTTTCGCAATGCTGTGTCGCCTCTTCAACCTTAATAATTGCATCCTATTTGGATTTACATTAAATCTCACAAAACCCCTTGCTTTTATTAGTATA
>JBAMLU010000073.1:0-23016 GCA_039793385.1 bacterium
ATTCCGTAAATAAACACGAGAACCACAATAAAGTAAGCCTCAACCATTATCCCTGGCGATACCCCTTGCGGAAGACGATTTATATTGAAAAAGAATGTGATGTAGATTTTTAATGGTTCTGTAAGCGGTTTATTTATATCTTTAAGTGTAAATATATAGTTCATTCCGCCGCGCCTGTAAAACAAAAGGTCAACAACAGGGGGTATAAGCGTAATAAAAGCAAAAGCCACAATAACCTTAACTACCTTAATAGTATCCCTTTGTAGTGATAATGAAATCACGATCGTTAGCCCGACAAACACCGTCATATACCATACCGGAAACTGGACAAGGAAGACCGACGGATGCGCAATCATCCCTGTATTCGAGAATATCTCTAATAAGCTTCTGATAAATACAACACTCAAAATAGTTCCAACAAGCTCAAATGGACCAAGCGACTTATTCTCAATCGTTAATACTATATCCCTGCCAAGTTTAATTATCTTCCACACCATTTAAATTAAATCCATGGAAAAAAAGCAGGCAACTATAAATGTTATCAGTTGAAAAAAATAACGAGAAATTTATATTTATTTTTATGAGAAGGGAATCAAGCAAAGATAAATGGGAAAAATTCTGGCAAGGGCATAGCGATGTTGATGAGGTTTACTCGAATGAAGAGAGAATAATAAGGGCATTCCTTAATCTCGGCGATATAAGTGGCAAAAAGATTTTAGAGGTTGGAGCAGGAACAGGACGGGATAGTTTTAAACTTGCTTCTATGGGGGCGTCAGTTTTTGTTGTCGATTACGCTTTGAATGCCATAAAAATAATTGAAAATCTCAATAAAGAATCAGAATTTAATGTCATTCCCGTTTGTGGTGACGCTTTTAAATTGCCATTCAAGGATGAAACGTTCGATATAGTTTTTCACCAGGGGCTACTTGAACATTTCAGAAACCCTAAATGTATTCTTGATGAGAACTATCGTGTGCTAAGAAAAGGGGGGTATATTGTTGTTGATGTTCCGCAGAGGTGGCACATTTATACTATTATTAAGCACATTCTCATCGCAACGGATAAATGGTTTGCTGGATGGGAAACGGAATATTCTTATCCTCAGTTAGTGCGTTTGCTCAGTCAATGCGGATTTGATGTTAAATTTGGTGTAGGGGAGTGGATGTATCCGAGCTTATTTTACAGGATATTTCGTGAAATCGGGAAAAAGGCGGGGATAAAACTTCCACTATACCCACCTAAGGTCCCTGTATTATGGAAAATACGCAAGTCTATCCGTGAAAGGCTCAGGGATACAAGGTTCGCATTAACAACCGGTATCGCTATCGGGGTTGTTGGAATAAAGCGGTAGAATCAATCAAGATTCATTTTCGAGTTGACTATAAGATTTCAATGCCCTATAGAATGCAGCCCAAAATGGGTCAACCTTTGGATGTTCAAGAGGGCGCTCGTTCCCGTTTTCAATAAGGACGAATTTATTCTTATCCTCGAGGAATTCACCGCATATAAAAGCTTTTATGCCGTTGCTTTCCAGATGTTCTTTCAATATCTCTGCTTTGTGTGGGCGAACTGCGATAAGAAGCGTGCCCTCAGATATGGATTTAAACGGGTCAATCTCGAATAAATCACATACCTTTTTAACCCTGTCATCGATCTCAATAGTATCCTTATTGAGCCTTACACCAACTCCACCGGCAATAGCAAGTTCAAATACTCCGCCGTAGATACCGCATTCTGTGGCGTCATGCATAGCGCTAACACCATCATCACGCACCCCAATTTGACATGCAAGCATAGCATCGCGATAAGTCGACATCATAAAGAAAATCTCCTCAGCTTTCGACGCGAACGGCTCACCGAATTCTCGTTTAATCATTTTCGGGAACATAGTTGCAAAAATCCCCGTAGCCTCAATAGCCGGACCCTTGGTAATCACGAGCCTATCACCCGGCTTAATAAATTTTGGCGTCACATATTCATCAAGCCTTCCAATAGCAATAACCGTTGCTCCACCAACCATAGGATACTCACAGTTATCGTATCTTGCAGTGTGCCCGCAAATTATTGATATGCCCATCTTCTCGCATTCCTCGCTTATAACATTCCACATCCTCACAAACTCGCTCTCCTTTATCCGAAGCGGGAGATTAAGATCAATTGACATATATTTCGGGGGCAAACCACTCGTAACAACATCAGATACAAGTATGTGAGTCGCAAACCACGCCGCACGCTCCCACCCATACTCCGGAACAATAAATACCGGATCCGTTGTGAGTGCCATCGCATACTCACCCACCCTAACAATCCCAACATCAACCCCATGCTGTGGTCCCACAAGAATATCCGCACTTTTCGCCCCAAGAAATGGATAAATCACACTGTTAAATATCTCTTCTGTTATCTTCCCAATCTCCGGAAACTTTATCATCATTCCTCCTTTTACATTACCGAAGAAAAATTACCTTGCCACAGATATGATTATTCCCATCAACATTAATAAAATAAATCCCCGATGGAACAGGTTTGTTTTTGTTATCGGTTCCATCCCATCCGATATATTTTTCCTCACTTACTTTAAGTCTCTTAACAAGCCTACCTGTTATATCAAATATCGAAAGCTCATAATTTGAGCTTCCGGGCAAAAGTTCTATTTTGACAAGATCATTAAATGGGTTCGGATATATTTTAAGAATCTCGTTTTGATAAACTATTTCGGGCGCTATTATACCTGTTGAGCGAGAAAGCACTACTAATCCAAGATTGAAAAAAGGGGTCTCTTCTGAAAGAGGATAGGGAAGATTCAAGCAAAAGCTATCATACTTATACGCATCTATGCAAACCGAATAAGTCCCTTCACGAAGTCGGCTCAAAAAGAATTCGCCCTTGTATGTGGAAATGGTTGCCGAGAGTGTATCCAGATCTGGGTTTATCGCGTAGATTCGGGCTCCGGAGATTGGTTCGGATAATCCGGATGGACCAACAATTTTTCCAAATATTCCAAATATTCCTGATGTATCTGTGCGTTGAAGCTCAAGCGTTATATCCCGTATATTATAAGCTGGGTAAAGCGTACAGGCAGTAACCCAATGAATATCCCCGCAAAAGTATCTCGGAACAAACCCAGCCTGATACGCCCACACCACAACTCCCTGCGCATTCAAATCCCTTATCGTGAAATTCCCATTGCTATCGGCTATGGCAATCCTTGTAAGAGAATTCGGGTTATTTATTCGGGCACCCTCAGCAAAGATAAGCGCATATGGTATTGGTTCACCTGAATTATCAACAATGCGACCGCTTATTTCGTATGGGAAGTATGATGGTGAGATTCTTGTTGTCACCAGTTCAATCGTATCGCCGGGTGAAAGCCTGAAAAAACTTGCGCCAACAACCTGCATTGATGAAGGTGTTATCCAGGGTAAATCACCAACGCACAGAAATATGTAATCTCCCGGGGGCAATTCCAATTCACGAGTTTCACCCGGGGGAATTATTACAAAAGGTGTATGTAAAGGGTCAAAAGGATAAATCGGGTTGTAAGCGTAAACAGTCACTTCGCCCGCCGGTGATAAGGAAAATTCTATCCTTGCTAACCCTGTGAGTCTATCGGTTGCTCCCCTTAGATAGACAACAACAAACTCTTCCCAAGGCTCTACTAAAATCCGCCCGTTTGTGGCACAATCAAAAAATGAGCCTGGGAATCCCGTTCTTACGGTTTTACCAATCTCTATCCTCGATGGTGATATCCCAGCTACAATTGTTGAATCCCAGCTGCAAACGATACTATCCGCACCGGACGATTCAACCCTTATCCGCCAGCTCACGACTTGCGACAATATATTCCTGAAATCAGAGTCGAGTGCACGAATAAAAGGATAACGAGGATCATCAAGAGGGAAATATGCGAATATAGTTACTGGTGGCGGTGGTGATGGTGGTGATGGTATATCAAGGCGTGGGTCAAATCTATTCGAGGCTGTGCTATCAAGCCCGATATAAACCGTGTCTCTATAAATATCTTCACCGAAAAACGCATCAAACCGAAACCCCATTACAAAACCAAAACCCATACTGTAAGCGCTCAAAATTAAAGCGATAGCAATTTTCTTGAACATTAAGACCTTCTTTTCAAAAGTATTATCCAGTTCTTAGGTGCCTCAAAACCCCGATAAAGAGTGATAAGTTCGCCATATTGGTTGGGCGTAATCCGTGAACATCCGCGAACCAACTTATAAGAAATCCTCACATTCTCGCCCATCTCCTCCGAAAAAACATGATACTCCCCGCACGAATTTTTCAATTCCTTTTTCTCGGGGTAAAAAACAATCTCATAGCCAGGCGGAGGTGTAATATTGAAACTTGCTGCAATAGAAAGGATTTCGCCAAGTTCCATCGGTAGGCGTCGCTCATCGAGAGAAACATCGGGATATAATTCAAACTCCAATCCGCTGGGAAGTGGCAAATTCACAAGCATCATATCCTTCTGAAAAAATGCGAAAGAATCCGCCGCAAATGATATAGCAACACTAATAGGCTCAAGAGGATTTTCGGCGCCGTTAACTGAGTAAGATTTGAGGCGGGATTTTCGCGCAAAATTACTTAAAATCTCCTCACATTTCATCCTTATTCTGCGAGGCTTCTCCCCCTTGAAAAGCGCCCTTATTCTGCTACTCAAACTACCTTTGCTTTCAACCTTATACTCACCCTCAACCCCACCAGAATCGTCTAACACAAGAGAAATATTGAAATAAACCGATGGCTCCTCACCCCCTACCTTTATAAAATCGAGACCATCCTTTTTCACAAAAGCCGCAGACTTGCCATAATACCCCGGTACTACACCCATTGGCGATGTCTCTGAAATGGGGTCAAGGAAAAGGGTATCATTATCTTTAACAGCCATAAGAGCAAAAGAACGGTATTGCTCGAATATAGGTATATCAAGTTTTGGCTCCATATTCTCAATAGGGAGAAGCAATGGATAGACAGCATAACCCGCCCTGTATAAAAAAGAGCCTAGAAGAATTATTTTCTGAAGCGGGTCGCCAAAGCCCCGACGGATAACGGTGTCAGGCGGGGTTGGCTGTAGGATTTCATCTTGTATATCAATCGGGATGCTACCTATAGAATCGGCGACGAAAAGGTAAAGCCTATTAATATCCCCGCCGAGTTCATCAAATTTTTCCCTCACCAGCTCTGACTCAGCCTCAATATAAGGGTAGAATTTTGACCCAACATATTGAACGACTTTTCCCCATGAAGGCATAGTAGTAAAAGCAATTGACGGTCGAATGTCAGTGAAATTGGGAAGATTTGGCTCTGGCGGTAAAGCCTCAAGAGTATCAAATTTGACGATTAGTTCGGTCGAGGTTTTGATTGGGTTTTTATTCGTGTTATAAAGTTTATAAGTTATACTTCTTGATGACGGGTATTTCACAACAAGCTTGAAATTTAACACAGGGTCCTCATTAGCAAAAGGGAAATACCATCCAAACGGATAATCTGAATTTCCTTTTGTCTCCTTAACATAATGCACAAAAACGGATGAGCTCTCATCCAGTGCGGGGAAAGAAAGAACCATCATCTTCGCCTTCGCATACTGTGATGCCTTTTCATCAATATAGTCAGGCTTTATAAAGTTCATCTCACTTTCTACAAGTGTATCGAAAGTACCATCCGGTTTTATGGTGAATGACGGAAGGATTTTCAAGTCCCATAGCCCGCTGTTATAACCTATTTTTATGTTCTCGAATGCTTTCATCCCGCTGTAGTTCAAGAATTTCAAAATATAGAACTCCTCAACCCTTATCCGATTATCCTCGGTAAAAGTAATCTCCTTTTCGCTTTTCAGCACAATAGCTTTACTATCCGGGAAGTTCTCTTTATCTATTCGGAGCGAACATAATCTTCTAATTTCGTTCTCGTCGGGTACAATAATGGCATAAGAGGAAATAGGTAAAAGAATAATCAGTAAAAAACATATGCGCCTCATTTTTCCTCCTTCACCAGAAATACATATCCCTTTTCGCCGCTTTTCATAAGCTCACCGATGGACTTAAGTGATGGATATTCTTTGGGTTCTATGTATGAATCCCTTATGACAAGAGAGCTTTCGAATTTCATGCCATTTCCTTCGTCTTTCAGTTCCACGAAGTAATCCCCGAGATCGCTTTTGAAACTTTTACCCTCCGGAGCAATCTCTACCCCGAATCCGGGCGGGAAAACGATCTCCTCTTTGATTCTGTGCGAGAATGTGAGATGCAAGTCGACCGGGTATTCCCGTTTTTCAATGGTAGTAATCATATCGAGCAAGAAACTGAGAATATTAAGCGATTGAAGGTAGCCTATAGGTTTAAATAAAAAGTATTTTCCAGCGGGAATAGCGTAATCCTCTGAGGAGATGACGAGCTTTATCCTCACTGGTTCTGCAAGGTTTTTGATTTCAGCGGGCTCAATATTATAAGACTCAAGTTTGCAATTGGGATGGATTGATTTCACAAGCTTCAAGAAAAACTGTCGTATCTTCTCCTTACTGCCTGTATTTCGAATAATCATTCTCCATATCTCATCGTAAAACCCTTGAGGCAGGAATTCGATCGTAGCATTCATCAAGCCTGTATGGGAGAGGTTTGTGGTTATTTTGACAACCTCGCTATTTTCCTCTGGCGGCTGAACAGGAAAAACCATAAGGTCACTGCCATCAGCAACAATAGGAAGATATTCTTTGTTGTATGAATAAGCTGGAAGCAAATCGTGAGCGAACTCATCCGTTGAATCCATAAAGTAAATCCTGCCGTTTTTCAGTTTTGCTGCGGTTATCATATGGTTGAAATTGCTTAAGGCGACAATTTTGAAAATTTTGTTCGTCGGATTGGTCAATACCGTGTATGCCTCAATTCCGGCGGTTTTGAGCATAGATGCTAAAAGGGTAGCCTTATCCTTACATACACCCACTCCACGGCTGAAAGTCCAGCAAGCTGGGTGAGGCTGAATTCCTTCCCTTTCACCGAGTGGAACGCCCACATATCTTACCTCTTGTGCCACATAAAAGAATATTCTTCTCATCTTCTCTTCCTCATCATCAATCCCGGCTGTGAGCTCATTGACCTTAGCTATAATAGCGCTATCGGGTTCCATCATCGGTTCAACAATCTCATAAACCTTCCGAGAAAGCTCTTTCCATGTGGTATTTGACCAGAGTACCTGCGGCGCAATATCTGAAATCGGCGCCATCCCTCTTTCTTCTATAATCGGCGCGCATTCTCTTGCCTCCCACACAAATTTCTGCTTCTTCCCCTTCTTCTTATGCGTGAACTTAATCTTCCCTTCCTTATCGTTTATTATTGCCGTATTAAGCTTCACATCTGCAGGACCTATAAGCACTGTCCTTGTATATTTCACAGGCTCGTCATCAACAAACATACTCTGACCATCAAACACCCCCTCAATCCTCGGCTTCTTCGTCTCAAATACTATCTCAAGCTCAACCCCATCCCCTATCTCAACCGACGGAAACGATATGCTCTTTTGCCTCAAACTACTATAAAACACCAGCCCAAATATCGATTTCATCTCCTCATCCTTAATACTGGTTGAATCAAGTTCTATTATCTTGCCAGATGGCTTTATTATTCTCGCTTTCTTAATATAAACATTCCAATAAAGCGAATCATATGGGAAAGAGAAAAAACCAAGCTCCTTAGCGCCGGTCATTGTTAGCGCTTTCTTCAGCAAATAGTAAAGCGAAACATAGTTGCCATCATAACTGAATTCGGTCGATTCAACAGAAGCTATGGTGATTGTATTGGCAAATCCTGACCAGCTTGCCTTTCTCACGAGCTCAACAACATCATCTCCCTTCGAGCCCAACAATAATCCCCAAAAAATTGCTAAAAATAAAATTAACCTGCTCATCTTACCACCTTTCTGACCACTAAATATAACGATGAAGTTCAATTTTGCAAGTTATTTTTCCCTATTGACATTAAAAATTCCCTCATTTTAATTGAGAGGCAAGGTGAGAAATATGTCAGATGTGTTCGATAAGTTCGTTGAAGTAGTTGAAAAACTCAGGTCAGAAGAGGGCTGTCCATGGGACAGGATTCAGACATTCGCAACGCTTGCTCCCCTTTTGATAGAGGAGACATACGAACTTGTTTATGCCATTGAAAGGGAGGATATATCACATATAAAAGAGGAGCTCGGCGATATACTTTTGCACATCGTTATGTTTTCGACAATCGCCAGGGAGAGAGGGTATTTTGGGCTTGAGGAAGTTATAAAGGGTATAAGAGCAAAGATAATAAGCAGGCATCCACATGTTTTTGGCGATTTTGAGGTCAGCTCAGCACGGGAGGTGCTAAACAACTGGGAGAGATTAAAACTTGCTGAGCGAAGAAAGAACGGCGAATCCCTTCTCGCAGGCGTACCGAATAATATCCCTGCTTTGCTCTCTGCGCAGCGTATCCAGGAAAAGGTGGCAAGAGTTGGATTTGACTGGAACAATGTCAGTGATATATTTTTAAAGGTTGAGGAGGAACTCAACGAACTCAAAAAGGAGATATCATCATCTGAAAAGAATACCGAGCGTATCGAAGAGGAACTTGGCGATATTTTCTTTGCTCTCGTTAATGTTGCAAGGAAATTAGATATAAATGCCGAACTTGCGCTTATAAAAGCAAACAGAAAATTCCGAAAACGGTTTGAATATGTTGAGCAACAATGCGCCCATAAGAAACTCGAAAAACCATCATTAGAGCAGTTGGACAGATTCTGGAACGAATCAAAAACGAAGGAGAAAAAATAAAAGAATCGTCTGTTTATGTAATTTTTTTCATTGAAACAAAAGAAAAAAAATCCTCTTGTGTTAAAGGTTTAATTTTAGTTTTTTTAAAGTGAAAGTGATAAGAAAAGGGGGTAAAAATGGCAAGACTATGGATCGATAATGAAGAGTGCATTGGATGTGGAGTGTGTGCTGACCTTTGCCCTGATTTGTTCGAGATGAATGAGGAAGAAAAAGCGGTTGTGATCAAAGAGGACCCGGGCGAGGATATTAGTTGTGCTGAAGAGGCTATAGAATCCTGCCCTACAGAGTCTATACACCTTGAGGAATAATCCCTTTGGGGGTGAAATGTAAAAAATGGAGGGACTCGGTGGAGGTTTCCCACCCGAATTCATCGCAAGAGTGAAGGAGGAAACCGACTTTTTAGGGCTTGTATCTGAGTATACTCGATTGAGGAAATCGGGCAAGGACTATGTGGGTCTTTGCCCATTTCATAATGAAAAGACCCCAAGCTTCCATGTTAATGTGGAACTTGGGCTATTTCATTGCTTCGGCTGTGGCAAGGGTGGTGATATTATTACATTTTTACGTGAAAAGGAAAACCTATCATACAAAGAGGCAATTATATATCTCGCAAAACGCGCAGGAATCCCAATCCCCAAAAAGGAGGGAAAAACCGATAGCGAAAAAGAACAGTTGATTGAAATTAACAATCTTGCCTGTGAATTCTTCGAAAAATCCCTCTACACACCCAGCGGACGCCCGGCTCTTCAATATCTTCTCTCCCGCGGTCTTATGAAAAAAACCATCGAGCTTTTCAGGCTCGGATTTGCTCCATTCACCGAGGACGCCCTTCTAAATTTTTTATTGGATAAGGGATTCACTAAAGATATTGTTATGCAATCGGGGTTGGTTAAGTTAAAGGGGGATAAACTCTGCGACGCTTTCTACGGAAGAATAATATTTCCGATATTTTCACAAACAGGAACTGTAGTTGGTTTTGGTGGACGGGTTTTTGCTGATGGTGATGATCGCCCGAAATATCTCAATTCGCCAGAAACAAAACTGTACCACAAAAGTGAGCTTCTTTATGGTTTTCATCTTACAAAAAAGGGGATAAGAGAAAAAGAAGAAGCGATACTTGTTGAGGGCTATATGGACTTTTTAAGCCTTTATGAGGCGGGATTTGATAATGTTGTGGCATCATCAGGCACGGCTCTTACTCCCTCTCAAGCATCAATTTTGAAACGATATACAGATAAAGTGGTAATAGCATATGATGGCGACATGGCAGGCAATTTAGCAACAATCCGCGCAATAAAAATTTTTCTTAATGTAAACATAACACCATTCATATTAAGGATACCCAACGAGCTCGACCCAGATAGTTTCATACATAAAAGCGGAAGCGTTAGTTTCCAATCCCTTGTCTCAAATGCGCCTGATTGGTTCGAATATCTATCTTCAATAGTGAAAAGAAAATACCCGCTTGAGGACCCGATAAATATTTCAATATGGGTGAAAAAGCTAACACCATTCATAGCGGAATTGAACGATAAGGTTTCACAGTTCGCTTTCGCATCTAAACTTTCGAAATTGACCGGAATCCCTCACGATGAAATTACCGCCCAGTTAAAAAGCGGATATAAAACCGAACCCATCCTACAAACACCAATTCCCCAAATTCCGGCATCAAAGAAAAGAGAGCTTCTCCTTTTTTACCATATACTTTATAAGTCTGAACCCATAGAGCCTACAAAGCTTCTTTCATATAAGGATTACTTTACTCACTACCCGGGAATATTAGAGCTTGTGGCAAATGAGCTCGAAAAGGGAAATGAATTAACGGGTTCAAAAGCGAGCGAATTTTTCGGTGATGACCCTGACGCAAAAAAAGCGTTTGCCGAGTTCGCGTTCAATCGTGTTGAGATACAATCAGTCGAGATGCTTCTTGACGAGATACGCAAATTTTATCTTAATGAGAAGATAAAAAGGATAATCTCTGCGCTTGTATCAGCACGGGCTAAGGGCGATATTGATGAAGAAACAAGGCTCTCAAAAGAGCTTTGCGAAATAAAGAAGATGCTTACTGGTTGATCTATGGGCAATGAGTCCCAGAAAATAAGCGTACTTGAAACGCTACTCGAGTTAGTTGGCGGGAAAAAAGAAATCGCTCTCTCAAAGGTATCAACATTTGTTAAGGAGAATAAGAATATTATCACGCTTTCTGAGGCTTTGGATTTCCTCGAGGCAAACGAAATCACTGTAATTGGGAAGGTAAAGAAAAATGTACCACAGATTCCCTATGATGACCCGGTATTTCTCTACCTAAGGGATATGGGAAAAGTAAAAATGCTCGACAAAGAAGAGGAAATTAAAACAGCGTTCCAGATGCGAAATGCGCTAAAGAATCTGCAAAGCCTCATTACCACCAACCTCATAAGCATCCAGAAATTGATATTGATTTTGAGAAAAATGCTTGAAGATCAAAGCTCTTTTGATGATTTTATTGATATAGGCAAGGAAAGATGGAGAACAGAGGATAAAAGAATAGATGTTATAATTCTTGTGCAAAGGATTAACGAGACATACAAAACCATAATCCGGACATACCAGGCTCTTTCAAGTTGCCCCAATGAACCTCAACTTTTAAGGAAAAAAGAGAAACTATTCGAACTTATTGATAACGATTTAGCCAAGCTCGGTCTTCCATTTAAGATTATCGAAAAAATCAATCCTGTATATGAAAAAATAATCACCAAATACGAGAACGCACTAAAAACGATCAAGGAGATAACCAATTTTTTAGGTATACCAAAAGAGGAGATTGAGGAACTTGAAAGGAAATATAGTTCAGGTAAGATAACTCTTTCTCATGCTGCTGGAAAATTGGGGGTTAAACAGGCGGAACTTTATGCTCAGCTAAGGGCATTTAAGCATAGCATAAGGGTGCTTGATAAACTTGATCGTGCGACAAATCCAAGATACACAGTCGAGAAAATGATAAAAACCATAAAAAAACACCAAAAATACAAAGAAGAATATGATAAAGCCAAGACAGCCCTTATTGAGGGTAATGTTAGGTTTGTGATAAATGTGGCTAAAAACCATGTTGGGCAGGGGATAGATTTTCTCGACCTCATTCAGGAGGGTAATCATGCTTTAATCAAGGCTGTAGAGAAATTTGACCCGACAAAAGGTTATAAGCTTAGTACATATGCTATATGGTGGATAAGGCAGGCAATGCGAAGGGTTATATCGACCCAATCAAAAATAATGAATTTCCCACCTCATAAGATGAAAGAGCTGAAAACCTACCTCGCCGTCTCAAGAGAACTCACTCATAAATTAGGAAGAGAACCAACAATAAAGGAATTAAGCGACCGAGTTGGAGCTTCTGAACGAAGAATAAGGTCAACACTTGACCTCGCTTTCTCACAGATATCCCTTGACCAAACAATAAGCGAAACCGACGAAAGAACTTACTATGATACAATCATAAACGACTCAATACCCTCACCTATTGAGATAATAAGCAAGAAAGTCCTTTTTAGAGAACTACGAGAAATATTAAAGGAACTCTCACCTAAAGAGGAACGAGTTCTAACATTGCGATTCGGGCTTGAGGATAACTATCCGAGAACCCTTGAGGAAATAGGCGAGATATTCAATCTTAGCAGGGAAAGAATAAGACAAATAGAGGAAAAAGCCCTTCAAAAACTACGAAAATCAAAACGAGCAAGGATTCTAAGAGCATATCTAAAAACATTTGAGGAAGAAAAAGGATAAAATATTTTCTAATAGAAATTTCTGGTTCCTGCTTCTTTTTGTCTACCTATTTTTACTTGGAGGATTTATCTCGCTTTTTGAGAAGCTTGTTTCAAGCGGCACCGGAGAAAGATGCTCAATTTTCATATTCCTTGTTATTTCGGGTTCTATTCTCATTATTACAATAATATTTATAAAACGGGTTTTAAAAGGGCGAAGAAAAAGAAGAACCACGCCGATTACTTGACTTAAACCCAATTTATCGTAAATTTTACCTATGGAGAAGATTATCGGAGAAGTTTTTAAGTTTATCAAAGAAAACGAGTTAATAGAGAAAGGGGATAAAATCATTGTGGGTCTTTCTGGTGGACCCGATTCAGTATTCCTTCTTTACTCCCTTATTCAACTCAAAAATATATACAATCTCGAGATAGAATCTGTACATATAAATCATATGATTCGTGGTGATGAAGCATATCGGGATGAGAAATTTTCGGTAGAACTCGCTCGTAAATGGGGGATACCGGTTAATGTTTACAGGGTTCGAGTCGAGGCTTTCGCAAGAGTTAAAAAGTGTGGTATTGAAGAGGCTGCAAGGGAACTGAGGTACAGGATCTATAAACTTGAGCACAAAAAGAAAAACGCTAAGCTTGCACTTGGACATACAGCGGACGACAGGATAGAGACATTCATGTTCAATCTTATAAGGGGCACCGGAATATATGGGTTAAGAAGTATTCCCAAGAGAAGAGGGTTTATAATACGACCCATTATTCATATATTCAAAAGAGATATATGGCGATTTCTTAAACAAAAGGGGATAGACTTTGTCATTGACAGTTCGAACCTATCGCTATTCTACACGAGAAACCAAATCCGGCGAACATTAATCCCAAACCTTGAACAATTCAATCCCCGCGTAAAAGAACATATATATCATCTCACAGAACTATTCGAGAATCTCGAGGACTACATTGATAACGAGAGAGAATTTCTCTTTAAAGAGAAAGTAATGTTCAAAAACGAGCGCGTTATATTTTTCGAAAAAAGCATAAGCGAGTTTCCACTTATCATATTCGGCGAGCTAATAAGAAAATCTCTTATAAAGCTTGGATATGAGCATAAAGGTTTGAACTTTTATATTCTATCGAAACTCCGTACCGCCAAAAGAGGAATATTTGAACTCGCAAAAAGTTCTGAAACCAGGGTTCTTGCAGAAAAAACAAGAAAAGGTTATATCATATCTATGCTTCCATTATCAAAAACTGAGGACTACACTTCCCCCCTTTCAAACACCGTTGTACTTCCATATGACCTCGGAACCATAAAGGCAGAAAAGATTAGTATTGATGATATTGTTATAAGACATGCTGACGAAACCACAGGCTATATTAAATTTAAAGAGGATTCTCATCTGGTGCGATTTATCCATAAAGGTGATAGATTTCTCCCCTTTTCGAGAACGGGCGATGAAGAAAAATTAGCAAGATATATGCTTGAACGAGCAGTACCATTTATATTCAGGCAATATATCCCGATAGTAACAATCGGAAACGATATTGCCTGGGTTGGAGGAGTAGGAATATCCGAGCGATTTAAGCTCAACAGTGAAGACAAATACGCTACTAAACTCTGCTGGAAAGGATATATCGCAGATTTTTTAAGAAGGAGAGAACTATGGAGGAGATGACTTTCAAGGTGCTCATACCAGAATGTGAGATTGCGAAGCGTGTAAAAGAACTTGCGCTCGAAATCTCGAGGGATTATAAAGAAAAGACCCCGATAATTGTATCGATTCTTAAAGGGAGTTTCATATTCACTGCGGACCTTGTGAGAGCACTTACCATAAGATACAAGGTTGATTTTCTTGTGACCTCAAGCTACGGGATGTTCACAAGGCACACAGGGGTTGTTAAAGTGCTTAAAGATCTTGATTCAACAATCGAAGGGGAGGATGTTATTCTTGTTGATGATGTTGTTGATTCGGGAATGACATTAAAATATCTTTGCGAGATGCTCAAGCTAAGAAATCCAAATTCACTAAATATAGCAGTTCTTCTCGATAAACAGATTCCACGACCGTTCGAACTCCCATTAAAGTATGTCGGATTCAAAATCCCAAGAAAATTTCTCGTCGGCTATGGGCTCGACTGGCAGGATATGTACAGAGGACTTCCTTATGTCGGATACGCCGAGATAGAGGAGAGTAAATAACAATAATTTCCGCTTGATTTTTTGAAACAGAAAACTTTATTATGCTAATCGGAGGCATAAAATGGAAAAAAGTATCGCATTTAAAAATCTTCTCGAGAAGATAGAAAAAAGAACTGCTAAGGTTTGTGTGATGGGTATGGGTTATGTTGGGCTCCCACTCGCAATTGAATTCTGCAAAGCGGGATACACTGTTTATGGATACGATATAAACGAAGAAAAGGTTGGAAAACTTAAGAGGTGCGAATCATATGTTGATGATGTTAAAAACGAGGATTTAAAATCGGTTGTATGCGGTGAGCGTCTCATCCCGATGACCGATATTTCTGTAATAAGGGACTCGGATGCGGTTCTTATTGCGGTTCCAACACCACTTAATAAGACAAAGGACCCCGATATTTCGTATATAATCGATGCTACGGAGAAAATTAAGAAAAACATCCACCCCGAGATTATCATAGTTCTTGAATCAACGACATATCCCGGCACAACTGAAGAACTAATCCTTCCAGCGCTTGAATCTACGGGATTGAAGGTTGGCGTTGATTTTTTCCTTGCATTTTCACCTGAACGGGTTGACCCAGGCAATAAATATTATGGGATACACAACACACCTAAAGTTGTCGGCGGTATAACAGAATCCTGCACTATGCTTGCCTCAGCGTTATATCTTGGTCCCGTCGAAAAAATATTTCCTGTCTCGTCAGCAAAGGCGGCTGAGATGGTGAAACTTTTAGAAAACACATTCCGTGAAATCAATATTGCTATGGTCAACGAGATGGCAATAATGTGTGACCTTTTGAAGGTTGATATATGGGAGATAATCGAGGCAGCAAAGACCAAACCTTTCGGATTTATGCCATTCTATCCCGGTCCAGGGCTTGGAGGGCATTGTATTCCGATAGACCCACATTATCTATCCTGGAAACTCAGAACAGTGAACTACTACGCAAGGTTCATCGAACTCGCAGGCGATATAAACTCCAATATGCCAAGATATGTTATCAAGAAAGCGATGGAATTGTTGAACGAGTTTGGAAAACCACTCAAGGGCTCAAAGGTTGTTGTGCTTGGTGTCGCATATAAACGGGATATATCCGATGTTCGTGAATCCCCGGCACTCGACATAATAGAACTCCTCGAGGAAAGAGAAGCTCAGGTGGTCTATAATGACCCTTATGTCCCATCAATTGAACTTAAAGGTGAAAGAAAATACTCAGTCAAACTCACCGAAAATTTGCTCAAGGAATCTGATATTGTTATTATCGTTACAGACCATTCCTCATACGATTACAAATGGATTGTTGAAAATTCCAAATTAATATTCGATACACGAAATGCAACAAAAGGAGTTCGAAAGCCTAATATTAGAAGATTGGGCGCAAGTTAAAGTTCAAAATTAAGCAGAGATTAGGAGGCATATGAGGGAGATAATTATTTACAGGAGGATGCCTGAAAAAGGCGTATCAATTAAGGTTAAAGATTCGATCTTCAATCAGGAGGAGCACAGGGAGAAACTCGAAAATTTCATCAAAAATAATAACCTTCAAAAATCAGGATTCGAAACCGTAATCTACCACTACGACCCTGACGAGATAATCGACCCCGAATGGATGGATTACGAAATATTTTATCCAACCTCAGGCGAAATAAAAATAAGGGAAGAAGAAATCAATGAGAAAGAAATCCCAACAATGCTTGTAGCAAGCATTATTCATCGGGGCAGTTTTGATGATATCGAAAAAAGCTACAACAAACTTCTAAAATGGATAAAGAAAAAAGGTTATAAGACAAGCGGACCAGCAATAGAGATAAAGATCAGATATAAACCAGAAATACTTGACGAGAAAGGATATTTAACTGAGATTCAGTTTCCCGTGGAAAAGGAGAAAAGATGAAGAAAAGGATAATCAAAAACGGAACATTGCTTTGCATGTCTGAGGATGCTCCGGTTTTTATTGATGATGGCGCAGTGTATATTGAGGATGGGGTGATAAAGAGGGTTGGCAAGCGTGAGGAGCTCGAGCGGAATTTTGAGGGTGATGTGATTGATGCGCACGGCGGAATAATCATGCCAGGGCTTGTAAATTGCCATATGCATCTTTATTCATCACTCGCAAGGGGCATCCAGCTTAAGGGCAAACCAGCAGAAAACTTCGTCGAAATCCTCCAGTCCCTCTGGTGGAAACTCGACCGAAAGTTAGATGATGAATCCATTTATTACTCAGCGCTCGTGGGAATTACCGATAGCATCAAATTTGGCACGACAACGATATTCGACCACCATGCATCAAATGGTTATGTTAAAGGAAGTTTAAAGATTGTGGCTAAGGCTGTGCGTGAGGTTGGAATCCGAGCCTCACTATGCTATGAGGTTTCAGATAGGGATGGCGAAAAGATATCTAACGATGGCATCGAGGAAAACTTAGAATTCATCGAGTATTTGCAAAATGACCAAACGGATAAAATTAAGGCGCACTTTGGTCTTCACGCATCTTTCACCATAGAAGATAGAACATTTGACAAAATAGCCTCGCTAACCAAAGGGCTCGATTGTGGTTTCCACATACACTGCGCTGAGGATGAAGCTGACCAGGATGTTAGTATGAGCAAGTTCGGCTCGAGAGTTGTTGAACGGCTTGAAAGATACGGCATACTCAAGCCACAAACCATAATAGCCCATTGCATCCACATAAACGAAAAAGAAATGGATATAATTGCGGGAAGCCGGGCATTTGTTGCGCATAACCCTGAATCGAATATGAATAACGGCGTTGGATATGCCCCCGTGCTTGAGCTTATAAAGAAAGGCGCAACTTGTGGACTTGGCACTGATGGCTATACGGCAAATATGTTTAATGAGTTGAGGGTTGCTAATATCCTGCCAAAGCTTATGAAAAGGGACCCACGAGTCGGCTTCAATGAGGCTTTCAGGATGCTTTTCACAGAAAACCCTCGATTTGCATCGAAATTTTTCAAGCACCCTGTTGGCATTTTAAAAGAAAATGCATACGCTGACATAATTGTACTGCCTTATAACCCACCAACACCAATGAATGGCACCAACGCTCAAGGACATTGTATCTTTGGTTTCTCTTATCTTCAGCCCGAACTTGTTATGATTAATGGCGAAATAGTTTACGAAAAAGGCAGCATAACGAAAATAAACGAAAATAAAATGAACGAGGAATCAAGAAAGGTAGCCGAAAAACTGTGGGGGAGGTTTAATGGATAAGATATTTGCAGGGAAAATGACAAAAGAAATTGTGACATCAAAAAGGCTTTTTGGCTTTTTTGCTATTTCCATACTTGCTTTTTGTTTGAGCCTTATAGTAATGCCTGCACCATTTGGGTTGAGGTTTCACTTTTTCCAGTATGCGATATTTCTTGCTGGCTCGGTGCTTGGTCCGGTCTATGGGGGTGCAGTTGGTTTTATAGGGGGAATGGGTCCATCGTTTCTCCGTGGTGATCCTTACATCCTAATTTATAACGCACTTCTTGGCACTGCCTGCGGGATATTCGCTCTTCGTTTCCGCCCTTGGATAGCATCGCTTATGGCTTATTTCCTCGTTCACCTGCCAGTGATGCTCATTGTTGGAAGATTTATTCAAAATGTGCCTCCCTTTGTTCTTGCGGCAATTTCGATAATCCTTGCTGGTGAGGATATAATTTGCGCTTTCCTCGCCGATATATCATCAAAGAAGCTCCGTGAATGGCTAACAAAATAAAAAATGCCTTCGGATATAGAACTTGCAAAAAAGTATCTTAAAGAGAAGAAGCTTGGTTTTGTTTTCGTTAAGGATGGTGTGTTAATAGCACAGAGCCGTGAAAGCGGGATTCGTGATCTATATAAAACCGCCTGGCTTTATAAGGAGTATTTGAAAGGCGCGTCAGTTGCTGATAAGGTTATAGGAAAATCCGCAGCATCAATACTCATTGAGATCCCGATTAAGGAATGTTTTGGCATAATTATTAGTGAAATTGCGCTTGAGTTGTTCCATAAATATGGGATAAGATGCTCGTTTGAGGAAAAGGTTCCCGTGATACTCAATAAAGATAAAAAGGGACTTTGCCCATTTGAGGAGCTTGTCAAAGATATAAAGGATGCCGATGAGATTTATCTTAAAATTAAGGAGAAAATAGATGGGGAAGGTTAAACTTTTACGGTGTGTTAGTTGTGGAAAGGAATACAGACCTAATGAGGTAGAATATGTTTGCACAGGTTGCGGAAAATTAAAAGGAACGCTTGATGTTATTTACGATTATGAGGTGGTTGCGAAAGAATTCATGAAGGAGAAGCTCAGGGGGCTCAGGGAATTTTCACATTGGAGGTATCTACCTATTTTGCCTGTGGAAAAGGAATTTATTCCGCCTATAAATGTTGGTTTTACTCCCCTATATAGGATTGAGCGGCTAAATAAGTATCTTGGGGTTGAGAACCTTTATATAAAGGATGATGGGCGAAATCCGTCGGCATCGCTTAAGGATAGGGCAAGTTCTGTTGGTGTTGCAAAAGCATTGGAAAAAGGGAGAAGAATAATAACAGCAGCCTCAACTGGCAATGCAGCAGCATCGCTTGCGAATATATGCGCAACAGTTGGGCTCGATTGCAGGATATTTGTACCAAAGACTGCTCCACAACCAAAGATAGCCCAGCTTCTCGTTTTCGGGGCTAAGGTTTATGCTGTAAACGGCACATACGACCAGGCATTCGAGTTGTGCCTCGAGGCTACAGAAAAACTCGGCTGGTATAGCAGGAACACCGGATTTAATCCTTACATGTGCGAGGGTAAAAAAACCGTTATCCTTGAGATTATGGAAGAGCTGAACTGGAATCCTCCGGAGCGTATCTTCGTTTCCGTTGGTGATGGTTGTATAATATCAAGCGTATACAAGGGGTTATTTGACCTTTTCTCTCTTAGTTGGATAGATAGGTATCCTCGAATATATGGGGTACAGGCTGAAGGTGCTGCACCACTTTACAAAGCCTGGAAAGAAAATAAAAACATGTGTGAACCAATGGTACCAAAAACCTTTGCAGATTCAATTTCAGTCGGTATCCCACGGGACCAGGTTAAAGCACTTAGAGCGGTAAGGAAAACAAATGGTGGATTTATTGCTGTGCCTGACGATTCCATACGAGAAGCGATAAACATACTTGCGCGGTACGCGGGCGTCTTTGCTGAGCCCGCTGGCGCAGCAGCATTCGCTGGTTTCCTTGATATGCTTTCCCGTAATGAAATAGATAAAAAAGAAAAAGTAGTTGTCCTTGTCACCGGAGGCGGGCTTAAGGACCCTGCAGGCGCAACATCAGGCATAAATGAAAAGATAATAGAAATTGAACCGAGTTTCAGCTCGTTACAGCAGTATCTTTAATAACAAATTATATTGTGGTGAAGTCAAATCTCCTTAGAAGCCTTGCGAGTTGAATCCTGAATGAACCCAATTCTACCTCAATATCCAGAATTACCCCAATCCATCCATCACGCAAAACAACTATAAGAAACCTCGATTGTTCAGTTTCAATAACGATATTTTTTAACAAACCTAATTGTGTTTTATCGTTGTATTTTTTCACAGTGGCGTAGATCGTGGAAAACAAACTATTATACGCTCTAATCTTGTCCATCGTTGTTGTTGAAGTTCTATATATTTTGCTTTCGCGGGTAATAAATATCACATCCTGGATACCAGTGAAACGTGCGATTGAAGTTACAAGGGATTTTGCCCTTTCATCGAGCGAGATTTCCTCAGGTCTTGAAACGATAACCTCAACCGGCTGAACAGATGTTTTAACAGGTGGTGGAGGTGGTGCGGCACCTTTGAACTTTTCAACAAGCTGTTCTGTATCAGGGACGCCGAAATCAAGAGGGGGTATAAGCTTTTGCTCAAGATATCGCCTGAACCTTGCAACATCAGAATTTGTTGGGAACCTTTCCTCAAGATTTGTAAGCACAATTCTTGCGCCATTGTAGTCCCGTTTACGAATAAGTGTTTGTCCTAATAGAAGATATGGTGCTGGTTCTCGCGAAAGGGCAGAACTTGCTTCAGTAAGCTCTTTTTCTGCTTCCATAAGTTTACCCATTTCAAGGCAAATTCTTCCGAATACGAAGTGAGCCCAGCCATTTTCGCGATTATAAACAACCCCCTGCCGTGCAACCTCATAAGCCTCAGCGAGCCTACCCTCACGCCTCAAAAGCTCCGCAAGCTCCATAAACAATGGGCTGCCCGGATTAGCATCAACAACCTTTTTGAGCTCAGCTATTCTTGTTCTTACCTCAGGGCTCAACTCCCGTGGGCTCATCCCTCGTATATCCTCCTATATTCGTTCACCTTAATATGAGCAAGCCTTGTCGGTTCAGGTACTCTGTATCTGCCTGTACATTTAAGTACAAGCTCACATATATCATCAAATGAAACAAGATTGCCAGGCGAAACGAAAACAGGTTTTTTCCCGCTCCTTGTTCTTATTGCAAAGCCACAAATCTCTCCGTCAAGATATATCGGTGCATATGAACCTTTGTTTATACCAAGAGTGCCAACGGAACCGCAAAGGAGGCTTTTTGCGCAACCTATAGTAGGCAGGTTAATAATAACACCCAAATGGGCTGCAAGACCAAACCTACGAGGGTGCGCTACACCCTGACCATCAACCATAACAAGGTCCGGCTCAATCTCCACCCTCTTAAAAACCTGAACAATTACCGGAGCTTCTCTAAAACTAAGATATCCCGGAACATAAGGAAAATTCTCCTCACACTCACCATAATATTCCCTTATTATTTCCAACTCCGGATAGTTGAGAATAACAACAACACCAAAAAGAAGATTCCTCACTTTAGAATAAGCAACATCAACCCCGGCAACATATCTAAGCTTTCCAGAAAAATGGGTAAGCAAAATTTCTTTTCTCAAGTTCTCTTGAATTGCTTTTGCCTCGTTTATATCAACATCCCACTTATGTATCTCCCTTATTTCCATAAAAAAGCCTCTCGATCTCCTTCTCTGCGCGTTTTCTGTGACTACCCTCCCAGTAGACCTTATTGCATGAAGGGCATATATAGAATTCCTCAGTTATCATATAAGTATAAGGTGGAACCTTATCTTTTACAAACTCTTTTTTTATAGATTTTATCGGGGTATTACATAGCGAGCATCTGGTATATTTTATATGTGGCTTGATTTTGAATGCCTTTTCAAGTTCTCGAATTTGTTCGCCAATGAACTCTGAGTTCATAAGGAAGGCGATTTTCCCGGCTCTTTTGGCGAGTTTTCTATCTCTTGTTATAAGGATTCGTTTTTCCTTTATGGCGGTGTAAAGAAGTTCGGCGTCTGTAAATGTTTTATCGTAGATTGTGTCGTAGCCGAAAATTCTTAGCCACCTTGCCAGCCTTCCAAGCATAACATCAACAGCGAACTTTCTTTTTCTAAAAAGCATAGAATACTCCCAAATGCCATCTTGTGTGTGCCTCCGGGTCGAGTTTTCTTATATGATAAGCGTAATCAAATCTGAGCGGACCTATTGGTGTCATAAAAGAGAGCCCCCATCCGCCGGTAATTCTCAGTTGTGATGGTGTTATCTGTTCGATACTCCCCCAGAGGTTTCCGATATCTATAAAGCCAGCTGCCCAGAATTTCCAAAAAATATGGCTTCTAAGCTCGAAATTCATAAGGAAAAGAGCCTTACCGCCAAGCGGCAAACCGTTTTTATCCTTAGGTCCAACCCCCTTTTCCATAAATCCGCGAATACTCCCACCACCACCAAGAAATAACCTGTTGTGAGGAAGGACATCCTCATTTTCCCTTAGATTACCTATTCCGCCGAGCATAATTCTACTTGTATATATAAGACCTTCCCGCAATGTAATATATCTTGCCCAGGAGAGTTGTAAAAGGAGATAATTATCATCGCCGCCAAAACCTGCATACTCGCTTCGTAAAAGTGTATTGCTACCGCTTTTTGGCGCAAAAACGTTATCCCTTGTATCCCTGTTATAAATATATCCTATTGTCCTCTTAATCCTAATACCCTCTTTAATCTTTATCTCCTCCTGAATCTGGTGGTCCTTGACACCAAAGATGTCTGCTCTTTCGTAGCTAAGGGAAAACTGGTGATTAACTTTCTCGGAAAGCTGGTAAGTTGAGTTAATCTTAAGACCCGTTTTTTGCACACGGTATTGTTCGCTTTCGGAGCGGTTACCGGGGTCAAAATATAGCTCAGCCCTGAGCGGTATGTCATATCCAAATGGATA
>JBAMLU010000074.1:0-3022 GCA_039793385.1 bacterium
GTGAAAAAAGGGGCTTTAATTGGTTATTTCCTTTCAATAAGATTTTTTCGCTTGCTTCACTATTTCATAGTATTTCTTTTCGGGATATATGTTGGCATTGGCTACAACTGGAAAAACTTCAAAGCGCTCAACCACGGAAAGTTTTTTCTTTCGTTTATGGTTATACTTTTGAGTGCGGTAGGTGCGGCAATATTTAATGATATCACCGATTTTCATTCTGATAGGATAAATAAGAGAAATTCCCCCTTTGTAAGAGGAATACTCGGCAAAAGCGAGCTTGGTCTTATATCAGGTGTTGCTTTTGTTCTTTCGTTTTTGTGCGGGCTAGTTGTGAGTTATCCTTTGCTTTATTTTGGGTTTGTTCTATTTGCTCTTTCGTTTATATACTCGAGCCCACCTATGCGATTTAAAAGGTTCCCTATCCTACAAACGGTTGTTCTCGGGATGATTTCGGTTGTCTCCGCGCTTGTGGGTTATATGTATACTGATGAATATTTTCCACATAATATACTCGATTTCCCTGAGAATTATATGCTCGCTTTGCTTATTCTTGTCGCTGTGGGCGGTAATATCAAGGATTTCGGCGATGAAAAAGGAGATAAGGAGGGTGGTATTCTCACAATTCCCGTGCTTTTGGGCGAATCGTTCGCAAGGTTTTTGCTGGGCTTATGTGTAACAATTCTATTTGGTTTAATCCCAACTTTCCTCCATTTCGGTGCAATTTATATTGCTTTAGGATGGATAATGGGCTTCTTATCTCTTATTATGCTTGTAAAAAGGTTTAGCCCTGATATTGTATTTGCGCTTTATTACATCTATTTTCTTCTGGTGCTTTTCTCTGGAAAAATCCGTTGAGTTCGTAAATTCAAATCGCTTTTAAATGAGCCATTCTATAATTGGTTTTTCGAGGTCAGGGAATTGTTTGAGCCATTCTTTTCGTTCTCGTTTCAGTTTCTCAACAAGTGCGAGATATTCGCCTTGTGAGTAGTGTTTTTTAAAATCGAATCGGTCGATATCAATTTCAGGTATATATTCAGGGATTTCATATCCCCAAAGTGGGTCGGTTTTCCATTTGATTGTATCTCGAGCGATTTCCCTTATAATTGTTGCGGAATCGATAATTGTTATCTTCTCTTTTCCGACATATCCAGTGTTCATAAGATAAGAGCGGCTTTTGGTGTTTCTCTTCAAATAATTATAGAACCAGTTACCCTCATCATCAGGTTTTCCGATGATGAAAGGGTTTGTTCCGACGACACGGACAGATTTTCCTGCTTGTGTAGGGTCACCTGCTGAGGTTTCGATGGATTCGCCTAACATAAAGAACGCGGCACCCTGTTCAGGTGTTAGCCTCGCAACCGGCGGAACAACATCATTCCGCCTTGTAATGAATATTATTATATTCGCTGACATCAGGTCTATCTCATTATCAGTAAACCCGACCTCACTTCGCTGAACCACAGCCCGCCCATTTGATGTGATACTGTAATTGAAAAAGTCCACATTGCCAGCATCATCAACAAAAACATTCTCTAAATATGCGTTTTGTGAGGTTGCTGCTTTATATAGAAGCGGTTGACCTTTTGGTTCCAAACCCTCGGTTTTTATGTAGTAGTTCCGTTCCGTGCCAATACAGTAACCATCAACCTGAAGGATATTCACATCATCCTGACGAATCACGATCCCTTCAGGCGGTTCAAGCCAGTGATGGTGGCAGGTGAGCGATGTTTTTCCGGTCCCCGAAAGCCCAAACAAAAGAACACCTTTATCCTCAAGTTTACCATCGCAATTCCTCACCCTAATGAGTTTACTTCCGGCATGAAGTCCCAGTCCTCCCTTGAGCTTCCCTATCCACATTGCGAGCCTTAAGTTTGCCTTTTTCACCTCGCCCATATAATCTGTCCCAAGTATATATGTTATCATATTTTTAGCATCAACAAGGACTTTTCTATCTTTCCATTCAGGTATATCAATGACGAGTATATCTACGGGGGAGCTTGGGTCAAGAAGCTCAAACAGGGTTTCGCCCCACATAAGCGCAAGCCGTGCGTAATTGAATGTGACATAGAATCGGCAGTGAAGTTCGAACCCTTTATTGATACACATTTGCCTGTCCAGTTTTATCACCTTTGCACTTTTCAGGTATTCGTAAACCTCATGTATAGTATTTTCCTGCTCGGGATTGGGTTTATCATAGATTATCTCTGTGAATTTCGCCGAGCGATTCCTTATTCGGGTTATATATGATGGCGAGCCATAGATAGTGGTTTTTTCATCCTTACGCGCAAATTCCCGTAACTCTTGAATTGATGGATTATCTATCACCTCTTTTGCCTTCGGTTCAAATGAATTATCAACCATTTTCACCTTTCCTTTCCTTTGAGACAATAATATACTTTATTTCCCAAAAAGTCAATCTAAATTATCCGCATAGGATTTGAATAAATCCAGCCTCTTCCAGTAAGTAGATCATTGCGAGACCTTTTAGAGCAAGGTCAATATCAACAACGCAGGGCATTTCTAAAGCTTGAGCGATTTGCAAAGCGTATGAACCCGCCAATATTAATGTAGCGTTTTCGGCTCTTCTTGCGAATGTTTCAATAGCCCCTTTAATTGCAGCGCTAATACCTGAATTTATCGCTTTTGATGTTGAATATTGGAAATCGCTCTCAAAAGCCTCTAATTTTTGTTGCTTTAGAAGTTCAAGGTTGCTTAATGCATTTGCCATAAGCATAGCCCCGGGAAGAATCGCACCACCTTTGAAATATCCGTTTTCATCAATGAGATTCACAGTGATTGCGCTTCCACAGGAAACCGCTAAGGCGGGCTTTTTGTTTATAGCGACATAGAAATAATAGGCACCGCTCATAAGTGCAAGCCTGTCAGCACCAATCGCATCTTGTGGGTCATATATCACTTTGAACCCTAAATTTGTTCGGTTATCAATCCAGAAAACTTTTTCTATGTTTATTTTCTTTAGTTCGCTTGTGATGAGGCTGTTTTTTGATGGCACAACAGAGGC
>JBAMLU010000075.1:0-22158 GCA_039793385.1 bacterium
CCAACTTTTCGCTTATTCCCTAACTCATACTTTATCTCCCCAGCGATAAGAGATGAACTTATTGTTGCGAAATCGTTTTTAGAGAGCATAACTGACGGAGAAAGTTTCCATACTTTAGTTGTAAAATATATCCCATTTAGCCAGCCATCCTTTGGTGTAATATAGTAGTTTGCAATTTTGTCGTCAGCCTTTCCCTCCTTGAGTTCTATATGGTTTCTCATTGATGAAGGAATTGTTGGGTAACGCCCAACAAGAACTCCCTCACCAAAACTATAATTGAAATTGCCCAATACAAAAAAGCCTTTCCAAATTGATATGTTATAACTTCTCCTTTTGCATATGATACTGTTATTACCGCTTTGTTCAAAGTAGGAGTTAAAGTTGCCATATTTTTTCGATGTTAGTTTCAGGGAGAATGAGTTTCGAGGGGGGTAGTATGTAGTTATTGTGTCGATGATTGTGTAATATTGTCCATATTCGTCAACAGTGTCAATTGTAACTATACCTTCACCAAGATTCTTGAATTTAGAGTAATTATAAAAATAGAACTCGCCCGAAATCGGTCTTGGCAGAAGAGGTGTAACCCGTATAAATGGCAATATAAGTTCAAAATCGCCGTTGTAATCTTTTTCAAATGCGTTTAATGATTTCCACCCGCCTTTTATTGCGCGGAGATTCTCGAGATAATTAAGGTCTTCGTTATCGAATCCGGGTATTAAAAGCAACCTTGATAAGTCATCGCTATTGATTTCTACCTTTGTTTCATACATATCCACAAGTTCGATTGTCTGTTCGTATGTCAGTTCGCCACGATAATAGGAAGCCCATATATCCTCATCTGATGTGAAATATATTGGTTGGGTTTCAACCTGAGCCAAAATTGTTGACGTAATCAAAAAGATAATCACGCTCACATGTTTCATACTTTCTCCCTTTTTATTTAAAATATCTTTTCGCAAAAATTTAGCAAGGGTTTTAATAAGATGTTGTCTTTTTGGTGTAAGAATTTAATTTATCAATATGAAATGGAGATGGCTCTTTTTAGGGTTGGTTTTATCATTATATGGGGCAATTTCGATAGTGAATTCGCTTAAGGATTTGGGTAGGGAGCTTGAGAAAAAGGGCGATTATGCTGGTGCTGTGAAGGTTTATGGTGAGTTGCTTTATATTATGGATTCTTTGAAAATAGTTAGGGAAGACGAGTTTATTGAGGTATTTGAAAGGGTTATTGATATTTCAAGCTCACAAAAAATGAGCATTGATTTTGACGGCACGGCAATAGAAAAGGATAAACTTTTTGACGCATTTGTTTGTGCATATAAGTCGGAAAAATACCTTTTGGCGCTATTCAGGCTTGAGCTTTATATCTCCTCTTTTGGATTTAGAAAAGAACTTTTACCATTTCGTGCATATTTATGGGAGCAGGTTGGGGCGAATAAAAGGGCAGAGAAATATTATAAAGAATCTTTAAAATTTAATAAAAAGGACAATCTTTTTTACTATGCTGGATTTTTGAGGCGCACTGGCAGATTCGAAAGCGCTATTGACATACTGGAGCACGAGATTAAAAAGGAAAGAAAAGGTGTAATCCTGAACGAGCTTGCATTGACATATTTCCTTTACGCACAAAGCACAGGTGGAAAAGGAGAATACTATAAAAGGGCATTTGAGTATTTTGCTCGTGCTTGTGGATGCACGAGCGAGGTCAACACGGCTCAAGATGGCAAGGGAGTATATGAGTTCGGTTATTCATATAGTGGTCCTTCTTCAGATGGAAGGTACAAGTTTGGTATATCTATATCGAAGTTTGGCGGTAATCCAAGTATTATAAAAAGTTTAAGCATCAAAGCGAACTATCCTGACGGTTCAAAAAATGTTATATATTATGCTGGGATTGAGAAGATAGTCGAGCTTTTCGGAACTGCTTATATTGCGCCCGGTTGCACAATTAGAACGATTGACTCTGCTTTCTCGGTCGATTTTGATATTGAACGAGACGAAAGCCTTACATGTTTTCCTTCTCGCTCGCCATTTCTGAGGATTGAGATTGAATTGTTTAATAAGGATCTCTCTAAAGAGGATGTTTTGAGCGATAGCTGGGTTAATCTGAATTCTAACTATGTGAGGCTTGACACAATTATTGGTAAGGCATATCGCAAGGCTGGAAGAGAGGACACGCTCTCAACCCTTAAGGCTTTTCTCTCAATCCTTAACGATAGTCTCGATTATCCCTGCTTTATTAGCAAAATGTGGCGTGAGTATCTTTCTTTATGGTTTAAGCTCGAATCCCCCCAAAATTGCAACGAAAACCTCATAAAAGTAGATTCCCTTTTACATATCTATCCATCTGAAAAAAACCTGCTGCTTATGCGCTCGGCGTTTCTTTTCCTGTGCGAAAGATACGATGAGGCTGAAGAGTTGTTGAAAATGTTTGTCCAGTTGGATCCAAACAATAAGTGGGCTTATTATAATTTAGGAATTATTGCCTATATTAAGGGTGATACGCCAGGTGCATTTTCTAATTTCAAAAAAGTTATTCAGATTGATTCAGGTTTTTCTGATGCATACCTGAATATCGGGATTATCCTTGAGGAAATGGGGCAGGAGAAAACAGCTCTTTACTATTATGAAAAATATTTGTCTCTTGGTGGTGTCAGAAATAAAGAAGTAAAGCAATGGATTGAGATTATTAAATCAAGATCATTTTAGGATAACAGATTTCCTCAAATGCCTTTCATATTTTGATTCTATCGAGAAGAGGTAAACTCCAGAGCAAAATCTTGAGCAATCGATAACTATTTCTGTCGCACCTTTATTAACCTTTCTTTCCTCAAAATGGACAATCTTCCCCAGGATGTCGAAAGCTTTTATAAAAATATTCCCAGCCTCTTTATAATGCACAACAAAGCGCAAACTTGTATTTGATGGATTAGGAAAAGGACCTTCAAGCGAAAATTCCAATTCTCTCTTTTCATTTGATTGGATTCCTATATTAAGCGGGGTTAGTGTAAAATTATCGATGAACCAGCCCCTATCGGTTCCCGTGCTATCAGATGCAAACCTGAAAACAAAGGATATCCTTTTGCCAGCGAACTCGTTTAATTCGCCATAAACATGCCTCCATAAATGCATTCCACCAAAAACCGAATCCCCATCAAAAAATGGATTTGTACCCGAACTTACGCCATCGTAGCCGTTTAATGGATGGATTTTGTTCTGTTCACCATCCGAAGTATAAACCCATATATCACCACCATCAGGATATGGTTCAACTCCATCAAAAAAACATAGATGGTCAAAAGAAAAAGATATATCAATTATACCATAAAGGTCAACCTCATCGAGATAAAGTAGAGAAGAGTTGAGATTGGGATAATTTGAGTTAAGCGATGTTTCCCAAACTCGTTCGCCCGGTTCTACGGGAACAAAAGAAGGGTCAGGTTCCCCCCAGCCCCAGATCCCCGATGACCATCCGTGAGGTTCTGCTTGAAAATCCCAGTATATGCTGTCGAGAGGGAAGCATGAAAGATATCCCGTTTCAGGATATCTTCTATAGTTTCTTCGAATAGCATTGTCGCTGCACTCGATATAAAAATCCACTCTGTGAGCTCGAGTTTCTGTGTTTGGAAGAATAATCTGGAATAAGTTCGCGCTGTCAAGGATTGTGTAATTTCTCGAGAGCAGAAGGGCGCCCGAATTGAGCTTGTACCATACGGCTAATGTTGTTGTATCTATCCCGCTTAGGTCATAGGCTCGAATGATTATACGAAACGCTGAGGCGCAAGAAAAAGCATAAACAGGCATATAGACAATACCAATCTCTGGTGGTGTAATATCATCTTTGATATATAGAGAGAAAAGCGAATCTGGAGCATTTTGCGGAAGTTTTGATCTACGCCCGTCGGTATCTCTTGACTCAAAATAATATCTTATAGTTCTGCCCGTATAAAAAGCTGTAGGAACAAACACAACTTCAAAACTATCGTTGAAATCCTCAACTGGGTGAAGGGTTATCGTTGTTTCGGTGGTATCTGCGAAAATACGCATCTTTATACTCGAGAGATCTAACTCGGATGAAACCGGGATTGCTCTTATAGCAAACAAAATGGGTGGTTCAACAGAATCCCCGGGCGGTGAATGAAACATTATCGGTGCTCTTTTTGTCCGCGGTATGAAAGCAAAATCATCAATATACCAGCCGGCGCGGGGAGTATTGTTGTCTGAGCCTAACCTGAATATAAAAGCAAATCTTCTCCCGTAGGAGAACCGTGATAGGTCGAATTCCACCTGATGCCATTTTCGCCCGACAATCTCTCCACTAAATGCTTGAAACCCGCCAAGGATTGTGTTAAATGAATCTATTACCCCGGGATATCCGTCAACCGGAGAAATTATCTCAAATGGGCTCTCATCAACGGAAACCCAAACATTTCCACCATCCCACCATCCGTTTGATGTTGCCTCGAGGTCATACCAATGCCAAAACGCAACTAAAGGCGAATCAACCTCGCTCGCAGTAAATGTCGGTGTTAGAAGCCAGGAGTTGGCGCTATTTGCATAAACGCCTCTTAAATTCGTCCCCCAACATCTTGTTCCAGAGCGGCAACTTTCAGGTCCATCTGAATAAGAAGGTGCTCCCCACTGCCAATCAACTCCAGCTGTTGGTGTGAAAAGGCTTTCGGATTCAAAATCTATAGATTTATGTATAAAAATGGTTTTCCGCCGAGATGTGTAAGAGATCACCATTTTTGATAATATATATCCTGGCGCGCCGAAAAATATTTCAACTGAATCGTTTTCAGGTAAAGCGAAATTCACTACGCCTGGATTTCCGGGTGAGCATTCATATCTTGAGCCCATAAATTCGATGAAGCTTTGCGCTACAAGTTCGCCTGTGTCAAAATCCCTTATTTCGAACCTGACATTGTGCAAAGGGCGTGGTCGTAAGGTTATGTTTCTTGTTATTGTTGTGCCGGGCGAAAGGGTGAACAAGAGCGTTTCCGGGAAAAATCCATAGGCACTTAGTATGGCTTGATATTCCATTGGGGCTTGAAGGTCTATTGTGAATGATGATGTCTCATCGATCGTGAACCTTCTTCTCGAATCAGTGATAATTGTTTTTGCTTGCGGATAAATCGTTACCGAGATGGTTCCGAAAGAGTTTCCCATTGCGGTTTCAACGGCTCTTAATGCGTTTATTCGTCCGTATCCAGAGAGGGTATCGGGACCGCGAACATATATATCATCAGCGGTTAGTTCAAGCAAAGTTTTAATTGAGTCTGGCGATAAATCGGGGTTTGCCTGAATGATAAGGGCTACAGTTCCTGATACAAATGGTGTTGCCATTGATGTTCCGTTCCAGCCGCTCTGGAAATCTCCGCCGAGAACGGATGAAAATATATTTACTCCTGGTGCGGTTATGTCGGGTTTGAGCAATCCTGGTGGATATGGGTAATCGTAGTACGGCGGAACATCAGCCCATGTAACCGGTCCCACGCTAGAGAAATCGGCAACAGCGTCGCTTCCAGTTGTCGCTCCAACTGTTATCGCCCGTGGAACATCACCAGGTGTTCTTATACTATACGGTGCATTTTCCTCATCCCCTTCGTTTCCCGCCCCCACAACCACAACCATCCCAGCTTCCATACTATTGTCGATTATGTTCCGCCACACACCTCGAGCGTGTGGTTCGCTATTTCTCCAGCCAATCGAAAGATTCGCAACATCTGCCCCTACAATAAGTGCATACTGGATTCCTTCCCATGCCCAGTTTTCCTCGCCGCTTCCTGTCCTATCCAAAACCTTAACAGAAACAAATCGGGCTTTTGGTGCTGTTCCTATGATATTCCCACCTATTGAGTCCCCGCAGGCAATCCCACAAACGAATGTCCCATGCCCTTTTTGATCTGTTGGATTTGCTGTTCTTCCGCTAAAATCCCATCCATAGGTATCATCAATATAACCATTCCCATCATCATCAACCCCATTCCAGGGGATTTCTCCGGGGTTTCTCCATACCCTTTTGATTAAGCTTGGATGATGATAATCCACGCCCGTATCAATTATCGCTATAAGAACATCTTCACCTTTTACCCCGTAGTTGTTCCAAACAAGATTAGCTTTTATTTGGCGTATGCCCCACGATATCTCTAAAATGTCAAATGGCGTTATACTCTCGATTATTGCGGGCACCTTTTTGCGAAAATATATCCATTCAATATCATCTAAACGAGTTAATCTTTTTATAAGGTCAGGCTTTGCGTCGACAACCACAACGCTCGTTATAAATAACTCGTTCAGATTTTTGTACGAATTCTTGTCATCTTTTATTTCGTTTATTATTGGTGATGTATATTTGGGGGTTTCTTGCTTGAGATATTCGATTATCTTTTTCCGCCGTTCAGGTTTAGGATAATAAGAGAATTTTTCAAGTTTCTCGCGGCTAACCTTTTCTTTTACAATTATTGTGATTGGGATATATTCGTTCGGATTAGCGAGCGAGATTATTTTTTGAAGTTCGGGTGAAATATTTGAGGCTATTAGGGTTGAGGCAACGAAGATGATTAATAAAGGAGATATTTTTCTCATTTTTGAACTTTTATTGTGAAAGCGTCAAGCGTATTTTCCGTTTCAAGGCTTGCAATGTAAATTCCGCTTGGTCCATCCCAGGCGAGTTCGTATTTTCCTTTTGTGAGAAAACCGGTGTATAAGGTTTTTACGAATTGCCCGTTGATATCGAAGATGCTCAGGTTGATATTTGACGGTGTTGTTAGGGTAAAGTTGATGTTACTGTTGGTGTTCGTGGTTGAGGATATGAGTTTATTCTTTATGAGCTCGAGTTTTAGAGAAATTGAATCCGGCAGTGCTTCATCTGAAAGACTGCTTTGGCTCTTTATATACATTATGTAAGACTCCTCGTATTCTGAAAGCTCAAAAAACATATTGGCGAGGCTTATTGTTGTTGTGTATGACGGATTTTGTTTGTATGCAATAAAAAGTTCTTCCTTTGCTTTGCCATACTCCTTCTCCTTAAGATAAACTGTGCCTATGCCCCAATGCCCTTTCCAGTTATTAGGCTCATTCTCAACGAGATGTTCGAATTTTTCCTTCGCTTCTTCTAACTCATTTCTCTCGAGAAAGTGTTTTCCAAGTTCGAATGTTACTTCTTCCCAATAAGGATATCCTTTTTGTATCGTGTTATATAGTGAATCAGCTTTTATGTAATCCTTTTCTTTTATAGCTATAACGGCAAAGAGTGGGTCGATTTCGCTTTTTGCGCCGAGCGATTTTGCTTTTTCGAGGTAAATCTTTGCGCGCCAGGTTGAGCCCTTTTTGAGCCAAATCCGTGCAGCACAGATATAACATTGAGGTTGGTTGGGCTGAAGTTCTATGGATTTACGGCAAAATACGAGCGCCTCATCGAGTAGGTTCTCCTTTTCCTTCTCTAACGCCATCTTAAGGGCTTCACTATATGAAATTAGTCCCGGTCCCGCATAACATGAAAGAATCAGAAAAAGCAGCAAAATCCACATATAATTAATATTTTGTTTTAAGCAATTATGTCAATACAAGTTTCGTTTGCTCTATTTAATTTATCGAAAAAGAAGCCCTATCCTATTTGACAAAAATCTGAGAACCGAGCACTGGGTCCTTTTTAACATCAATTACTGTTGTAAACTTCTCCCTTAGTTCGTTCAAATGGCTTATAATGATGATTTTTTCGAATTCGGGTTCTATCATGTTGATACATTCTACAAGGGCGTCAATACCCTCGCTATCCTGCGTACCAAATCCCTCATCGATAACGAGTGTTTTCAATGGTTTTCCGGAACGCATTGCAAGGAGATATGATAGTCCAATTCGGAGGGCAAAATCCACGCGAAAAGCCTCTCCACCGCTTAGCGATGAATAATATCGCGGCTTGCCATCATAGCTAAGGATTATCTCCAATTTCTTTTCCTTGAGTTCCTCAGAGAAATCCATTTTCACCTTTATTTTCCCGTCGGTCAATATCTCAAGGAGTCGATTGGCTTCAGATTCAATAATCGGGATTGCTGACCGCACTATATATGATTGGATACCATCACGCCCAACAACCCGCTCGAATAGCCCATATAACCTTGATTCTTCGCTCACTTTCGCGCTTTTACCTTTTATATCCTCTATTTCGAGCTTGATCTTTTTCATCCTTTCGAGTTCATTTACAATTCCACCGTAAGCTTGCGAAAGGCTGCTTTCCTCATTTTCAAGCCCTATTATTTCTTTCTCAAGATTATTCTTTTTCTCAATGCAAATCGGGAGCTCTTTTTGGATATGTGATACCTGCTCAAGCTTTCGAATGAACTCTTCTCTTTTAGCCTCATTTTCGTCTATTCTCCTCTGAAGATTCTCTATTCTCCTTTGTTGTTCAACAATCTGTTTCTTTGCGTTTTCGAGCCTCTCAAGTTTTCCAACAGTATCCTCGTATTTCTGGTATTCCTTTTCAATTCTCCTGTGTTCGATTTCGTCATATCCGAGCGCCATCATCTCCTTTTCTTTAATTGAGATTTCCTCTTTTATCTCATTTGCGTAAGTGCCGGTTTTATAAATTTCCTCTTTTTGAAAAAGTTCCTGGGTAATGGTTATTCTTTTATTTTCGAGCTCTGCGGTCTTGTTTTTTATTTCTTTCAGTTTGTTGAATTTTTCCTCTGCTTTGCGGAGGAGTTCGAGCTCGTTTTGAATGGTTAAGTAAAGTTCCTCATCATATTCGAGTTTCGCTATAGAAGATTCAAGTTTTCTAACTTCTTCATGCTCACGCTCACAGTATAGCTTTTTCGAAAGAATTTCTTCTAATTCAGTTGATTTATAGATAATCTCTTTTCGCTCTTGCTCGAGTCTATCGAGGGTTGTGATGGTTTCGGTAAGTTTTGTTCTCTGGTCCCGCAGGGTAAGGGCTTGGTTTAAGATTTTTCTGTTCTGTTCGCGGGTTTGTTGAAGGGTTTTGAGAATTTCGGTTTTGAAATTTATTTGGGTTATGTTTTCCTTAATTTTCTCGTTTATTTTTTCGATTTGCAAGTTGTATTCTTCGATTATATGGTTTTTCCTTTCAACGGAAACGGGAGCCCCACATAGAGGACAAAGCCCGTATTCGCTTTCGGAAAGGAGGTTTTTCTTTTCATCGATCTCGATTTTTTCTTTTTTAAGAACATCTATCTCGTTCCGGAGCGATTTTATCTCGCCGGTTATTTCCTCAATCTCAGCGGAAATCTTCTCATTTTCGTTGCTGAGATTTTCCGCATAAAGAAGCTTCTTCTCTATCTCTTCCTTTTGTTTTAAAATTTCATCCCGTTTTTTGAGTTCCGACTCAATGCTCGATTTTCTTTTCAAAAGTTCCTGCAATTCCGTTTCTTTCCGTGTTTTCTCCTGTACGATTTCAAGCTCTATTTTTCTTTTTTGCTCCATCAATTCTGTGTATCTTTTTCGCTTTCGGTCAAGTTGTGTGAAAAGTTCCCGTTTAAGTTGATATTCATTAAATTCTTTTGTTATCTCATCTTCCTTTGAAACAAAATCTTTAGCCGCATTTATCTCATTTTCAATTGATTCGAGCTGGGCATTAAGATGTTTTATTTCGCTTTCTATTCTTGCCTTTTCGCTTTCAAGCTTTCCTTTTAATGTTTGGATGGCGAGTTCAAGTTCGTGTTTTTTTGAGGCTTTTTGCTGGTAAACGCGAATGAGTTCTGTCAATTTTCTGTACTCTTCATACTCAGCCCTTATGAGGTCTTCTGCTTTTATTATTGCATCAAGTGTATCAGCCTTTTGAAGCTCGGTTTGAAGTTCTAATTTGTTTTTATCGAGTTCGGCGTTCAAATCATCAAGAGAACTTCTAATAACATCAAGTTCCTTCTTTTTTATAGTAAGTTCATTTATATTCTCCTCAATTTCCCTAAGTTCTGATTTCAGTTTAGCCTTAGTTTCCTTTATCTGTGCAAGTTTTTTTTCGAGATCAATTTTTGTTGCAAGTATATCGGGGTGTTTCTCGAGCTCGGTTTGATACCGTTTAAGTTGTGCGTTGTATTCTTCGGCTTTAATATTTAATTCTTTGATCTTCTCTTTTGTAAGTTTTGCCATCTGCTCGAAGGTTTCAAGGCGAAGGATTGATGCAAGTAGAGCATGCCTTTCGGCGGGTTTCTTCTCCTTGCTAAAAGTTGCTGAGTTGTTCTGTGTTATGAATGACGAATTTATGAAAGAATCATAATCTACCCCGAGAAGTTCTTGAATATATTCGTCCTTGCCTTTCTTCGTCCTTATAGGGAGAGCCTTTTCGCTGCCTTTATCAATAATATAAGCATCCACAAATTTTGACCTTGTGCTTCGCTTCATTCCGCGGATTATCCTATATGTATTGCCATCAATGGTAAATGTGAAATCGATTTCCATATAATCGGAACCCTCTCTAATATAATGCTCCGCATTCTTTAGGGGTAACCTGCCGCGCCCAAACAAGGCATAAATCATTGCCTCAATTATTGATGATTTACCACTTCCGTTTGGACCAGTTATTATAGCTGTTTTAAAACCTGAAAAATCTATTTCTTGAGCAGGATTCCCGTAGCTCAAAAAATTCTTTATCCGTAACCTTAACGGTATCATTCCTCGTTTTGTTCCTGAATTTCCTTGTAAAATTTCTCGGCTATTGCCATAAGCTCAAATTTTTTAACTTTCAATTCAGGATTTTGCTCAATGAAACTTTCAATAGCTGTGATGGGATTTGACCAGTCAAGCTTTAATTCAGGCTTCTTTTTGAGCGGCTCTTCATACAACCAGTATATTTTATATCTGTATGCTTTTTCAAGAAGTTCTTTAAGTTTCGTGAGGTTAATTCCTTTTTCCTCACCGTGGCGGAGTTTAATATTCAATCTCACGACCGCGCTGTCAATTATACATGCGGTTATACTATTTTTTATTTCTACCATAGGGGAAGATTTATCCCTTATATCAACCTCAATGGTTCTGAAACTCCTTGTTTTAAGCGGGATAAACTGGAACTGAGCATTCCAGTTTCCAGAGCTATTATCCAATTCCACAAGAACTACCCCCTTCCTTTCATGTTCCTCAGAGAATGTTATTCTATCGATGCTTCCGGCATAAACTATTGGGAATTGTCCGTTGATATTGAGGTTTTGGAAGGTGTGAAGATGACCGAGCGCAGCGTAGGTGAGAGGAAGTTTGTAAAGATATTCGCGTGGAAAAACGATTTCCTCTGAACCAATTGAGCTGTGAAACCCTGGATACCCCTGAGCCCCCAAAACATATATATGAGCAAGAAGAACAAGCGGAAATTCGGGATTCCTTTGCCGAGAAAGGTGTAAGAGTTTGGCTATGAATGCCCTTTGTGCTATTTTCATTAAGGCGTTTGACTTTACCTCGCCGAGTTTAGGATAGGTTTGAACAAGCTTTGCAAGGTTTGGATATGGTAATGAAAGGATTTCGAATGCACCTCTTTTGGACTCTACACGGAATATCTCAATGGAATCCGCGATTTTTAATTTATCTATTTCGAGCGTTTTGAGTGGGCTTAGTATGTGCCCTTTTTCCTGCCGTACCGGTAGGTCATGATTACCAGGAAGAATAACAACATTTATTCTTCTGTCAATAAGCCTTTTTATCCCTTTGTAAACGGTCTCGAGTGTCTGTGGTGATGGAAATGGCGAGGCGAATATATCCCCTGAAAATAAAACAGCATCAGCATCTTTTTCAATTCCAATCTCGATTGCATTGAAAAAAGAATTTTCTAAATCTGAGGCTCTATCGTAATATTTTTCTCCTAAGTGAACATCCCCGATGTGAATGAACCTAATGGGGCTCATTTATAAATATATCAATGCATATTTTATCTTCTTTTTTCTGCTGCGCAAGTGCAAGCATCTCAAGCGCCTTGTCTATAAGCTCGTCCTTTGTTTTTCCGCTATTGGGATAGGTTGCACAGCCGAAAGAGAGAGATAATCCCCGTTCAAAATATGAAGAATATATGTTCTTGAATTCATTATAAGTTTTACGGAGAATATCAAAAAGTTCATTTCCGAAAATTTGTGGCGTTATAAGAGCAATCTTGTTGTGCCCGGTTCTTCCAATTATGTCTACATCTCTTGAATGTTCTGAGAGGATTTCGCCGAGATTTTTTAGGGCAGTTTCGAGTAAGTCCTTCTCGCCCTCCGGAAAACACTTATTAATATTGTCTATGGAACCGATAACAAAACTGAACTTATATGAAAACCGTGATGCTCGCTTTATTTCATCTTCAAGCCTGAGATATATGTAGTTTGAGCTGAATAATCCGGTAACATCATCAAATATTGAGAGTGTCAGAAGTTTTTCTGTAGATTCTTGCAGAGCATATCTCGAGTATTCGACCTCACTAACAAGATAATTCAACCTTTCGAATTGCTTTCTTATTTGCCCAACAAGAATTTCAAGGTTAGCGGATATTATCCCGAGCTCATCCTCTCTTTTGTACTCAATACTTTCCGGGATTTCGGTTTCATCTGCTGGTTTGAACCTTTCCACAATTTTGGAGCGCTCAGCAAGTTTATTTATCCGTTTAATTATCTCGAGCGAAAAGTAAAAACCTAATAATGAGGAAAGAAGGGTGAGGAAGATTATTACCCTTATTTCATCGGCATTTATTTTTATCGGCTTTGCAAAATTTGTAAACGGGAATATATATTCGAACGAAAGATAAACAATGATAATTAGCGGTATTATTGAACTCAAAGAATAGGATATGAGGAATTTGTAGTAAACATTTTGGTTTTTAATGCTTAACTTTTTTATTTTTGATTTCAACATATTCGTGATAACTGTTCTCCTTCAAGCATGATAAGTGGTCGAGAGCCTCCCCATTTTGTTTGAAGATATACGCCCTTGCCATAAGTGACTTTACCAATTATAGAAGGGTAGGCTTTAGTTTTTGTTTTCTTTATAGTTTCAACAATCTGTTGAGCATATTTTTCATGAGCGAAAATAACACATTGTCCCTCAGATGCCATATATAGAGGGTCAAGTCCGAGCATATCTGCAACAGCTCTAACATCCTCAGCAATAGGTATTTCATTTTCATCAATCGTGATTGACAACCCCGCGGCAATAGCGATTTCGTTAAGCACAGTTGCAAGCCCGCCTCTTGTAGGGTCACGAAGCATAAGAGGTTTGTAAGGCAATATAGATTCAACTATATCCCATATGAAATCGAGGTCGCTTTTTATAGGTGGTGAGAAATTTTCTCTCGCCGAGATAATAGAGGCTTCATGTTGAGCTATTTGCCCCGTTATTATAACAATAGCCCCAGGATATAGCATATCCGCTCCTATTTCACCGTCATAGATGATTTCACCAACCCCGCTTGCAGAAACGAATATACCATCACCCTTGCCTTTTTCAATAACCTTTGTATCCCCGCACACAACCATAGCACCAAGCTCTTCTGCCGCTTTCCTCACAGATAGCGCTATTTTTTTAACTGCGTCAATCTCAAACCCTTCCTCAATAATGAACGATAGAGCCAGATATTTAAGTTTTGCACCTTTGCAGGCAAGGTCGTTAGCAACCCCGCAAACCGCAAGCTTCCCTATATCCCCACCCTCGAAAAATGGCGGCGATATAACAAAAGCATCTGTCGAAAAGGCAAGCCTGTTCCGTTTGAAATCAATCTCAGCTGAGTCCTCAAGCCGCTCTATTATCGGATTTCCGTATGCTTTAAGGAAAACCTCTTGAATTAGTTCCCGTGTTTTTCTTCCACCCGCACCGTGAGAAAGCTCTATTTTTTTATCGGTTCTCACTCTCTTAATTTAAAGAAAAAAGAACCAATGTCAACGCGATTATTTTTTTCATCTTCTGTAATTCGCTTTTCATAACTTGTATTATAGTATATTGACTTTAAAAAGCAAGCGATTATAATAAATTGCATAGCATGAAGCTTGAGTGTGACACAATAATTTGTCGTTGTGAGGATATTACATATGGTGAGATAATTGATGCAATTGATGCAGGGGCAACAACTATAGATGAGCTTAAATATGTTCTTCGTGTCTCAATGGGACCTTGTCAGGGCAAGGGGTGTTTGAGTATTATACGGCGTATCCTTGCAGAAAGGCTCGGCAAAAGGGAATCAGAGATAGAACTTCCAAAGAAGCGTCCACCTTTTATGCCTGTAAAATTCGACGCTTTTCTGAGAATGGAAGGTTATGATTGCTGATGTTGTTGTAATTGGTGGTGGGATATCTGGGCTTTCGATATCATTCGAGCTCACGAAAAAAGGTGTAAAAGATATAGTTATTGTTGATAAGGTTTTTCCCGGATATGGCGCCACGAACAGGTGCGGTGCTGGTATTCGGGCTCAATGGGGACTTAAATCGAACTGCATTATGACGAAAAAGTCTATCGAAAGGTTCAAGCATCTTTCTGAAGAGCTCGGGTATGATATTGAGTTTCGGCAGGGAGGATACTTAATCCTCGTGCACAACGAAAAGCAACTTGAACAATTCAAAAAGAATATAGAACTTCAGAATTCCCTTGGCATACCCTCACGACTTATCACTCTTGATGAGGCAAAAGAAATCGTACCTTATCTTGATACATCAACGATAATCGCCGCAACATTCTGCCCTATAGATGGTCATGCTAATCCGATGAAGACTGTATGGGCTTATGTTCGGGCATTGAGAATGCGTGGCGTAAGGATTGAAAAATTTACTGAGGTAAAAGAGGTTTTCATTGAAAGCGGCAGGGTTAAGGGTGTTGGAACTAATAAAGGTAGCATATTTGCCCCGGTGGTTGTTAATGCCGCTGGTGGCTGGAGCCAGCTCGTGGCTCGACTCGCCAAGCTTGAGCTCCCAGTTATATCAGAAAGGCACCAAATCCTCGTTACAGAACCAGTAGACCATCTTTTTGATTGTATGGTTATTTCTTTCAAAACAGGGCTATATATTCAGCAGGTGCCCCACGGAAGCTTGCTCGGTGGTATAAGCGAGCCTGAAGAACCAGGTTTTAATATGGAATCATCCTGGCAATTTGTTAAGCATTTCGCAAAAGAGGCAACGAGAATACTCCCTATTCTAAAAAATATTCGCATAGTGAGGCAATGGGCAGGTCTTTATAACAAGACACCGGACGCTCAACCTATACTTTGTGAGTCCGATGAGGTTCAGGGATTTTATCTTGCCTGTGGATTTTCGGGGCATGGGTTTATGGTTTCACCAATGACAGGCGAAATAATAGCATCACTTATTACAAAGAGTGAACCCCCATTTGATGTCTCGTATTTCTCAACGAAACGATTTAAGGAGGGAAAACTAATTGTTGAACCATCTGTTGTCGGATAATGGTTTCTATTGACATATAACCAAGCTTCTGATTTAATTTATCAACGGATATGGAGCGAATTTCTGATAAATCAGAGATGTTTGATGAGCTCTTGCTTTACAGTTCAAAGGAATTAAGAATTTTATCTTGTTGTGTGCTTTGCCCCAGGCGGTGCGGGGTAAATCGAGTTGAGGGTGAACTGGGACACTGCAGAACGGGGATTAAACCTGTGGTTTCGAGCTATAATCTTCACTTCGGTGAAGAACCACCAATATCAGGCGAAAATGGTAGCGGAACGATATTTTTCACCTATTGCAACCTTAATTGCATCTACTGCCAGAACTACCCCATTAGTCAGCTTGGCGTGGGTGAAGAGGTTTCGTTGAATGAGCTCGTGGGAATGATGCTGCAACTTCAATCAAGAGGTGCTCATAATATAAACTTTGTAACACCATCACATATCACTATACAGGTAATAAAAGCGGTATCTCTCGCACGGGCTAAAGGACTTAAGATACCAATTGTTTATAATACAAGCGGGTACGACTCGCTTTTCCAACTCAAACTTCTTGAAGGCACAGTCGACATATACCTTGCTGATATGCGCTATTCAGATAACAGGGTTGCCAAGAGATACTCAGGGGTCGATGATTATGTTGAGGTAAATAGAAAGGCAATAAAGGAGATGCATCGTCAGGTAGGCGACCTGAAACTCGATGAAAACGGCATCGCTTATAAAGGACTACTTATTCGACATTTGATTCTCCCAAACAACCTCTCTGGCTCAAAAGAAATATTCGAATTCATCGCAAAAGAGATATCCCGTGATACATATATAAGCCTTATGAGCCAGTATTTTCCAGCGTATAAGGCGCCTTATGATTCAATGATAAATAGAAGGATTACAAAAGAAGAATACGAAAAAGCAAAGGAATTTATGTTTCAATTTGGCTTGCATAACGGTTGGCTTCAGGAGATATAGATGTCGAAACACGTATTGCCCTTTCTGATTTTCTCATTTTCTATAATATGTATAGGAATTATCTCTATTTTTTACCGTTTATATTGGGTTTCTTATCTTTTTATTATAATAGGTTCTATTCTTTTAGTGTTTTTCACTATTTTTTTCAGGGACCCGGAAAGGAGAATTTTAAAGGATGATGATGCTGTTTTATCGCCGGCAGACGGAACAATTATTGCTTGCGATAGGGTTGAAAATGAAAAGTTTGTCGGAGATTGCTATAAGATAAGAATATTTATGAGCATATTTGATGTACATATTGTTAGGATGCCGGTTGAAGGTATTATTGAGGATGTTAGGCGGTATAGGGGAAGGTTCAAGTTGGCGTTTAAGGAATCGGCATCAAAAGAAAACACAAGGGTCGCAGTCTTGATTAACTCAAAAAAAGGGTTGATTAAGATGCATCTTATAACGGGTATCATTGCAAGGAGGATAGTATTTAACGGGAATCCCGGAGAGAAATGGTCACAAGGGGATAGAATTGGAATTATAAAGTTTGGAAGCGCTGTTGAGATATTTATTCCCGATAGGATTGAGTTAAATGTTTTCAAGGGGTTAAAGGTAAAAGCTGGAGAAAGTGTTTTGGGAAGGTGGAAGAGAGAAGAATAAAAGAGGTATTTCCCGGGATATTTACATTTGGGAATCTCCTTTGCGGTTTTATTTCAATAACACAGAGCTTCCAAGGGCTTTTTGCGAAGGCGGCATGGTTTATTGTAGTGGGCGCGTTTCTCGACGGTCTTGATGGTATGGTAGCAAGATTCTCTGGCGGCTCATCAAGACTTGGCGCAGAGCTCGACAGTTTCTCCGATTTTGTCACTTTCGGGCTTGCACCAGCTTTTTTACTTTATGCTCTCTCCCGAAATATAATAATCCATTTTAACTGGGTATTGCCGGTTGTATTCACAATTGCAACCGCATATAGACTCGCTCGCTATAATATCCTTGCAAACCTTGAAGAATCAAGCAAATTCCTTGGCTTACCAACTACTGCTGCCGGCTCTTTTGTATCTTCATTCATACTATTTCAAAATATAGTCTACGGCGATATTTTTATCCATAAATATATGTTTCCGATAATAGGAGGACTTTCATTTCTTATGGTAAGCCACATAAGATACCGCCACTTTGTTAAAGAGATTTTTTCAAAAGGCTCTTATTCAAGAGTTAAGGCTCTTATTGCTGTTATTGTTTTAGCTCTTCTTCTTTTAAATTTTCAACTATTTCTTTTCCCTATCATTTCCTTATATATATTAAGTGGTATACTCGATATGATACTTAGCCCGCCGCAAAGCGAGGAGGGACCTATATGAGCCGAATATTCAGGATTTATGTTATGAAAAAAGAGGGAATTTATGACCCTGAGGCTGAAACTGTTAGAGAAACAATTGTGAGACAAGGATATTACAATATCTCAAAAATAAGGCTGGGAAAGATTTACGAACTTGATATTGAAGACGAGAACATCAATAAAAGCACAGAGGATATCAAGAATAAATTGAAAAAGATAGCCGATGAAATTCTTTCGAATCCGATAATAGAGGAATATGAAATTGAGGAGGGTAATAAATGAGAAAAGCTGGGATTATCGTTTTCCCGGGCACAAATTGCGAGTATGATACTTATTACGCTATAACGGGAGTTGCGGGGTATAAAGCGGAGATGGTATGGTATAAGGATGTTGAATTTCTTGATGATTATTCTTTTTTGGTTATTCCTGGCGGTTTTTCTTTTGGTGATTACCTTAGAGCAGGTGCAATTGCCGCACTCACTGAAACAGCCTCAAGAATAGCCGACTACGCCCATAATGGCGGTATCGTTCTCGGCATTTGCAACGGGTTTCAAATACTCACCGAAATGAATCTCCTCCCGGGCGCTTTCCTTAAAAACAGAACCTGCAGGTTTGTCTCGAGATGGACGTTTGTGAGGGTTGAGGATGTTTCATCACCATTCACGAATATGTTCGAAAAAGGCGAGCTTTGCTATATTCCTATAGCACATTTTGACGGTATGTATTATAAGGGGAGCGAAGATGTCAGGGTTGCATTCAGGTATTGCGATGGAGATGGCAATGTGAGTTTAGAAAGCAATCCTGATGGTACAAAGGATAATATAGCGGGTGTGCTTTCAACAGGCGGAAATATACTCGGTATTATGCCTCACCCAGAACGGGCAGTTGAACCTATTCTCGGCGGGACAGACGGATTGAAAATATTCCTATCAATTATAAATTTTGTGGAGAATATCCGATAATGAGAGGTAAAGTTGGGGTTTTAATAGTGGCGATAATTGCCGGTCTTGTGGTGGGTTCATATATCGGACAACTTTTGGGAACTATATTGCCTGATGGCGCTGTAAAAACTTTTTTCACAAGTTCGGTCGAGTTCGGGTGTGATGAGATAAAGATTTCGCTGGGTGCTATGACAATAAAATTTGGTCTTTTGTTCCGTTTCAATTTCGTCTCTCTTCTTGCGTTATTTGTTGTGATATATTATTTTAAGTGGTGGATTTAAAAAATTTTTTTAAATAAATAAAAAAAGTGCTTGACAAAAAATGGGGTCTCCATAATATTAAAATTGTTATATGAAAAATAAGGTTATCTCGAGTAGTTTAGAAGCGTTTTCGCGTATCTTTATGTTGAAACTTTAGATGAAAAGTGAAAGGAGGAAAAAATGAAGAAGGGGTATTTGGCAATGCTATTTTTGCTAATTGTTTTAGGAGCATTGTGGTCAAGCCCGCTTTTGCCTTACTATGTTGAGATTGAAAGTTTGACGACGGATTTATATGTTCGTCCGTCAACTTCTATGGGGTATGACTATGATGCTTCTGTGGGACAGGATTATTATGTTTATGTCTGGCTCGAGAATGTCTCATCCTTGCGCTATGACAGTGTGATGGTGGCTCTTTATGGCGCCCCAACAGATTCCGTTGGTGATAACCTTGAAGCTGATACAATCCTTGTCAGTTCTATAAACCCTTTCACCATAATTAATGTTCCTTTTAGAATTCTCCCCGGAGCATCAACAGGCGATTCCCTTTATGCGCATATTGTCTATGGAAAGGATGAAAATGGGGACCCTATTGGTGAGCAGGTGTTTGATAATGATGTTATGGTATGGACGGAGGTTCCTGCTCAGTTGAGATTCAGTTGGTTTGGATTATATGAGGAAGATGCTCCGGATGCCCCTTATGTAACTGAGGGGCAACAAGTCAGGATGCGGATGGTGGTTGCAAATGTTGGTGAGGACAGGATTGATTCCGTGAATATAAGGGTTTTCAGGGCTGGTGGAGACCCGTCAGCTACATCAACTATAGTCGATAGCCTTGTGAGTTTGAGAAACATAAATGGAGGAGACTCAGTTGTGGTGTTTATCCGCATAAATATTGACCCCGATGTCGATGCTATATCGGGTGGTGCGGATGAGGTATTCCAGATTGATACGGCTGGTTCATGGGTCCAGAACACAAGAAGTAGCCTTGAAACTGTGATATATTGTGATGATGTTGAACAGGTATACATTTTTCAGCCACCTGAGGTTGAGATTGGTGGGATTTTCACTCATGGCGGATGGTTGAACAAGAGCGATCCATTTGTAATAGATGTTTCCATACGGAATCGTTGTGACCCATATGCGCCTGCTGATAGATTTGTTGAGCCACTCTATCCGGCAAAGCTCGTGCTTTTCCCGAGGGGTAGTACTGTTCCTGTTACGGGGATTAGTGGGCTTGATGCCCCGTATGAATGGGAATCCTCTTTCTGGTGTAGCACAGATACATTCCTTTATGAGCTCCGCAACATATCATCATCCTATGAGGGTTATGTTGATCTTGCCGATACGGTTTATTTCCACGACGCTAACTGGCCGGCTCAGGTTTATCCTATTACCTGCCCGACATATACATTTGTTTCGGGATTATTCGGAATTGATATTACAGACCCACAGACTGTGATATTTTCGCCAACCCAGCCCTATTACAACAGCGGAACTTTCCCTGACACGCTAAAACTATTTGTTACCGATAATCTTTCTGGAGTATTCAAGGTTTTCTTTACAATAAGGGATTCCCTCGGGAAATGGTGGAATGGCTCTGCTTGGGTTTCGAGTTATACGATTTTACATGCTACAAACCTTTCGGGCAATACCTGGTATGGATTGCTTCCAGACCTTCCGCTTAATTATCATGGGACAATTCTCATAAGTGCTTGGGCACAGGATAGTGCTTTAAATGTTGAGGAAACTCCTTATGAATTCTTCACAGTCGTGGAAAATACTCCTCCAGTGGCAAATATATTCTGGCCTGATACCGGTTACTGGAGCGACTCAACATGGACTAACAAGATCGAAATTGAGGCTATTGATGCGCGGACTGGGGTGAAGTCTGTGCGCGTATGCATAAAGAACCTTAACACCGGACTTTATTGGGATGGTAGCTATCCCGGGCAGTGGGTTTCGTATAGAAAATTCAATAACGCTTATCTTGCATATGGTAATGTTTGGCGGTATAATTATCGCCCGAACCTTGACGCCCGGTATCTGTTCTATGCGCAGGTTAAAGATTCTGCGGGCAACATTGTTGAGGATACGCTCGATAACCCGATTAGATACGATAAAACACCGCCCATTTCAGATATAGACTATCCGTTGTTAAACTATTATTCTGCCTCAACCTGGATAGGCTATATACAAGGTAGCGCGAGCGACCCTGTGGTTGGAAATGTGCATTCCTGGGTAATAAAAGTTGAACTTGCCATAAGGGATACACTTACAAATAGGTATCTTGTGCCACCATCAAGCTGGGCAACATCAATGTACTGGTTCACAGCTCAAATTGACACTATAACATCAGATACATTCGGAATAGATGAATACAGGTACTATTTCACACCACCGGCGCCGGGACATTACATCGCTTATGTTCGTGCGACTGATTGGGGACGGCTTATTAATCCTAACCCCGCGGATTCCCAACTGTTCGTTTATGACCCGGTAGCGCCTATAGTTCAGCCTGTGTTCCCTGCAGATCATGGCGTATATAATGCTATGTCCTGGCCCGACACCGTGAGAATCTGGGCTTTCGATTCGGTCAATACCCGGATAACTTCTGTACAATTCGCAGTATACAGGACTAATCCGCCGGCTTACTGGGATTGGACTAATGCTGAATGGGTTGGAACACCAGTTTGGAGAAACGGCGTACCATCGTCAGGTAATATATGGTATAGGCGGCTGCCGGCGTTTTCTGATGGTGAGTATGCGCTTATGGTAAGGGTTCGTGACGCTGCTGGCAATCTCACCACAAGAATGTTTTTCTACTACATTTCTACAACGGGTCGGTATATTGAGGTTGTTGCGCCGAATGTGGTTATGGCTGGCGAGCCATTTACTATAACTGTTACAGCCTATCGCTCACCCGGAGTAATCGATTCATTTTTCGCTGAACCACTAAGATTTGTTGCTAATATGTGGATAGATTCGATTGAACTACCGCCTTATCCTCAGTATCTTACCTACGGAAGAAGGAGCTTTACTGTGAGAGCTAACGCCGCATTTAGTGGATTGGTTATAACTGCTATTGGCACCACAGTCTCAGGAACATCTAATCCGATTGAGGTTGTGCGGGGAATATATACGCCTCTTTCGTATGGAATTTATGATAATCCGGATGACCAGGGGGATACACTTGTGATTCACCATACGCTTTCTATTAACGACCCATATGCTCCGGGTGCAGATACCGCTACCGCTATTGTGAAATGGTATAAGTATTATCGTGATATTAACCCCGGACCTGACACTAACTGG
>JBAMLU010000076.1:0-16051 GCA_039793385.1 bacterium
AAAGAATCCTTATGCACCTTAAGCCTGAGCGCTCCGCCTATAACCCAACTGCAGGCGGATTCACCATAATAACACGAAACGCCGAAACCAACTTACTTGTTGGCAACAAGGAAACTGTCGTTATTGGCGGCTTAACATCACAGGAAACACAGAATGCCGAAAAAGGTGTTCCTATTCTCAAGGATATACCGCTTATAGGAAGGCTTTTCAGATATAATTCTAAATCTATTATAAGCAAAGACCTCGTCATATTTATAACCCCGGAAATCCTTCCGGAAACAGGCATCGGAACACCATCAACGCCAAGATAATCATCACTTATACGAGGTGATAATCTATGGAATACGCTATAATCCTTGCTGGTGGAAGAGGAGAAAGGTTTTGGCCAATAAGCAGGAAAGATAATCCCAAACAACTCCTTTCTATATTCACTGCAAAAACCCTGCTTGAGGAAACAATTGATAGGGCTAAATTGCTTGTCGAAAGCGACAGAATAAAAATAGTCGCCTCGAATGATATAAAGAAAAGGATTCAAAGGAAACTCCCTTGGATAACAGATGATTATTTCATCGTTGAGCCATACGGTAGAAATACCGCAGCAGCAATAGGATTAGCCGCAAAAATGCTTGTCGAAAATGACCCTGAGGCGTTAATGTATGTTTTACCATCAGACCACATAATTAAAGATACTGAGCGATTTCTATGTGCTCTTCTTACCGCAAAGGAACTTGCAGAAGATGAGGATGAGAGACTTGTTCTTGTCGGAATAAAACCAACTCGCCCAGAAACAGGATACGGATACATCGAACTCGAACCACTCGTTCACAATAACATAAAATGCAGTATGTGCTACAGGGTGGTCACATTCAAGGAAAAACCTTCTCGACCTCTGGCACAGGAATTCATTCTGGATAAAAAACATTACTGGAATAGCGGAATGTTTATCTGGAAAGCTAAGACAATCCTGAACTACATAAAAGAACTGATGCCAGAACTTTATTCTGTTCTCTCTCAATATGGAACGGGTAAATTCAAAAGGGCTTACAAAGAACTCAAATCGGTTTCCATTGACTACGGTATTCTTGAAAAGGCAGGAAAAGTATTTGTTGTTCTTGGCGATTTCTTCTGGGATGATATTGGTTCATGGAGCTCTTTGGAAAGGATAATGGAAAAGGATTCGAATGATAATGTTAAGATTGGCTCCGCTCTCACCCTTGAATGCCACAATTCAACGATAATCAATGATGGTAAGGGTTTAATTGCTATCTATGGCGTGAGTGACCTCGTAATTGCAAAATCAAAAAACAGGGTTATAGTGCTTCACAAAAGCAAAATCGATGATATTAGAAACCTCGTAGAAAGGCTCAAGGAAGATAGAAAATGGCTAAGGTTCCTCTGATATTTTTGATTTTCATCATCACAGGCTGTGCTTATTATCTTCCGACGAAGCAGAAGAAAGAGCAATTTAGAAGTGCACTTCCTGAGGTGGTATATGCTGGTGAGGTTGTGGTCCAACCGAAGGAACCGCCAGAGGAAACAAGCACAGCAGTTCCTGAAACGATTTCTTTTTCACAATCACAGGAAAACCTCTCTCAAGGATGGCGAGTCCAGATCGCTACCGCGAATGAACAGTACGAGGCAAAGAAGATCAAAGATGAGGCTGAACGAAAATTGGGTGTAAAGGTGTATATTCAATATAATGCACCGGTTTACAAGATTAGAGCTGGCGATTTTCCTGACAGGGACTCGGCTATGGAATTCTGCGAAAAAGCAAAGCGACTCGGCTATCCTGATGCCTATCCTATCCCATCAGAGATAATAATTAAAAAATAGAATGATATTAAAGCTCGCTCCCGGTATTGAGAAAATTGCTGTAGATTTTTTGAGAAATGGCAAAATTATAATCTGCCCAACAGATACGATTTATGGGTTCAGTTGCAAAGCAACCGACCAAAATGCAATCGAAAAAATATACTCGCTGAAAGGAATAAAAAAAGGACCATTAATTCTTTTGACTCTTGCCGAATGGGTTTATAATTACATCGAAAACCCCAGCAAATTTGAACCCATTTTCAAACTATGGGGTAAACCAGTGACCCTTATTTTGCCAGTAAAAAAGGGGCTTTTCCCTGAAGTTCTTTATAATGAAAAAAATGGTGTTGGGTTTAGAGCACCAAAAACACCTTTTGTTGTTAATCTGCTGGCGAAACTGGGCGAGCCAATCGTTTCAACAAGTGCAAATAAGCATGGCGAGGAACCACTCTATAAGCCTGAGGAAATCATTGAAAGATTCGGGGTAAAAGTAGAACTTATTATTGATGCTGGCGAGCTTGTGGGAAAACCGTCAACTGTTATTGATTGTCTCGATTTCCCTAAGTTAACAATCATAAGGGAAGGCATAATTGGGAGGGAAGAAATCGAGAAAGAGATTAGCGATGTCGAGTTCGTATAAGTTGCTTTTCATATGCACGGGAAATAGTTGTAGGAGTCCTATGGCTGAGGGTATCGGTAAGATGCTTGGATTCGAGGCTTTTTCACGAGGGATATTGGGTGCTGACGGTTTACCAGCTGATGAAAGAGCCGTGGCTATTTGCAAAGAACACGATATTGACATCTCTCATCACAAAGCATCAACAGTAACCGAGAAGGACCTTGAAGAAGCACATCTCGTATTGTGTATGGAAAACAAACATATCGAATATCTCAAGCAATGGTTCCCACTTTTCGCACATAAAGTTTATCTCCTTGGGGGATTCGCTGGAATAGGCGAAATAGATGACCCCATAGGATGCAATATCGATAAATACAGGGAAACATTCGAAAAGATTATGAGGAGCATTGATGCGCTCAAGAAAATATTGGAAAAAAATTAGCATTTCTTTTCTTCTCTTACTCCCCTGGATGGTATTTGCTGATGTTCCGTTTGGTGCGGGAGAGAGACTCGTTTTCTCCGTTGACTATGGCATAATAAACGCTGGCGAGGCTATTATGGAAATCCCATACATAGTCTCTTTAAGAGACAGGTCCTGCTATTATATCCGTTCTGTTGCCCGCTCGAATAAATTGTTCTCGCTTTTTTTCAATGTTGAGGATATTGTCGAATCATTCTGGGATCTCGACAGGCTTTGTTCTATGCGATTCGAAAAGAACCTACAGGAAGGGAATTTCCGCGCCCACCAGTGGATTGTGTTTTACCCAGAATCTTCAACCGCAAAATATCATGACGGAAAGATATTCAAAACACTTCCTAATGCCCAGGATATGCTTTCTGTTCTCTATTATTTTCGCACCCTTCAGTTTGATGTCGGTGATACGGTGGCAATTCCTGTTCACGCAGATAGAAAGAACTATCCTTTAAATGTCGCCGTTTACAGAACAGAAACGATAAAAGTTCCGGCAGGCACTTTCTCCTGTTATGTTGTCGAACCATTTATGAAAACAGCCGCCATCTTCAAGCAGGAGGGACGTATCATTGTCTGGCTCACCACAGATAAGTATAAGATGCCTGTTAAAATGGAATCAAGAATAATAATTGGCTCAATAACAGCAAACCTCATCGAATACAAGCTAAGTAAACCAACAAATTCGATTGGCGAATAGATTTTTTAAAAAACTTGACTTTAAGCCCATTTTAAACATCTTTTACATAGATGAAAGGAGGAAATATGAAAAAGAAAATCTTTTTTGCAGTAGCAATTATTTTCTTTTCAGCGGTCCCAAGGGTAATCAATTACCAGGGGAAACTCGTTGATAGCTCTGGAGTCGGTGTTAATGGAACAATACCAATTACATTTCGTCTGTACACAATTTCAGCAGGCGGAAGCCCTATATGGGAGGAGACACAGGAAATAAATGTTAGAAATGGACTTTTTTCAGCCTTTCTTGGGAACCTTACACCTTTTCCTGATAGCGTTGATTTTTCCACGGAATACTGGTTAGAACTTGTTGTTAATGGTGAGATTATGAGTCCCCGTGAAAGATTAACATCAGCACCATATAGCATTCGTGCAGCAAGTGCCGAAACAGGATATAACCCGATTTGGTCTGAGGCGAATTCGACAAGGCGAACGGGTGGGTTCGTTTTTAGGGCTGGACCGGGGGCAACGCTTGCTGATGATGGAAGTGCGATTAATATAACGCTATCATCACCCTATATACCATCACTCGACCTTGTCCTCGGAATGGGAAACAGTGCTGGTGGAAGAGCGGTAAGAGATCTTGGTGCACCGGTTGAAGCTACTGACGCCGCCACAAAAGCATATGTTGATAGCAGAACAGAAAACCCCGACTGGTTATCCCTCATTAACCGAGACCGCGGCGCAGGACAAGGACTATCATTTGCGGGAGATTCTTTTTCTGTTAATGTTGATAACTCGAGCATAGAGATCGTTGGTGATGTTTTAAGGGTCAAGGCTAATGGTATAACGAGCTCCCATATCGCAACCGGTTCCGTTGGTCCTGACGAGATTGCTGAAACTGGTGTTACACCAGGCTCATACACCGCCGCAAATATCACCGTTGATGCGGATGGACGAATAACCGCTGCATCAAACGGGGTTGCCGGAATAGGTGGAAGCGGAACCCCAAACTATATACCGAAATTCACGAGCGCTAATACAATCGGGAATTCAGTTATATATGAGGATGCCGGTAAAATTGGAATCGGAACAACAAGTGTAGGAAGCCATACACTAAAGGTAGGGGGAACTTTCAATGGAGTAAATGGCGTATTCATCGATAACCTTGTTGTTAACACACAGTCCAACTGGAACACCACTTCTTCAAGCTTCGTAGACCTTCCAAACTCCTCAAAGACAATTTCAATCCCATCAGGAACAGCAATAATATTCTGGTCAATGAGCTGCTATTCGGGAAGCGGGTCTGGCGACTACAGAATTCGACCCGTAATAGGCTCAAGTGCGCCAAGTGATGGCGTTTCAGCATATACTAATGAAGGTAGTAGTCACAAGACATATTCCGGGTCATGGATAACAAACACAACAGGTGGAACTATAACAGTAAAACTTCAGGTAAGGGTTGAAGGTGGCGGTGCACTGAGTACAGACATTAATGATCAGGTAAGCTGGACATTAATCGTTTTTCGTGACTAAATTCACATCATCTCGAGCGGGTCTACCACAACCTTAATCTTTACACCTGAGGGAAATTTCACCTTTTCAAGTGTTCTAATAATATTTTCCAATTCCTTATACCGTAAAAGGATTTGATACCTGTATTGTCCACGGATTCGCTCTATTGGGGCAGGAGCAGGTCCTAATATGTCAATTTTATAATTACAGAGAGCCTCCTTTAAATTCAACGCAGCAGAAATAACCTTTTCTCTTGAATTATGTGACAGAACAATAAGCACAAGCCTTGTAAATGGCGGGAAATCCATTTTCATCCTCTCCGTAATCTCATATAAATAGAAAGCGTGATAGTTTTGTGTGAGAGCATATTGAATTGCCGGATTTGAGGGTGAGAAAGTTTGAATCACCACCTTGCCCTTCTTTTCGCCTCTGCCAGCCCTACCAGCAACCTGCGCAAGAAGAGCGAAAGTTTTCTCACTTGACCTGAAATCGGGCAAACTCAATCCAATATCAGCATTTAGAACACCAACTACCGTAACATCAGGAAAATCAAGTCCTTTCGATATCATCTGTGTCCCAATTAATATTGCTTTCTCGTTGCGGGCGAACTCAGAAAGAATAGTATCAACACCCTCATCAGCAACGCTCGTATCCCTATCGAGCCTGAACATCCGAGCATCACCAAACAACTCCTTCAACTCAGCCTCAACCCTCTGAGTTCCTCGTCCTCTATATCGAAATGTTAATCCCTCACAGGATGGACATCTTTCCGGTGCTTTTTCCTCCTTTCCACACCAATGGCAGACAAGTTTTTCACCAACCCTGTGATAGGTATAAGAAATACCACACTCGGGGCATTTTGGCACATACCCGCACTCACCACATTGAATAAGATTAGAGTATCCTCTTCTGTTCAGGAGCAGAAGAACCTTCTCCTTTTTTGAAATGGCGGTTTCCATTTCGGTGCGAAGTTTTTCGGAAAAAAGGGTAAAAGCCCGCTTTTTAATTCTTTCATCGTGAAGGTCTACAACGGTTATTTCAGGCAGGTATGAACCGGGAACTCGTGCCGGGAGCTCCAGCATATTATACTTCCCCTGCAAAGCGTTATAGAAACTTTCTATTGATGGTGTAGCAGAGCCGAGAATTACTGGGCAATTTTCCATCTCCCCGCGCAGAATAGCAACATCACGCGCATTATAATAAGGTGCGGGTTCGTGCTGCTTGTACGAACTCGAATGCTCCTCATCAACTATAATAAGCCCTAAGTTTTTCACCGGGGCAAAAACCGCTGAACGGGCTCCGATAACGAACCTAAAAATACCATCCCTTAAGCCCCTAAAAATATCAAGCCTCTCACCTTCACCAAGATAGCTATGATAAACAGCAATTTTCTCGCCCTCAAACGCCGCACGCAACCGTGCCCATATCTGGGGAATAATAGATATCTCCGGCACAAGATATATAACCCCACATCCACGACTAAGCACCTCTTTTATAACCCGTATATAAACCTCAGTCTTCCCGCTTCCTGTAACACCATACAACAAATGTACCCTGAATGTGCCAAGCGTAGATAATATGGATTCGACAGCGAGTTTTTGCTCATCAGTAAGAATATGTTCGGTTCGTTCTCTCTCCTTGAACCCGCTTTTGGGAAACCTCAATACTTCCTCATCGATAACCTCTATAATTCCATCTTTCTCCAGCGATTTAAGTGTTTTTGTACCAAAAGCCTTTTGAAGAAGGGAGTATTCATAATCTCGGTTGGGGTCCTCAGCAAAAAGATAAAGCACCCCTTTTTTCTTTACCGCTGCAGCCGAAATTTTTGCCGCTATCCTGCGAATTTCATCGGGGTCCTTTAATTTTGAGTGAACAATTCGCTTTATAAACGGGCTCTTTCTTGGCGAAAGCTCGTGCTCTACCGAAATTGCACCAATGGATTTTAGTCTTCCTATGTAATAGTAAATCCTCTTTCCTTGAAGGATTTTCTTTAGAGTGCCAATTGAAATAGTTCCTTTGCGTTGTAAATGGGCAAGAACTTTTTGATATATCGGCTCATCTGGGAAAAGTGATGGTTCCTCAAGCCTTATGGTGGCTTTCTCCCTGACAATAAACCCCGATGGCACGGCACATTTAATTGTTTCACCAAGGCTGGCAAAATTTAAGTATGCAACACGCTTGAAAAACTCGAGTTCATTCTTATTAAAAAGTGGGACAGGCTCAATAATATCAATAATTGGCTTAACTGAAGCGAGCTTAGTTTCAGATGCAAATCCGACAACAAATCCGGTAATCCGTCGCCTTCCAAAAGGTACAAGAACCTCACTGCCGAGCTCTATTATGCTTTTTAGTTCATCTGGCACAGAATATGTGAATGTTTGCCTCAATGGCACAGGAATAGCCACGTCAGCAAAGGATTTAATCTCTTTCATTTTTAGGGATATATCGCGGCAATTACTTTTTCTCTAATTCTTTTACTTTATCTTTAGCCTTTGCCGCTTTATCTGAGATATTCATTTCATCGTAAAGTTTAGAGAGTTTACGCCAGCACTGGAGAAAGTTCGGTTCATATTCGACAGCCTTTTCATAATATTTAAGCGCCTCATCCTTAGCGCCATCCTCCTCAGCCGAAAGCCCCTCAGCAAATTGATAATAAGCATTAGCAAGCTTAATATTGCCTTTTTTCTGTATAACCACAGCGAGGCGGCTCCACGCACGATAATTATCCACCTCATCCCTCACGACATCCTCAAGCATCTTCCTCGCATCATCAATCTTATTTAAGTCATCATACACAATTCCGAGGCTATATTTAGCCTGAGTATTTTTCGGGTCTAACTCCATAACTTTCTCGAAAACCCTTAATGCACTGTCCTTCTTTTCTGTTTCGTAAAGAATTGCGCCAAGTTCAAGGAGAACACCAATATTAGATGGCTCTAACTTGAGATGCTCGCTGTATGCGTAAGAAGCTGAATCAAGTTGTTTCTGATTTGTGTAGGCTATGCCAAGTATACGATATGCTTCCTTGTTATCGGGTTTTAAAGCGATGAGCTTTTTCAACACCTCTATAGCTTTATCCGATTCCCTGTTATTTATGAGTGTTGCGGCAAGGTCAAGATATGCTGCGTCATTTTCGGGTTGAAGTTCAATTGTTCGCCTGTAAAATCTTATTGCGTCATCATTCCGTCCGAGCTTGCGGTAAAAAAATGCCAGCTGTATAGCACCCTCAGCTTTCATAGAATCGATGGTATATGCAATGTATGTCCAATTTGCTGCCTCCTCATACGCACCTTTTCGCCCAGCAAGAACACCCTTATTAAAGAATTTCTGCCAGGCGTTAGAACGAACACGCTGGACCTCTTTTATTCTGTTCGGGTCAAGGTATAGCACGCGGTCAAGAGCCTTAACGATTCCGGGCGCAGAATCGAGCTCAGTATATATCTGTGCAAGCAGAATCCAGGCATCAGGATTTCGGGGCTCCTTCTCCGTCGCAAGTTTACATTGCTCATACGCCTTCTGCCAGTTCTTCTCCTGAATATAAACCTTTGCTGATGTTATCTCTGAGGACTGGCAACCAACAAGGATAAAAATAATACACACCGCAATTGAAATCAACCTCCAAAGCATATTTACCCCCTCTCATTTTAACAAAAGAGCCTTTTTTATTATTTTTTCTTTTTGTGTTTCAACGATGATGAAATACAGGCTTGATGGAAGAATATCTCTTGCGGTTGTCGTTGCATTCCATTTAAATATAAAGCGCTCGCCCATAAACGGGAACATCTCTAAAACCCGCCCATAAATATCAACAATTTTTAGCACGCCGTTCGTGTAATATGGTGATTTAAAAGAAATATTCACGCTTTCGTTAAACGGATTGGGATAAACAAGAAGCTCCACTATTTTGGGTAGTTTTTCACACTCCTTTATCCCGGTTGACCTTCGAACCTTCATAAGCAACCATTCGTTCGGGTCAATAATAACATCAGAAACCTCAAACTCACAAACAAAACTCAAACTCTCCACGCTATCAGCAATCCAAGACCTGAAATAGGCATTTCCGGTTGGTCCCGTTAGTAATATTTCAACTGGCATAATAAAAACTCGAGGCGCATCACGCTGAACCTGATAAATGAAAACCTTTGTTGTGTCGCCATATGTCCTGAAATAATATTCGAGTTCCGGATAACCCCTCTCATAAACCCACTCATTAAAAAACCAATCGAGCTCTATCCCTGAAACTTCCTCACACACAGCAACAAAGGAATCGGTTGTAACATTCCTGTATTTGAACCTTTCAAAGTAATAGTGAAGCGATTCGAAAAATAAGGAATCCCCGAGCAAGAAGCGCAGCATATGAAGAACAGCGGCACCTTTATAATAAACAGTATACCCGAGATAAACCTCAGGATCATAAATCGGAAACCTTCCTTCTTCTGCCTCGTGGTTGAAAAATTCCTGGTGAAGAGAATGGATTGCGCTTCTAAACTGACCCGGATAAAACTGCTCGATGAAAAGTAGCTCTGCATATTGAGCGAATCCCTCATTGAGCCAGAAATCGCGCCAACAAGCGACCGTCACAGCATCACCGAACCATTGATGCGAAAGCTCGTGAGCCACAACCGATTCGTATGTTCGCCTGCCATTTATAAGCCTGTCACCAAATGTGATAATAGTTTGATTTTCCATCGCACCATAGCCAGAAAATACAGGCGCCTCAGCATAACCAACCTTTTCAAAAGGATAATCACCAATAATGTTCTGGTAGAATTCGAGTATTTCATCGACACGCCCGAAATCGAAAAATACATATGATGAATCACGAGGATAATAGTAAATAATAACCGGGATACCATCTTCTGTGGTTCTTCTCCATGTAGCATAAGGAAATATATGTATAGCAAATAGGTAAGTTGCCATAGGATAATTGGTGACATAGGAACAAAAATAAGTGGTATCGGTTGAGCTTTCGTAAATTAGTTCGCCATTTGAGGCAACCAGAAAACCGGCGGGCAGGCTGAATTCGGAGCGGAAAAAAGCCTTATCAAGAGGATGATCAATTGAGGGGAATATTCGTCGTGCGGTTGATGCGAAGCAAAGGGTGTAATATATGCGGGCTCCATATCTTGTATTTGTTGCGTAAAATGCTTGGTTTGCTCCACCTGTATAGTTTATTCCGAGCCTCAATGTATCACCTGATGAAAACCGTCTTCCAAGCAAGATCGAAAGCGATGAACCATCAACTGTATATTCAAGTGAAGAATTCGTTGTAAGAAGTGAGCAAGCATAAACATTAAGCCCGACACAATCAAATATTATGCGCTCAACATCCCGCAAAAGTTCTAATTCTATTATCTCTTTCACATCATAAGAAAATCTCGGTGAAAAAGAGAAATGCCAGTTGAATGAGTAACTTAGCACATCATAATCCGTAAGAGGTTCAACCACGCTCGGGATGGGATAATCGTGCTGTGCAAGAAGAATAAACGGTAAAAAGAGTAATATCGCAAAACTTTTCATTTAGAAAGGTTCTTGAATGCCTGGTCTAAAAGTGCGACCGCTTTGTCAACATCATCCTTAGATATGTCGAGATAGGGTCTCAATCTTATGGATTTTTGCCCGCAAGGAATAAGAAGCAAGCCTTGATTCCAGATTTCCGCTAATGCTTTATTACGGAGTTCGTGTGTTGGAAGGTCGAAAGCGCACATAAGACCTCTACCTCTTGCATTTGATATAAGGTTAGGATAACTGGATTGAAGTTCCTCGAGCTGGCGCAAGAGGTAATCGCCGACAGATTTAGCGTTATTTATAAGGTTATCCTCCTCTATAATCTCGAGATATCGCTGAGCTCTTACCATATCTGTGAGATTCCCACCCCAGGTAGAATTCAATCTGCTTGATACATGGAAAACATTATCCTTAACAATGTCTACCCTTTCTGTGACCATAATCCCGCATACCTGCGTTTTCTTTCCAAACGCAACAATATCAGGGGCAACACCGAAATGTTCATATGCCCATCTTTTGCCTGTGAGCCCGCATCCCGTCTGAACCTCATCAAAAATAAGCATAATATCATACCTATCCGCAAGCTCCCTTAACCCTGCCAAAAACTCACCCCTGAAATGCTTATCACCTCCCTCAGCCTGTATCGGTTCTATTATTATCGCGGCTATATTATCCTTTTTCCTTTTTAGTGTATCCTCTATCTTTTCAAGTACTTCCGCTTCCTTCTTTGAAACCTCATTAATCACATCATCAGTTATCGGGAATCTAAGTTCCGGTCCCTCAAACCTATCCCAGTGAAACTTAGTGAAATAGATGTATTTTCTTGGGTCGGCTGTATTTGTGAGGGAAAGTGTATAGCCGGTTCTTCCGTGAAAAGCATCTTTAAAATGTATAACCCCGAGGTCGAGTTCCTGGTCCTTGCCAAGCAATCGAGTTTTCCAGTCGAAAGCGGTTTTCAATGCGTTTTCAACAGCAAGGGCTCCACCATCAATAAAGAATAAATATTTGAACTCCGGCGTCATCAAAACCCTAACGAATGTCGCAACAAACTGCGCGAACTCCACCGTATAAACATCAGAATTGCTCGGCTTAGTTTTCGCCACGCGCAAAAGTTTATTAAGAAATTCCGGCTCGTTCATCTTCGGGTGATTGTGCGAAAGCGGTGCAGATGCAAAATAAGAAAAGAAATCAATATACCATCTCCTGTGCTTGCTATCGAAAAGATTAACACCGTGGCTTTGCGCAAGATCAACTACCAAGTCAAAACCATCAGCAAGCATAACCGAACGGAGTATCTCATGAACATTTTCAGGCTTTATTTCGTCAACTTCTTTTGCGCTCAAAACTTTTCGCATATAACCCCTTTCTACTATAAGCATTACTAATAATTAATAAGAAAAAAATGTTTTATCAAGTGGAATAAGCCTAAAATCCTACCAATAAACCGAAAGAGTGAGCGGACGGAAGCTCAAGAGGAGAAAGGATAAAAGTGTATCCGAGTTCGAACTGGTATTTTCCTTGTTTCCTTGTGAGCGAGAAGCCGAAAGAGGGTTTGTCCCCGTTATACCCGCATCTTAAATTCAGAATCCGGAGAAAAGCGGTCTCTAACCCAAGCTTAATCTTATATCCCAAATCCTCGCTTTTCTCTAATGCACCAAGAACCATAAAAGGAATAAAAACGGAATCCCTGTACGAGATACCCATACTAATTAGCTCAGGGAAACCTTCGTTGACACTTGCTCCATATTCGTATATATCTGATGAGTTCCATGAATATGTAAGTCCAGAATTTTTGTAAGCAAAGCCAAGTTCAAGCTTATTTTTCATAAGAATAATGTCGAGCCCAAAATCTATTCCAACGGCATAAGTGCTTAATTTGTAAAGGTATGCCTGAACATAATTTACATTTAAACCTACCGAGAGTTTCTCCATAAACCTTTTGCAGAATGTGAAAGTTATCATATTTTCGGAATTCCTTATCTCGCCGAGCTCGCTACCATCACCATCTCTTGCGTAAAGATTGTGAACTGTGTTGTTAATCCAGCCCAATCCAATTGCTGCGTCCTGCTTAAAATCATAGGAAATTCCGGCACTGCCAAGCCTTCTATCAAGTGGAAGCATAATATAGTTTGCCTCAAAACTTATTCGTTTGCCTGAAAAAAGGATAAGTGAAGGATTATATCTTACGGAAAGTGGAGAATAAACTCCGGTTATAGTAGAATTACCGAGCGAAAGGGCACGAAAACCACTTCCCACATTAATAAAGCCTCCCGGATACAACCCTCCAAAAGAATAACCATAAGTATCCCAAAAACAAAAAATCGAAACCAAAAGCATTAGCCCGTTTTTAAACACAGTAAAAATTTAGCGAGAAAACAGGAAAAATCAAGAAGAAAAAGGTTAGTTTTTAACCTTTTCCTCGATAATCTCCACAAGTTTTTTCGTTGAGCTTCGTCTTTCTATTCTTTCAAGAGGCTCGTCGGAAAAGCGCCATTTTTCAAGTTCACCTTCATGTTTCATCCTGATAAATCCTATAATTGCTTTTTTAATCCCATCAATATCATCAGGCTCAACAACAACGCCCGCATTATATAACTCGACCAATCTCGATATTTCACACTGCTTCGGTACAATCGCAAGAATGGGATTCCTCGCACGAATATACTCAAACAATTTCCCAGGAAGAACCCTCTTGCCATGTTCCGCAGCATAATTAAATAAGATCAAAACATCAGCCGAAAGAATCTCCCTTATCGCTTCCTTATGGCTCTTATAACCCGAAATGGCAACTATATCATTAAGGGAAAATTTACTAATCAAATTCTTAAGGTTTTCATCATACGCCCCTACAAATCTCACCCTAATCTCTTTCTCAAGATTTCCTATCTCCTCTTTAAGGAGGAAGAGGGCTGAAAATAACCCATTTAGTGACGGAATATAAGAATATTCATTGGGCTCATCCCTACAATCGACGCTACCAGTATAAACCATAACAAGCTTATTTCCGCTTTTATGTGGAACCACATCCTTAAAATCATCCTCATCAAATCCGTTTAAAATAACCCTAAATTTATGTGCGAATTCTGGATATTTCTTTTCATACAATATTTTAGAGCTTTCGGTAGAGAAAGCAACAAATGTAGAAGCCCTAAGGAATATTTTTTCGAGAAATTTTTCGATTTTCTTTCTGAAGCGGGGTCTTATGATGAACTCTATGTTTTCCGTCGTCCATTCATCGGAGTAATCAAGCAAAACAGGTTTACGGGTGAAAATTTTGAGGAGTGGCGCGAGATACCCCGTAGACCAAGGCGGCATCCTCAAATAGTAAGCATCAACCTCTTTTCTCAATCTGAATGCCCGCCAAAAAGCAAAAGGGATCCACCCAATAAGTCCATCAGGGATAAGCAAAAAAAGCCGAATAAGATTGCCAATCGATATTCGCTTTATGCTTTTGGGGTCCCATCTCCTGTCAACCTGAATGTGTTCCTTACCTTTCTTGAACATGCTTTTTAAAAAGCCATAATCGAGCGAAAATGTCCTGAATATTTTGAGTTCCTTCGGAATCTCATCTAAAAGTGTATGGTCAAATGCGTAAAAATAAACCTTGCGCCGCGTTATAACAAAAGCATCCCACCCGAACTCCTTAAGAAACTTCGTATGCTTATATACCCTCTGAACAATCGGTCCACCGGCTGGCGGGAAAAAAGCAGAAATAAGACAAAGCCTTTTCAATCAAAGCCCCCTTCTTTCAGGTTTCTGTATATAAAATCCGTTAGAGCAATAAGAGATAGTGCTATAACAATAATCGCAGGTGCTATAAGAAGATGAGCCATTGTGGTGTGCATTATGAAAAAAGGAAGATAAAAAGAGATAACCGCCATAGCGAGCGAAAATATAAGCGGGTCCTTTATTCTTTTCAGGTTCAGCAATATATAGATTATTTCGTAACCCCAGACAAGAAAAGGCAAAAAGAAGAATAAACTGCCTAAAATCCCATATTGAACAAGCGCCTGCCAGTAAAGGTTATCGACATGCCCGACCTTATGTCCCACAAAAGTCCAGCCAATGCCAAATCCGTTACCGAATATCGGAGAATCTTTAAACATCGCCTTGCTCTCGTAAACCCCAATACGACGGGAAAGCAATGCCGGATCATATCGCAGAAATTTAAATGAGAGAACCCTTTTCTGAAGAAATGTCAATATAGCTAAAAACTCGCGTGGCAAAAAGACCCTAAAAATAAGTATTCCACCCAATACACCCAAAATCAAGAGTAGAAAAACTCTAATAACAAATCCAATCCTTTTCTCCCTTTGCAAAAGGAAGAAATTGAGGATAAAAGATACGAAAAGCGCAAGGAATACCCCGATCCAGCTGGTTCTATACTGTGAAAGGATAAGCGCTACAGCAGAAAAAATAAATGTTATAACAATAAGAAACCTTTCACTTGTTTTTTTTGTTAGATTGAAATACTGAAACATAAAAGGGTACCAAAATGCCATCAAACCGACATTCTGCATATAAATTCTCCCGCGAGCCATCATCGGGATAAGCGACAAAAAACCCGGAATTAAAGGTGAGATGATGATAATAGAGAGAAGCAATAATCCAGCCATTGACGCATAAAAATAGGCTCTTAACTTCGAAACAGAATCAAAATAAGCAAGAAAAACGAAAATCACGAGATAAGAAAGGAAATTATGGGTTGTAACTCTTATGTAGCTTATGTCCCTTCCCTCATTAATAAGTTCCAAACTCACGAACAAAAGGATAATATTGTATAGCAAAAACGGGATAAAGAGCCAAAAGAATATCGAGCGTAAAGGTAAATCCCTTTTTTTGAGAAGAATTTCTATTGTTAAAAGGGTAAGTGAGATAAAAAGGAGGAGTTCAAGTGGATAAGTTCCTATTCCAGCTATACGAAAAAAGAAAATCCCAACTCCAGCCTGAATAGCAAGCCCAACAGCGACAAGAAGCGGCACAAGATAATCAAGAGGAATAAGTATCAATCCTGGAAGGGTTAATGCCAAAACTAAGGGGAAGATAAGCAATAGTTTCTTAACAATAAAAAAGGAAATGATAAAACCAAGAACAATCGAAAGAATAAGAATCCAATAGCTTCCTTGCACCAGTGATTCAGATGTTTTTCTCATTCTTTTTCAGGCTTAGTTTGCGTAAGAAGTAAAGAAGGGTTTGCTTTAGTTCGGCATAAAGGAATTCGACTGGTGAGGAATAGTTCAAGCCTTTGTTTTTCCTTGTTGAATCTGTTGAAAATGTCACAACTGTTGAGACAATCAAACTGAGGAAAAACACAACGAGAATAATTACAGAGCGCCTCGGTCCGGACTTAATCTTTGGTACACTTGCCCAGTCGAGCACAGAAACGATAGGAACATCCTTTTTAGCTTCTAATTTTGCGATTTCGTACTGCTGGCTCAAAAGTATATACGATT
>JBAMLU010000076.1:16061-21913 GCA_039793385.1 bacterium
ATTGACTCTTAATCTCCCTTTGTCTTTTCAACCGCTCGAGCTCGATTTCAACATCAGGCGAGGCTGCCCGCTGGTAATCCCTGTGCCGCGAAAGAAAACTCGCAAGAGAATCCTCAGCCTCAACGAGCTCTTGCCTAACCTCATCAAGCCTTTTCTCAAGATATTCAACATTATCTTTCGCCTTGCTTTTTAGCTTGTTTCTGTTAAAATCGTCGAGCTGTAAAATCAGTTCATTCACTATTGCCGCCGACAATTCAGGATAGCGAGTTTTGCAGCTAATCCATATCGTTCCGCTCTCTATTGAGGTTCTAATCTTTATCTTATCACCGTAAAGCTTTAAAGCATTATCAATATTTTTCCACCCAAAAACCTCATAAAGATTTGCCTCAACCTCTTTACGGCTTTTTCTAAACCTGTATTTCTTTTCGAAAACCTTTTCCAAAACCGTTCTGCTTCTAAGAATATCCGGGAAAAGGGTGCTTGTTAGTTCGCCTGTTGAAGTAGTATATTCAGGGAAAAGCCCTTTTAAGAAAAATGATAATGAACTCGTTCCGCCCTCGCTTGGCAGGATTGATGCCGTGGCAGTGTATTCTTTAGGAAGGGAAAAAGCAAGGATAAACGCAAATAGGAGCGAAAAAAATATTATACCAAAAAATAAACTCCATCCACGAGCAACTACCCAAAGAAATGAATCAAGCCGATTGGTATTTATTTCCATTAAAGTTTGAGCAAAATGTAAATCGTTGTTGCAAGCCCCGAGAGTATGCTAACCGTATCCTTCATCAACTTACCCCACTCTGTTTCTTTCTTTATCTTCTGTGGCACAACAATAGCATCACCGGGTTCTATATCATTATAAGAGAGCCCGACTTTCAATACCTTACCATTAGCCTTAACAACCCTAACCTCACCCTTATCTGCATTCTTAGTGAAACCTCCGGCACGCTCAATATAATACCTAAGGTTAGCTTTAGGGATGTGTTTTATTGTGCCCTGGCTCGGAACAGAACCAACAACATTAACACCAGAGGGAATAGGTGGTATATATATCCAATCCCCACCTCGAACAACAATATCCTCTTTCCCTTCACCACGCATTATCTTTTCAAGATCAATTATAATTCTCGTCAGCTTTTTCGGGTTGAATGTAAAAATTAAGGGTGTGGTTTTTATCTGACCGGCAGTATCCATAACAATTTCCTGTGTGCTCAAAATAACCCCTTTTAAGTCGCGCTGCTCAACATCCTTTTCAATTGTTCCACGGAAAAACATCGCCCCCTTAAGGAAAGCCATATCTGTAAATCCACCAGCCCTACGAATAATATCCGAAAGTTTTTCATCATCACGGGTTATAGCGTATTTTCCCGGATATTTCACCTCACCCTCAATTGTGACAATCTCCTGAAGTTTCCATTTGGGGATTGTCCTCACGAATACCCTGTCATCTTCCCGAAGGTTTAAATCGTATTCTTTGTCGGCACCATTCAGGATTTTCTCAAAGTTCACATAAATGACCTCAGCTTGTTTCCCGGGCACAAGCCGAGCGAGTTCTACTCGTGAAAGATCAGCCTCCCTATTGAATCCACCAGCAACAAAAATCAGGTCGCTCAATTTCATCCCCTCATATAACTCATATTCCCCGGGTCTTCTAACCGCACCATCTATCTTCACATATTTCTTCCTCAACACCTCCCATACAGAATAGATAATTATCTTGTCATCATTCTGAAGGAGAATATCACTATTAGGCTCTCCATTAAGAACATCTTTAGGCGAGAAAGAAATGATTTCCTTTGTTCTTTCTGAGGTTGTTCTTATTATATCAGCCCTTTCAAGATAGGCGTCAGGAAGAAGCCCTACATCTTTTAAAACATCACTTACGCGCAAAGAATCCCTGAACTCGAACGAACCCTCACGAGCCACCTGTCCAACAACACTCACCATATTCATTCTAAAATCAGGCACGGGGAATACCGATATATCATCGCCATCATATAATGTGAAATTTCTTGCTTTAGCAGTATCAATTAGAGATAGGTCTATAACAACCCTTTTCCCTTTTTGTATTCTATCAACCATAATTTTATCAAGAAAAGCTGTTGGCAAAAATCCGCCAGCGAACTCCACCAAGTTGAATATATTCTCGGTTTGCTTGAGCTCGAATATGGCTGGATGCTTAACATGACCGCGGAGTTTTATTTGCATTCCTGCAGGCGGGACAAATATGATATCGTTAGAAGCGAGTTGAATATTGCCCTTTGCCTTGCCAGAGCGGATTAGTTCATATATGTCAAGCGTTGCAACAACCTGCCCAGCCCTGTAAACCTTAATCTGCCGAAAACTCCCCCGCTCGGTTGGTCCATCAGCCTGGTCAAGCGCATTTAATACTGACGCCAGCCCAGAAAGAACATAACTTCCAGGCTTCTCAACCTCACCCACAACAAAAACCTTTATTAACTTTGCTCGACCGAGAGTAACGTCTATGTTGAAATTAGAATATATCTTCTTGAGAAAATCGGCGAGTTTATCCTTGAACTCCTCGAGCGTATAACCGCTTGCGGCAATCGTTCCTGCATTAGGGATAAACACATTGCCCTCCCTATCAACCGTTAGTTCCTCTTCTAAGTTTGTGTCTCCCCACAGTCTCAAAATTATCCTATCGCCAGACCCAAGATGATAATCTTTAGAAACCGGTTCCTCGCCAAGTTCAGAAAAAGATTTACTTTCACCCTTTTTCCCGAATAAATCCTTGCCAAATACCTTAAGCACCTTCGGAGCTGGTTTCTTTATAACCTGAACTGTCTCTGATGCAACGATAACATATTCGTTGAAAAAGGGCTCCTCCTCTTTAGGTGGAACAAGGGTCTCGGGAACCGAAATACGAAATTCTTCTTTCTTAATTGCCATAGTATCAAGCTCATATATAGTAGGGCTCTTATATTTCTCCTCAGCAGGCTTTGCTTCCTCTAATTTCTGGAGATATTTCTGATAAAGCTCAGCAGGGAGAGTAGTTGAGGCAGCCTGAGCTGAAAGCTCAAAAGTAAGCGCGAGGAGTATAAGAATGCACGATTTTCTCATTCTTTTTTCCTGGTTTCTTCATCACCGGCTTCAGTAGTTTTAGATGCTTGAGCTTGCTGTGCTTTAGCCTCAGCAGCCTTAATTTCTTCCTCAATGAGCCTTGGAACAGCAATCGTTGCAACCGGTTCGTCAGGGTCGTGAAGAATAATAGCATTCTCAACCTTTATATCTTTTATATGAATAGTATCGCCGAGACCAAGCTTAGAAACATCAACCTTAATGGTATCAGCAAGGTCGCTCACTATTCCTTTTACATTAACCTCCCTCAAAAAGCTCGTGAATATGCCGCCCTTTTTAACACCCTCAGGTATACCATCAAACTCCAGCGGAAGCTTGACAACGACAGGCTTCTGCAAAGAAACAGCCTCAAGGTCAATATGAATGATTCTCCCCGTTATCGGGTCATGCTGTATCTCCTTAACAAAAGCCTGCATAGATTTGTGAGAACCGAGCTTGAAGTTCACAAGAAAGTGTTCGGTTACCTTATGGTGCCTCAAAATCCTATCAATCTCTCGCTCATCAATCTCAATTAGTGTCGGCTCTATATCAGGACCATAAAGGGTTCCGGGGATAATACCAATAGATCTGAGCCGCCTAACATATCCCTTTTTCTTCCCCTCCCTTTTCCTTATAGCGATTGGTATCCCTTTCATTTATACCCCTTTTGTTTTAAAAAAAAGAACTCACTGATTCGTTCGTGTGTATTCTTATTATAGCATCAGCAAATAGTTTGGCAACAGAGACGATTTCAAGTTTATCACCGAATGCTTCCCTATTGTGTTCCGAAAGGGGGATTGTATCAGTTACATATATCTTCTCAATCGCATCACTTATTCTTTCGCTCATAAGATTTGCTGATGCTTTTTTATCGACAAGAACGCCATGGGTTATACAACAAATAACCATCCCCTTATAGTTGCCCTTGTTTATTTTCACAAGGCGCTCGACAACCTCCTTTATAGTCCCACCTGTATCAACTATATCATCCCTTATAATAGCAAACCTACCGTCAACCTTACCAAGAGGTTTATCAGAAACTATTGTTTTATCAGTGGCGTAGCGGATTTTGTAGAATATAGCGTTGTGCTCGTGGAAAAAGGATGTAAAAGAGAAGTTTTCCTCCTTATCCCAGCCCTTCTCTCTTATAAGGGTTGAAAGGAATATTTCAGCCCTTTTTACTCCGCCAGTATCAGGGGAGACGACAACAAATCTTCCAGGCTCAAGTTCTCCCCAAATTCGGGGATTTTCCCTAAGTTTATTTATGAAAAGTTTATCTGCGAGTAGGTGGTCGGCAGGGATATCAAAGAAACCCTGGATTTGGGGAGAATGAAGGTCTATTGTGAGAATCCTATCGGCACCTGCTCCTACAAGGAGATTCGCGATAAGTTTTGATGAAATTGGCACACGGGGCTCATCTTTACGGTCCTGTCGGGCATAACCAAAATAAGGCACAACCGCAGTAACCCTTCCTGCTGAAGCTCTTTTAGCAGCGTCAATCATCAATAGAAGTTCCATAATGTTCTCTGCTGGTGGCTGCGTAGACTGAATGATAAATAGATCATTCCCTCTAATAGATTTTGTAATATTTACCCTTATCTCGCCATCAGCAAAATTTGAGAAGTTAACATCATTATCAAGATAGCACTCCAAATTATTATATTCTCCGTTATTTTGCCTGGTCTCAGCAATGAATTCGGCTATTTTCCTTGCCAAAGCCTCATTTGAGCGTCCCCAAATCAATCTTAAAGGACCCATCATTTTATCCCCTTTTATGTTTTATTTAAAACCAAAGGATGAGCAAGATAAACCTCATAACCTTCATTTTTCATATTTTCTACCGCAGTTAATGCTGACTTGTCATCACGGAAAAGACCATATATTCCGCTTCCGCTACCCGTTAAACGAACAATATCTGCGCCATATTTTTTGAGAACTTTCTTCAGGTCGTAGTAAATCGGATAATGTTGAAATATAACATATTCGAAGTCGTTTCCGAGTTTCTCGAGCTCGTTTAAGAAGGTTTCAGTTGAAAGTTGAATTAAATTAATTGATTGTGAGCGTGGTGTCAAGGATTTTTTGAGAAGTTCGTATGCCCAGCTCGTGGGAATCCCAAAAGGTGGTTTAACGATGCATATAGAATAATTTGCTGGAAAGACCACCTCTTCAACTTTTTCGCCTCTTCCTCGAGCAATAGCCTGACCACTTGTGAAAAAAAATGGTATATCGCTTCCAAGGAGAGAACCGAGTTCAATAAGTTCATTTCTTGAGAGGTCGGTATAGTCGAAGAATTGAGCGAGCCCTAAAAGTGTAAAGGCAGCATCAGCGCTTCCGCCACCAAGTCCTGCCTCAACGGGAATCCTTTTCTCAAGCACTATTCGCACCCCTTTTTTAAAGCCGAACCTATTCTTAAAAAGAAAAGCCGCTCTATAAACCAAATTTTTCTCATTATTTAGCTCCTGCAAACTGCATATAAATTCCAAATCTTTGTCTGAGGATTCAAAAATTAGCCTGTCGAAAATATCGATAGCTTGAATTCCGGTGACAATTTCAGCATAACCGTCATCTCTTAACCCTTTATAAATAAGAAAAAGATTTATCTTCGCCGGAACATCAATAACCATCAACGCTTGTCATCCTCCATCTTAAGGGTCACAACAGTTACATTGTTCCCTCCTTCAGTTTCGTCTCCCATGCGAAATTCCTTAACCCTTGGCTCTGTTTTGAGAAATTCCCTGATTTTGTCGTACAGTTTTGCCTTCCCCTGCCCGTGGACT
>JBAMLU010000077.1:0-2864 GCA_039793385.1 bacterium
TGTAATTGCCGCCTATTCTGCAAAAAAAGGGGTAATCGCTATTCCATAAGGAGGAAATATGGCAAAAGAAAAGATAATCCGTGGTAAAGCATATCTTATAACCGCTAAGGATGGCAAGCTCATCGATGATATAGATACGGACCAGATATTCCACAACAAGCATCTCGCCATAACCGATAGGAAAGAGATGGGCAAATATGCCTTCGGAAATCTTCAGGGGTATGAGGATTTTCCGAAGCGGTTTGAGCCTGGCGGGATAATAATCGTCGGAAAGAACTTCGGCTCCGGCTCATCAAGGGCACAGGCTGTGGATTGCTTCTTATCGATTGGTGCGTCGCTTATCATTGGCAAATCCTTCGGCGCAATATACTGGAGAAACGCAATAAATGCCGGACTTCCGATTATTAGGGCTCCCGAGTTTGACGAAACTCTCGTTTCCGAGGGTGATGAACTTGAGATTAATCTTGAAACTGGCGAGATGAAAAATATTACAAAAAGTATAATGCTTAAACCAGCTATACCTTTTTCATCCGTTCAATTTGAGATATACGAGGCTTGTGGACTTTTCAATTATGGGAGGAAAATAATAAGTGCGTAGATGATGAAATGCGCGTTCTTGTTAAGGATTTTGGATGCAAGGTTAATCAGGCTGAGGGAGAATACATAAGGAATCTCGTACTTGCCGCGGGTGGAACCCTTGTCCACGCCAAGGATGACGCAGAACTGATCATAATCAACACCTGCGCCGTAACATCGAGAACAGAACAAAAAATATTTCAATATATTCGAAGCGCCCGCAAAAAGAACCCGAGCGCCAGGCTCTTTATTTCTGGCTGCCTTGGGACATTGATTAAAAAAGCGAATCGAGCTTTAAGTGCTGATATTGATGGCATTATACCGCAGAACGAGAAATTCGAATTCATAAAGAATCTTTTTAAATTGAGCTCAGATCTGTCAATTTGGGCATCTACTGACAGGTTTGTTGAGCATACACGAGCATTTGTTAAGATTCAGGATGGTTGCGAACATTACTGTTCCTATTGCATCGTTCCATATCTTCGGGGCAAAGAGCTCTCTCGCCCGATAGAATCAATAACAACACAACTAAAAACGCTCGCTCAAAAAGGCTACAGCGAAATCGTTCTTGTCGGTGTTAGAATTGGAAACTGGAAAGGCACTATTGATGGCTCACCGGCAAAACTTGCGAAATTGGTAAGATTCATCTCATCGAATTTTCCACATTTCCGTATAAGACTAACAAGCATAGAACCATGGGAGCTTAACGAGGAACTCATAGAAACCATTATTAATACAAAAAATGTGGCAAAACACCTTCATATACCGCTTCAATCCGGCTCTAATAGGCTCCTCAAGCTTATGCGCCGCCCATACACACGAGAGGAATTCTTGGACTTATGTCAGAAAATAACAAATGCAATTCCAGAGCTCGCAATTGGCACCGATATTATCGTTGGTTTCCCGAGCGAGACAGAAACCGATTTCAAAGAAACCTATGAACTTGTTCGAGAGCTGCCGCTTGCTTACCTTCACATATTCAGGTATTCTAGGCGTCCGTGGACCTTAGCATCGAGGTTTGAGCCTGATGTTCCTGGGGAGGTAAAGTCGGAAAGGCTCGCAGAACTCAAACAACTTGGATTGAAAAAGAAAGCAAAATTCATTGAAAGGTTTATCGGGAAGGAGCTTGAGGTCATTGCTGAAAGGAAAAAGAATGGGCTATGGACCTCACACAGCGGAAATTATATCCTCTGCATCTTTAAATCGGATGAAAACCTCAAGGGCAGGCGGATTATAGTCCGAGGGGTCAAAAGAGGAGAAAATTCTCTTATATGTGAGTTGATAAGATGAAATACTATATAGAAACATACGGCTGCCAGATGAACCAGTATGATTCAGCGCTAATTGAAAGGATACTTGAGGATTTCGGGGCAGAAAAGAGCTCATCATTTAACGATGCTGATATAATCCTTGTCAATACTTGTTCGGTTCGTGCCCACGCTGAACGCCGAGCGCTCGGAAGAATCGCCTATCTCACAGGGATAAAGAAAAAGAAACCTTATGTAAAGATAATCGTGTTCGGGTGTATGGCAAAGAATCTTTCACGGGAGATTGAAAAAAATCTTCCCTCAGTTGATTATATCCTTGGACCAGACGACTTTGTCATCCTCCCAGAGCTCCTGCAAAACAATATCAATCATATAGTCTCAGTTGAAAGAAGCGATTTTACAGGTGAAGGAATCTATCCTATTCCGAGTGGGGTTAAGGCATTTGTTGCTATAAGCCGTGGATGCGACAATTTCTGCTCTTATTGCATAGTACCTTATGTTCGCGGTAGAGAAAGGCACAGAAAGCTTGAGGATATCGTAAATGAGGTTAAACACGATATCTCGTATGGTGTAAAAGAGATTATTCTTATTGCGCAGAATGTCAATTCCTGGCGTGATGGTGAGCTCGATTTTGCATATCTTCTCGAGCATATATCATCGATTGATGCTGTGAAACGAATCAGATTCGTGACAAATCATCCGAAGGATTTTTCGGAGCGCCTCATTCTCACTATGAAAGATAATCCGAAAATCTGTCACTCCGTTCACCTGCCGGTTCAGTCAGGCTCGACACGAATACTCAAACTTATGGGAAGAAAATACACCCGCGATGATTATCTAAGCCTTGTCGAACGCATCCGATACCATATACCAGATATCACAATAACAACTGACATAATTGTGGGTTTTCCGGGGGAAACAGAATCAGATTTTATGGAAACAATGGATATTATTGAAAAAATCAGGTTTGATGGTATATATTCTTTCTATTTCTCCCCAAGGAAAGGCACAAGAGCCGCA
>JBAMLU010000078.1:0-16994 GCA_039793385.1 bacterium
GTGCGCTACCAACAAGTTTTCGTCCGCTAAATGATAACTCATATTTTGAGGTTGAGGAAAAGCAGCTCGGATTCTTCAGAAGATCGGTGGGTTTTGTTATGGAATCGAGCTCGCAATTTACACCTAATCTTGCCAATCCTCTTTTTATGGCACTGTTTATTCTTTTGTAGCTTTCGAGTAGCGAAAGTGATGATAAAGGGTGGCTCGGTGGCACAACAACGGAATATGTGAGCTCGTCAAAATGAAGAATTGCTCGTCCGCCTGTAGGACGAGTAACTATATCAACACCTTCTTTTGCGCAATCCTCAAAATTTATATCATCAATGCGCTGATGATAGCCTAATGATATAGTTGGTCTTTCCCACATATAAAATCTTAAAACCGGGCAGGGTAGCCGCTCCATTGCAATATTCAATAATCTTTCATCAAGCTCCATATTGAACTTTCCGCTTCTTGCGCCAGTTTCGAGTATATACCAAGATTCCATTATATTATCTGGTTCTCCTTTAGACAATTTATAATGAACTCGACAGCTTCATCTTTAGAGCGTGGCACTATAAGTTTCCCCTGGCTCCTTTGTGGTGGGGTAAAAACCTTTATAACCCTTGTTGGGGAGCCCTTAAGCCCGCAATCGTTTTCGGGTATTTCAAGGCTCTCTCGTGAAAAAATGGGAATGGTTTCTTTCTTAGAGCGTAGCATTCCTCTTAGTGATGGTAGCCGTGGTTCTTTTTCCCCTTTTACAACGGAGATTAAAGCTGGCAAAGGTAGTTCGATTATCTCTGTTCCGTTTTCGATTATCCTTTCAAACCTTCCTCTCACTTCATTAAGGGAGATTATCTTTCTCACATACATCCCTTGAGGAATCCCAAGGAATTCGGCAATTCCTGGTCCTACTTGTCCTGTGTCGCCATCTGTTGCCTGTCGCCCAACAAGGATAAGATCGAATTCGCATATTATTTTTCTTATTGCTGTTGATAGTGTGTTTGATGTTGCCCAGGTATCGGCTCCTGCAAATGCTTTATCAGAAAGAAGGATTGCTTTATCTACCCCCATTGCGAGCAAGTTTCGAAGGTTATTTTCGACTTTGGGTGGCCCCATCGAAACAACAATAACCTCACCCCCATAACTCTCCCTTGCTTCAAGTGCCATCTCCACCGCATACATATCGAATGGATTAATTATCGCAGGAACACCCTCCCGAATGAGCGTGTTCGTTTCCGGGTCTATTCTTATTTCAGTTGTATCTGGAACCTCTTTCACGCATACAACAAATCTCACATCACCCCTTTCTTAAATTAAAAAGATAATTAAATTCCCCATTCTTGACAACAATCTCATTGGTGTTGCAGTGTTATTTCTTTTTGCATAAAGCAATTGAATGGGTTATACTTCTTGCGGGGAAAAGCTTTCGTCCGAGGTAAAAAAGGATTATAGCAGGATATTTCAGGCTAAGTATGAATCTTATCCATTTGGCTATGAAAAGCGCCATGGGTTTGACAAGTCTGTGTATGGGTCCAAGTTTCTTTTTCCATTTTTCCTTTCTTGCTAACCCAACTGCCCGCCAGTATGTTCGAAATAGGGGTATTTCGAAAAAATAATACAAACCGCCATAATTATATTCCCTATGTATTAGTTCGAACTCGCTTGTTATAAATTCGAAAAAACTTTCCTTTGTGAAATAAAGAGGATGATTTCTCGCGTGAGGCACCGATATAAGAAAATATCCGTCATCCTTGAGAAGTTCTTTTATCCTTTTTAATCCTGCAATCCGTCCATCCATAGGGATGTAATATATTGATTCGAGGCAGGTTATTAGGTCGAAATCGTTCTCTTCTATTTCTACCTCGGGCAATGCGGCTACCTTAAAATCTATCATCGGATATCTTCTTCGGGCTTCATATATCCCAATCTCTGTTATATCTATGCCTATCGTTTTTCCCTCTTTGTTCATCTTCCATAGCTCTACCGTGAAATCGCCGTAAGAGCAACCAATATCGAGAATTTTTATCGGCGCTCTCTTTTTTGAAAATACTAAATTCCGTAGTATCCTTTTGTAAATATCATACCTTATGAATTGACTTGCTCGCCAATCCTGTCCCCACGGTTCCTCGCCCTTCAAGAACATCTCTTCCATCTGCTCTTTGTTTTCTTTATACATATAGTAAAAATAAGGAATTTGCTCTTTTTGCCAACGGGATTAAAATACCCTTTACAAAAGCTTAACTCTGTTTATTATTTATTTAGTGATGAATCTTGTTTTGCTTATAGCTTTGTTTTTTCTTTCCCCGCTATATGGGCGCGGGTGGGAGCTTAAAATTGGCGAAAATTATCTGGATTCTCTTGTTTTATCGTTTAGACTTGGGGATTATTCAATTGTGAATGAAGGGGAATCTGTTGTTGTAATTGTTGATGGTGCGTATAGGCAAAGATGCCCGTTAAGCCCAGACCTTCCTGTTGTGCGGGAATTTATTGCTCTTGCTGGCAAGAAAGCTAAGTTGGAGTTTTTGAGTGCCAGGTTTGATTCTATAAGAACAGGACCCGTAAAGCGAAGAGGATATCCACGAAGAAAAAGCGGTAACTCTTGGGACTGGAGTATCAATTGTGCTGAAAGCAACCGTGAGCCCGCTTTTTTGAGCAGGCTCGGCAGCATAAGGGGGGTTGATATTTGGATGCTTGAGGTTCGACCTTTTATTGAAACAAAAGATGGTTTGAAGATATTGAAACAATGCCAACTGAAAATTATCACTGAAAACCCTAATGATAGACCACCAAAAAGATTTTATTCATCTTATTTCCACAGGATTTTTGAGGCTATTCTTTTGAATTATGATGGTGCGTTTGCTTATGATTATGGTTTACCACTCGTTCTTTTCGTCGGGAAAGCGGGTTATCGTGAATTTATTCGCCCGCTTATGATGTGCGAGATGAAAAGGGGATTTGATGTTGTTTTCGCCCCCATTGAGGAAATAGGCGCAAGTGTTGAGGCTTTGAAAAGCTACATCTCAAATGCTTACTTCAATTGGGAGCGCCCGCCTGTTTATGTTGTAGTTGTTGGTGATGTTGAGGATATTCCAACGAATATAGTTTCAGATGGAGAATCATATGCAACGGATTTGCATTATGTCGCAGTTGATGGTGAGGATTTTCTGCCTGATATGTTCATTGGTCGGATTTCTATCTCTGACACTATGGAACTTAGAGCATTTGTTAATAAGCTTATTTCTTATGAACTTGGTGAGCTTGACTCGCTTTACTGGTTAAGACATCCAATGTTTATATCATGTGGTGAGGATGGTCTTTGGGAGCTCGTTTTATCGACACATAGATATGCTATGGAGAATTATTTTACCACACCAAGATTTGAGCCAGAAACACTTTATGCAATATACGGTGCGACAGGTGAAGATGTTCTTAACGGGGTTCGTGATGGTCGGCTTCTTTTGAACTATTCCGGACACGGGAACACCGATGGTTGGGGGAATCCAACGGTAATCTCATCTGATGTTATGATGCTTTCAAATTGGGGGAAATTACCACTCGTTATAAGTAATGCCTGCCTTACGGCTCGATATAATATTCCTTCCTGCTTCGGTGAAACATGGATTAGAAATGCTCAAGGTGGCGCAATTGGTTTTATTGGAGCCTCAAGTTATACCTACTGGGATGAAGATGACATATGGGAAAGGCGATTCTACGATGGAATATTTTTGCATTCGTTGTATTCGTTAGGAGAAGCTCTTGTTTATGCAAACATCGAACTTATGCGATATGGAACACCTCTTGATAGATACTATTTTGAGGTTTACAATATTCTTGGCTCGCCGATGTTTACTTTATATTTAGGTCTCCCTGATACGCTTATCGTTCATCATCAGTCGATTTATCCGGCAGGGCTTTCATCTTTTCCCGTTAGGATTGAATCACCACCTGCAACAGTTACTTTGTTCTCCGATACTTTACCACTCTTTGCCGGAAGGACAGAAACAGGCTCAATAGAACTTGTGCCATCATCCACGCCCGAGCCACCATCACTCCTTCAACTTACGGTAAATTCCTCTCCTTTCTATTTGCCTTATAAAGCCTTTATCCCTGTGGTCTATCTTGGCGGGTTTATTTGTGTGCCCGGAACACTCATGCTCGGCGTTAACTCTGAAATTTCAATTCTTGCTTATGATACACTGGGACTTCCCATAAGAAACCTTAACATATCATTGATCGGTGTTATGGATACCCTTTTTTCTACAACCGATTCTACAGGAATTGCAAGGATAAGGTTTTTGCCTATGTTTGGTGAGGAACTTCATGTTATCGGGCGCTTTTATGATGGTTTTGTATTTGCTGATACATCAATAAATATTATCGGGGCGATCGAACCAGAATCCCTTGTTATTCGTACATCTGCAGACTCTATTGCCCTTTTTGATACCATCCCGCTCGGTATCCTTACTCAGATTATCGTTAGCGCAAATATAGATTCGTTCTATGTTATTATCGAGCAGGAGGGAATTCGTGAGGTTTCGTTTACACCTGATAATTTTTTCGTGGCGCCTTTTTCAACCGAAAGAAGAGGAAAAGTTTCCGTATATTTTGTAAAAGAGGGGTATAATGTTAAACGGAGGGATTTTCCTGTAAAAGCGGTAAGCGGGATATTTGAGGCGATTGTGGTAAATAGTTCTACGGGAGAGCCGGTTGATAGCGCGCTTGTAGAGTTGTTCGATTCCACAGGGGCAAGGAGATTTTTCAGCATTTACACCGATTCAAATGGATATTGCCGTGCAAGCACCCCTTTACCCTGCGAAAGATATCTTCTTTCCGTGCGGAGGTTTGGATTTGTCCTATTCAACGAGTTGGTATGGCTCAGGGCAAGAGGAATACTGAGTGTAGAGCTTGAACCTTTATCTCAGGTCTCTGTTTTTCTTGATGTTAGAAACGAGCGCGGTGAAAATATTCCGTTCAGGGCGTATATGTTCGACACTTATGATGGAACTCTCAGGTATACATTCCATTCTTCAAATGGAACAGAGCTTGATTTTCAGATATTTGCTGGCAATTACAAGGTAAATGTGTATTCCTTAGGATATAGAAATATATCATCCATAGTTAATATCTTCTCTTCACCTTTCGAATTGCGCTTTAGAGCTCAAAGGGTGAGTGCTAATGTGCTTGTTGTTGATGATGGAAGCGGATATTCGGAACAAATAAGAGAACTATTGGATGAATGTGGATATAGCGCTGAGATCTGCCCTTTCCCTAATTTTTTGCCACCGCTCGATAACTACAATCTTATTTTCTGGCTTGCGGGGCGAAACGATGAACCTGTGCCTGAAGATGTTATTCCAACTCTTATTGATTATGTGAATGCGGGCGGTAAAATCCTTCTCGAGGGCGGGGAGATAGTTTTCAGGCTCGCTGATGATACTCTCTATCCAAACCTCGAGTCCGAGCTTATGCACATCTCCAGATGGGAAACCGACAACCCTGGCGAAAGCCTATATATATCCCTACAAAGCGCAGGAAGTGCTTTTACTTTTATCCCTAACATCCTTCCCAATCTCGCATCCGCAAGACGGGTCACTTATTCTGAATATAACTATTTCGACATAATGAGCGCTAATACAGGAAAATTCATTTATACTATGCGAAATAGAAGATTAGGGTTGGGTTATATATATGGTCGTTCAATTGGAATAACCGGGTTTGCCTATCCTGATGCATTTGTATCACCTGAAATTGCCCAATCGATTATTGTTAACATGGTTTATTATCTTCTTTTCCCATTCGAATCGCTTCAGGCTGTAGTTGGTCTTGTGAGAAACAGGGGTGGCTTTCCAATAAACGAGGCATCAGTTACCCTTGTAAATACTGAGAGAAGTTATTTTTCATCCACAGATATGCTTGGCAGGTTCATATTAAACGGTATAGTCCCGGGCAATTATGAGCTGCGCGTTTCTTCTTCTGGCTACAGGGATACATCATTTACGATTTTTGTCCCACCTGATAGCACAACTGAGAATCTTATTGTCGTTTTGAATGATGCTTCAAATGTTTTAGTTCAGCCGCTTGAGGGGTTTTTCGTTTCGGATTTCTCGCCAAACCCGTTTAACGATGGAACCCTTGCAAGGCTCTCTGCACAATCAAAAGAAGAGGTAGTCGTTCTTTTATATGATATAAGCGGAAGGATTTGCCTAAGAGAATCGCTTGAGATAGCGGGCAATACAATATACAGACTTACACTTGATAGGTATTCATCAGGGGTTTATTTTGTCGTTTTTGAATTTGAAAGAGGAAGGATTGTCAAGAAGGTGGTACTCATTAAATGAGGATGAAAAGTTATTGCATACGAAAAAAATTTTGTTAAATTAAAGACCACGATATGTTATGGTGATTGCAATAGATGGTCCCGCGGGAGCCGGAAAAACAACAGCAGCAAGGCTTCTTGCTAAGAGGCTGAATTTTGTTTATCTTGATACGGGAGCAATGTATCGTGCACTCACTCTTTATGCGCTGAAGAAAGGGATAGACCCTTATGATGAGGAAAGCCTTAAAGATGCACTTGATGAAGAAATAACTATTGATCTCGTAGAGGAGAAGGTTTTTCTTAATGGGGAGGATGTGACAAACTACATAAGAAGCAGGGAAGTTTCTAAATATGTGCCTATAGTTAGTTTGCATTCCTCTGTTAGGGAGATAATGGTTAGGAAACAAAGAGAGTTCGCTATAGGTAAGAATGTTGTGGTTGAGGGGAGGGATATAGGGACTGTGGTTTTTCCTGATGCTGATGTGAAAATCTATCTTGATGCATCGGTGAAAGAAAGGGCGAGAAGAAGATGGGAGGAGATGGTCGAAAGAGGCGATAACCTATCACTTGAGGATGTAGAAAGAAGCATAATAGAAAGGGATAAACTTGATACAAACAGAAAATATGCCCCGCTCAAAAGGGCAGAGGACTCTATAATTGTGAACAACACCGCACTATCAATTGAGGAGGAGATAGAACTTCTTCAAAAGATAGTCGAACAAAAACTTAAAAAAGGAGGAGCTAAAGTAAATGGTTGAAGAAAGGGAAGAGATGAAAAGGGATTTTGGGAACCCTGGTGAGGTTCTTATTGTTGAAGAGGGTGAGATACCGAGACTGGAGTACGAAAAAGATGGCACAGAGGAGATCTTGCGGATGTACGAAAACATAAGCACAAAGCTTATTGAGGGTTCTATAATTAAAGGGCGAGTGCTTGCTGTTAATAAGGATGAGGTTATCGTTGATATCGGGTTTAAGTCTGAGGGGATAATACCACGGGAGGAGCTTACAGGTGAGGTTCAGGTTGGAGAGGAGATCGATGTTTATCTTGAATCGCTTGAGGACCCTGAAGGTCAGGTGCTTCTTTCAAAAAAGAAGGCTGACTTTATGCGGGTCTGGGAGATGATCTACGAGGCATTTGAAACGAAGAAACCTATCAAAGGGAAAATTGTCCGCCGAATTAAAGGCGGATTTATGGTAGATATTATGGGGGTTGAGGCTTTTTTGCCTGGAAGTCAGGTTTCGCTTGGACGAGTGCCAGATTTCGAATCCTATATATCTCAGGAACTTGATTTCACTGTCCTTATGATGAATAGGGCGAGAAAGAATATTGTTGTTTCACATAAGGTTGTTTTAGAGCAGGAGAGGGCTAAACAGCGTGAAACCCTTCTAAGCGAGATAGAAATTGGGCAGGTTCGTGAGGGTGTGGTCAAAAATATAACAACTTTCGGCGCATTCCTCGACCTTGGCGGTGTTGACGGACTTCTTCACATTACCGACATATCCTGGACTAAAATCGACCACCCATCAGAGGTATTAAAGATAGGCGATAAAATAAAGGTTAAGATCCTCGATTTCAACCGGGAAACGGGACGAGTTACCGTTGGACTTAAGCAGCTTACACCGAGCCCATGGGAAGTAATAACGAGTCAGATTCAGGTTGGTGGAAGAGTAAGAGGTAAGGTAACAAGGGTGAAAAGTTATGGCGCATTTGTTGACCTAGGAATGGGTATTGAAGGTTTGATACATTCATCACAGTTCTCATGGGTTAACCCTAATGTTGACCCTACAAAGATTGTGAAAGTTGGCGCCGAGATTGAGGCTGTGGTTCTCGGGGTTGACAATGAAAGAAAAAGAATATCTCTTGGCGTAAAACAACTAACACCTGACCCATGGGAAAACATCGAGGAGCGTTATCCTGTTAATTCGATTCGGAGGGGTAAAGTAAAAAATATGACCTCATTCGGTGTTTTTGTGGAGCTTGAGGATGGAATTGAAGGGCTTATTCACATATCAGATTTGTCCTGGACAAAGAGAATCCTTCACCCAAGCGAGATTCTGCGAAGGGGACAGACTATAAATGTTATGGTGCTCAAGATAGACAAGGAGAACAGAAGAATAAGCCTTGGTCTCAAGCAGATCGAAAAGGATCCTTGGCCAGAACTTGCGCAAATGTACGCGGTCGGAAATGAAACCGAAGGAAAGATAATAAGGATTATGGATAAGGGTGTCATTGTTGAGCTTCCTGGCGGCGCTGAGGGTTTTGTGCCAGTGGCGCACCTCGGTAAAAAAGTTAATAAACCATCAGAGGCTTTCTCAATTGGTGATCTTTTGCCGCTCAAGGTTATCGAATTCGACAAGATAGATAGGCGAATAATTCTTTCTGTTTCAGCTTATTTCGAGTCAAAGAGAAAAGAGGACCTGGAAAAATATCTCGCCGAACATCCAACAAAGGCATTCCTTGTCGAGGAACTCACAGAGAAACCTGTGATTTTCCCCGATGAAGAAGAAAAAACAAAAGAACCATCTGAAGAACCCCAAAGCTTTCAGGATGAACAATAATTAACATAAATGTTTACATATTTAGCACAAATTGATAAAATAAGCTAAGGAGGGTAGAGGTATGAAACCCGTTGTCGTTTGGTTAGGGCATGCAGGATTTAGGCTCGAGGGTAGCGCAATTGTCTACATTGACCCTTACAAATTAAGAGAACATAACCCACCAAAAGCTGATTTCATCCTTGTGACTCATTCACATTTCGACCACTATTCAGAGGCTGATATAAAAAAGATAACTAAGGATGATACGGTTATTATTTCTACGCCTGATGTTGTTGAGCAATATAAGGGTAAAAAGATGGAGATTCGTCCTGGTGAGGAGCTCTCGGTGGGACCGATAAAGGTTAAGGCTGTTCCGGCATATAATATCACGAAAAGCTTTCACCAGAAAAAATCGGGCTGGGTAGGATTTGTGCTTACACTTGATGGCGTTACATTCTACCATGCGGGCGATACTGATGCAGTGGAGGAGATGAAGGAACTCAAAGTTGATGTTGCTCTTTTGCCTGTCGGTGGAACTTATACTATGAGCGCTGAAGAAGCGGCAGCAATTGCAAGCAAATTTATGCCAAGGGTCGCTATTCCTATGCATTACGGCGAAATTATCGGCTCTGCTAACGATGCTATCCAGTTTAAACGATATGCCAAATGCCCCTCAAAAATATTAACTCAAAATGAACGATGGGAAGTTCAATTCGATAACCTTTAAAAGGCTTTTCGCTTTTTCTTTCCTGCTTCTTTCGGTTTCCTTCTCATTCGGCGAGATAAATCTCGTATCCTCAGATTTCGGGTTGGATTTTTTAAATCACAATAACAACAAGAAGTTTTTGTTTTCGCCAGCTTTTATGGTAAATTTCGATATCCCACTCGAAATAAGGATTCAGTATAAAACGATCGATACAAGGTCGAATATGAGCGCTATTTTCAGGATGCCCTGGATTGTTTCTCCTGTTATAGGACTTGAAAGGGAATTCGTTTCAAGGAAGACTTACTCAGTGCTTGGATTTTCAGAATCCTATCCTCCATCGACAAGATTTTTCCTCTTTTTCCAGCAAAGCTACTCATTACCGTTAAACAAGGGAGAAAAGGGAAGAACTAACTTTTATCTTGGTATTGGTGTAAGGTTTTCTCTTTCCGACAGCGATAGGGACGGAATCTCTAATAGAAATGATAAATGCCCGAATACTCCTCGTGGTGCTAAAGTAAATATAGATGGTTGCCCATTGGATAGAGATGGTGATGGTGTGTATGATGGTCTTGACAGATGCCCTAATACGCCGGCGTTAGCGTTCGTGGATAGCCTTGGATGCCCTTTCGATAGCGATTCTGATGGCGTTTACGATGGAATGGATATATGCCCCGGAACACCTTATAATATAATTGTTGATACAACCGGATGTCCCATTGATTCTGATGATGATGGCGTGCCCGATTACGCAGATAGTTGCAAAAATACTCCTTCAGGCGCTTATGTTAACGAATTCGGCTGCCCCAAAGATTCCGATTATGATGGCGTTTATGATGGAATTGACAAATGCCCGTTTACACCCACAGGGTTCGAGGTAAATGATGAAGGCTGCCCACATTATCTTCCACTTTCTTTTGAAATTCTTTATGACCCTGTGATGAGTTCGGCAATCTTCGCCATAACTTGCTCAAGAAGCTCGATATGCTTGCTTTGAGAATAAGGGCATATCCTAATAAGGTTATCGAACTTGGCGGCTACACCGATAGCGAAGGAAGCATACCGTATAACATCGGACGCGCTAAAATTATGGTCAACAAGGTAAAAGATTATCTCCTCTCTAAGGGTGTTCCAGCTGAAAATCTGGTACTCGCTTACTACGGCAAAAAGAATTTTATCGCCGATAATACAACTCCTCAAGGTAGGGCTAAAAACAGAAGAGTTGAATTTAAGTTCCTCTACGATAAAATTCCACCCCAGACCGCAAAGGAGCAAAGATGAGAAATTCTTTGATAATCCTTTTGATCTCATATAGTCTTGTTCTTGGTGAGGATGTTTTGCAAAAGGTTAGCGTGGGTGGTGGTGGCGGTCTATTTAAGAATGCAGCATATTTCGATTATATGACTATTGGTAAGAGTTATTCAGGTGAAATAAAATATGGGATTACCCACGACCTTGAGCTTGGTTTATGGTTCGGGCTTGGTACTGCATATCCCGCATCAAATTTAGATGCTAATAGCCCGGATAGTATGGGCGGGCTTTTCTATAGATCACGTGTAGTTCTTCCGGAATCCACAATATATTATCCATTCCGTGAGAGGAGATTATGGGGCGTTCCTTACGCAACCGGCAAGGGTAGAGCTGGATTCACTTTCGACCGCTCAAAATTTTTCAACTGGAAATATAACATTATAACCTACGGGATTTTCTTACAGTTCCGCTCAATGAGGAACCTGTTCTTCAATCCTTTTATAATTGGCGGACTCGAGAGATATTCCTATAAGATGGTCGATGATGAAGGTCATCCTGTTGAAGGTGAGATTGTTACTCGTGATACAACTGGAAATGTGATTTCGTCTGAATTCAGAAAGATAGAGAATTCTCACTGGGGCTTGATGATGAGGCTCGGGTTTGAGATTTTTCCTGCTGAGGCTGTTGGCATTCAGGCTGGGGTCGTTGCTCATTTTCCATTTACCGATAACATCACAAAAACTTTTCTTGATACCCTTTATAGCAGTGCAGGTGCTGAGGTAAAACTTACATTTTATTACGGTGGGGTGAAGGATAGTGATAAGGATGGCGTTATAAACAAGTTTGATAGATGCCCTGATACTCCATTAGGGGCTGTAGTTGACGAATATGGGTGCCCTATGGATTCTGATGGTGATGGTGTTTATGATGGTATAGATAAGTGCCCGACCACACAATATGGCGCTACTGTTGACCTCTACGGATGCCCGATTGATAGCGATAATGATGGTATTCCTGATGGTATAGACAAGTGTATAAATACGCCATCAGGAGCAAAGGTTGATTCTGTTGGTTGCCCCATCGATAGTGATAAGGATGGGGTAGCTGACTTTCTTGATAAATGTCCGAATACGCCTTTTGGTGCGATAGTAGATGATACCGGATGCCCGTATGATAGTGATGGTGATGGGGTTTATGATGGGATCGACGAATGCCCTAATACACCACTTGGAACCATTGTTGCAAGAAATGGTTGCCCACCATCAAAGGCTGATACCGATGGTGATGGTGTGACGGACGATATTGATAGGTGCCCGGACACACCTAAAGGTGTTCAGGTTGATTCAACAGGTTGCCCACTTGACCTCGACTGGGATACCGTGCCAGATTATAAGGATAGATGCCCCAAGACCCCGCTCGGTGCAATTGTAGATACTTTCGGTTGCCCGCTCGATAGCGATATGGATGGGGTTTACGATGGACTTGACAAGTGCCCTAATACCGCATCTGGTGTTGAGGTCGATTCAACAGGATGCCCGCTGGTAAAGGAACTTAAGAAAGGGGAATCGATAGCAATAACCGTTCACTTTGAAAGTTGTGAGTGGAGTATTACCCCTCAAGCTGAGCGTGACCTTCAAATAGGACTTCAGCTTCTTAAAGCTTATCCGGAGATGAGGGTTCTTATTGAGGGTCATACCGATGATCGAGTGCCTACAGGTGAATGTGCTCGAAAGGTTAAAAATAATACAGAACTTTCAATCCTTCGTGCAAAATCAGTTAAAGATTGGTTCGTTAAGAATGGCATAGAACCATCAAGAATGGAAACTATAGGCTACGGCGAGAGCCGACCAAGGGATACAAATCAAACCCCTGAGGGCAGGGCAAAAAACAGAAGAATAGAGATAAGAAGGATAGATTAAGTTGGTATCACTTTTAAGAACCATAAAAAGGCAGTATAGAAGAGGAGGTTAAGAGGAATGGTTCACTACTTTTTGAAGGGTGGAGCGTTGATGTGGCCTCTTTTGGGGCTTTTCGTGCTTGGACTTATGATAGTGATTTACAAATTGTGGATACTGGCAAGGTCTAAGATCAATGCGAAAAAGTTTATGGACGAGCTCATCTCACTTGTTGAGCAGAGAAAAATTGATGAAGCGATCTCGCTTTGTGAAAGAACTCCTGGTCCAATTGCCGCAACTCTTCACGCCGGATTGTCAAGGATAGGTATGGGGGTTGAGGTTATGGAGCGCTCAATGGAAAACACCGCAAGCATTGAGCTCTCATTTTTGGAGAAGGGGATGGTCTGGCTTGCTACGATTATAAGTATTGCACCTATGTTAGGCTTCCTCGGAACGGTCCAGGGAATGATTATAGCTTTCGACCAGGTTGCTAAATCAAATGATATCATCCCAACGGAGGTGGCTTATGGTATCTCTGTGGCTCTTCTTACAACATTCGCTGGACTTTCTATTGCAATTCCTTTTCAGGCTTGCTATAATTATTTTGTGAGCAGGGTTGAGGGTATGGTGATAGAGATGGAGGATTGCGCTAATACCCTCATAGAAACCCTTCTAACAAAAGGCGTAGTGAAGAAAGAAGGATAAATGGCTAAGTTTAAGAGGGTAAAAAGGGGCGAGGCCGAGATTCCAACAGCATCACTTCCTGATATAGTTTTCCTCCTTATGATTTTCTTTCTCATCTCCACGAGCATGAACCCGGATAAAGGGCTTGGGCTTACTCTTCCACCCCCAGGTGAGCAGGTGAAAGTCGCACAGGAGAACATTTTGAACATATATATTAACGCTGCCGGACGGGTGCTCCTTAAGGATAAAGAGGTAAATGTTCCTGAAATAAGCAGAATTATCAAAGAGGAGCTCGAAAAGAACCCGAAGCTTATAGTATCATTGAAAACCGATCTCGACGCAAAATATGAGGATATGATAAAGGTGCTTGATCAGCTGAAGCTTGCTGATGCTCCAAGGATATCGCTCGCAGCCCCAGAATTCTGAGAGCTAAAAAGCGTCACGAAGGAGGAATTAGAAAATATGAAGTTCAAACAAAAAGCAACAGCATCATCAAAGATTCCGATGTGTTCTATGGCAGATATAACTTTCCTTCTTATAATATTCTTTATGAGCGTGACTGTTTTCAGACGATATCAGGGGTTGAGGGTTGAGATGCCTGTTGCAAAATCGACGAAGAAAATTGAGGGAAGGCGGTCGATTACATATATCTGGATTGACGCTAATCACAGGCTGAACATAGATGATGTTATGGTTAATCTTGGTGAGGTTGGTCCTGTTATAAAAACGAAGCTCGAAAAGAACCCTGCTATTATTGTTTCCATAAGGGCTGATAAGAGGGTTAAGTATCATTATGTTGCTGAGGTTATGGAGGAGCTTAAGAAGGTTAACGCTCTACGGGTAAATTTCGGAACATTGACTGAAAGAATGGCAGGAGGGGGTTAAAAGATGAGATACCTTGACCCCAAAGCAGATATAAAAGCACAATTTCCCCGGGCATCAAAGAAATCGGCAGTGCTCTCTCTTCTTATTGTTCTTCTTTTTTCGCTTACCTGTGTTGAAATTACAAGCACAAAACCGATGAAAAAGCAGGAGTATCAAGTTACTATTAAGCTTGAGGATATTCCTATTACAAAGCAGGAGATAAAAAAGGAAGAATCATCGCGACCCAAAATTGCTACCCCAATTGCCGCAGAGAAAGAGGAAGTTCCTGATACTGTGACTATAGCTGAGACAGACCTTACCCCACCTCAGGAATATGTTCCGCCACCGCCTGTTGAGGCGGAAATCATAGATTTTTACGCCGTAGAAAAACCGCCACAGATTCTCAAGCAGATTCAGCCTGTTTATCCGGAGCTTGCGCGTAAAGCTGGGCAAGAGGGTGTGGTGCTTGTTGAGGTCGTTATTGGTACTAATGGTCAGGTTGATACGGCTTATGTTGTTCAGTCCCGTCCCAAGGGTGTTTTTGATGATGCGGCGTTGCAGGCAGCTTATCAATGGAAATTCTCTCCCGCTTACCAAAGGGATAAGCCTGTACGCGTGAGAATGCAAATCCCATTCAGATTTACACTTACCGAATAAGAACAATCTTCACTAAACATTGTTGACAACTCTAATATTCTCCGTAATCTTTATATAATGCCGAAGTGGCGGAACTGGCAGACGCGCTGCGTTCAGGGCGCAGTAGGAGCAATCCTGTGGGGGTTCAACTCCCCCCTTCGGCAAAAAAATTTTATTATCCCTCTCTTCTTAATATTCCCTCTATGCTCTCTTATTTCCGCGGGCTACCATACATACGAACAGAGCAGAGACGAACTTTTCGTGCTTAATTCCCTTTTCCCTAATATAGCAAAGGTCGAATCAATAGGATATTCAACTCGAGATAGTTTAACTATATGGGGAATTAAGATCTCCGATTTTCCTCATATGTTCGAGGACGAACCTTCTGTTCTTTTTGTCGGATGCATTCATGCTGAAGAGTTGGTAGGTGTGGAGATTGTTCACTATGCAATTGAAAAATTACTCCACGGCTACGGGCTTGACCCAATACTTACACAATTCGTTGATAACCTTCAAATATATTTCATTCCAATTCTGAATCCTGAAGGTCATAAGGTTGTTACCGATAGCCTCGATATTACCTTTAGGAAAAACAAAAGGGACAACAATGGGAATGGCATATTCGATTTCACCCCGGGTGATGGAGGAGACATTGATGGGGTGGATTTAAACAGAAATTTCCCATTCAACTGGGAATATGGGGATAGCAACTGGATTTCAAGCTCTTACAGAGGACCATCGCCTGGCTCGGAGGCTGAGACTCAAGCATTGATGAGCCTCGCACAGAAATATAGGTTTGTTGAGGCGCTTTTTTATCATTCATCGAGTTCGGGTAGATACAATGAATGGGTGATTTACCCATGGATATGGAATGGTTCTTACCGAAGCCCGGATTATCCTGTTATATCGGACATAGCCCGAACACTTGCCTCTCAACTTTTTAGCATAAGAGGCGGAACTTATCAAGCATGGTATTCGATAAGCAGAAACGGCAACGCCAACGACTGGCTTTACAGCCAGATAGGCACAATTTCCTTTACTGTTGAGGTCGATACAACAACACAGCCCGAACCTGAAAGATTGGGCTCCGTCTGCGAAAATCAGTGGAATGGGATTCTATACATACTTGATAGAGCCAGAAGAAGCGGGGTTTTTATTTATGTTGTTGATAGTTTAACTCTTATGCCCATTGAGGCTCAAATAGTGCTATTATCTATTGATGATACTCTAATTGCACCAAGATACTCCGATAGCATATATGGTGTATATAGAAGATTACTGTTGCCAGGCAATTATACATTTATTATATCGAAACATTTTTTCAAGGATGAAACCTTAAATGTTAATGTTTCCACTGAAAGGATAACGGTAGATACAGTTTATTTGAAACCTGTTATCCCCAATATTCAAACAACATCAACCGAAACGAACGAGATTTATCTTTTCACCAACGGCAAAAGAATTTGCTTTAACTTGTCAAATATGGGCGCAAGGGTTTCAATTTTTGATATACTTGGGCAGGAAATTTTTCAAGACGAAATCATTGTAGAAAGGTATTGCTTGCCCATAGAACCCCATTCAGGACTATATCTTCTCAGGTTCGAAAGCAATAAGGAAGCTTATATAAAAAAGTTGATAATTTTTCATTAATGTACTATACAAAAAACTATTGACAAAATTTTAATCGGTATTTTCTTTATGTGAACCTTTTCACAAGGTGTTGTTATGAATAAGTACTACTTTCTGGATAGTTCAAAGTTGAGCGGGTTTTTGAATACGCTATCACATTTTGGTGAGTTATGGGGATTTAAGGATAGTGGTATTCTTTATAAAATAAGCAAGGATGAGTTTGAGCAGGTGAGAATTCGTCATACTCGGGGTGTAGATTCATTTAAGCCTATAATATTCGCGCCGTTAAAGGTTGCTGCAGAATATCCTCATGGAAGGGATAAGATGGTAGAATGGAGCCCAAAAGTTCTCATAGATGTTAAGCCTTGTGACATTCAAGCGCTTAAGGTATTTGATGCTGTGTTCATTGAGGATAAGGAATTTGTAGATCCATTTATTAAAAAGGCTCGTGAGAATCTTCTTATTGTCGCATCGGATTGCACAGCAATTGGGGAGC
>JBAMLU010000078.1:17004-21055 GCA_039793385.1 bacterium
GTTTTTGCAACCTCCTTGGGGGTGATGGCTCAGCTAAGGATGGATATGATATGCTTATGAGCCCGATTGATGGCGGGTATATTATCGAAGCTGTGACGGAAAAAGCTGACGGTGTTCTTCATGGTTTCGTTCTACCCTTTGCAACGCCCGAAAAAGAGGAGGAACTCAAGCGAAGGAGAAAGATGATTTTGGAGAAGCTTATGGAGAAGAATTCCGAGTTCGCTACTGTGAGGGAATACTACGAACTTGTCAGGAACAATTACAACTCGAGGGCGTGGATTGAGGAATCATCAAGATGTGTTGGTTGTGGTGCCTGCACAAATGTATGCCCTACTTGCTATTGCTTTGGACTTGCTGACCACAAACTTAAGGAGAAATACGCAAGAACAATGAACTGGGACTCCTGCCAGTTTTCAGGTTTCTCGAGGATGGCTGGTATGCTTAATCCGAGGGAATTCCACAGGCAGCATTTCGAACATAGGTATGACCATAAGTTTCACCATTTTAAAGAGCGTTACGGCTTTTATGCCTGCACCGGTTGCGGAAGATGTATTGAGGTTTGCCTTGGTAAGATTGATATGCGCAATGTGTTGAGAAGGGTTGAACAGCTTTTGTGTGAGAAGGGTTAAGAAATGGTTGAAGAAGAAAACATATATTACCCTAAAGAGGGCGAGATAATAAGCATAAAGGACGAAACACCCACAATAAAAACTTTCACTATCAAGCTTTCTCATCCGCTTGAGTTTAAAGCGGGGCAATTTGTTCAGCTTACTGTTCCTGGGGTGGGTGAGGCACCATTTACACCTTCATCAAAACCCGGAAAAAGCGAGCTCATTCAAATAACGATTCTTCGCATAGGCAGGGTTACCGATTGGATTCACTACAATTGTAAGGTTGGCGACCTTGTCGGTGTTCGAGGTCCTTTTGGAAAGGGTTATCCCATAGAGAAATTCCCCGGGGCTGAGATACTCATTGTGGGAGGTGGCGTTGGATTGGCTCCTTTGAGGTCTTGTCTATATGAACTTTTTGATATGACCGACAAAGTCAAGCGGATCGTTATAAAATATGGTGCACGAACCCCTCTTGACCTATGTTTCAGGGATGAATACGATGCCTGGCGAAAAGTCCCAAAGGTTGAACTCGAATTAACTATAGATAATCCTTATCCAGGATGGGATGGTAGAACTGGTGTTGTTACCGTTCTTCTTGATAATCTTGACCTAAATAGAGAAAATACATATGTTGTTTCCTGTGGTCCAGAGATAATGTTGAAATTTGTTACACTGAAACTCATAGAGAAGGGTTTTAAAGAGGATAGGATTTATCTTTCTATGAACCGCCGGATGAGCTGCGGTCTTGGTAAATGTGCAAGGTGTAATATCGGACCATATTACCTTTGCAAGGATGGTCCCGATATGCAATACTCAAAGATAAAGGATTATCCTAATGTCTTCGGTTGATAAACAATCATATTGCCCTTTTTGTTCCCTTTTTGACCCGTTAATACTTAAGGTACCAGACCCAAAGGCTGCATATTTTACAAGGAATAGCTTGCTCAAGATTGATTATCCCACGGAACCCAACTACGGGCTTTGTCCGCGAGGGAACTATTCGGTATACCTTATTGATGACAATAAACGGGCATATTCAGGTTTTATTGGAAGGAGGCCGGCGAGTGCTTTTGAGGTTATATCATATGCGGTTGAAAAACTTAAAGATGTTCAGGGGAAGAAAGGTGCAATACTTATTGATGGTGGGTTATCGCTTGATGAGGCTTATTTGATAGTAGAGCTTGCTAAACTTCTGAAGATTGGTTGTGTTGCTCTTAATCCTGTTGAGGATGAACTTATAGGGAGAAATGTGTCGTTTTCTCATTTCGAGCGCGAAAGGATTTTGGAAGGCGATTTTATCCTGATTTTTGGTGACCCGTTTGAATCTAATCCAACAATTGCAAAACAGATACTTGATGCAAAGTTTAAGAGTCGCCTCACAAGAATAATAGTTGTTTCATCATATCCATCAAAAACATCGGAGCATGCGACTGGATTTATCGAAATTTTGGCTGGAAGTGACGCTATTTTTGCGCTCGGTCTTCTTAAGGCTGTTGAGGGTGAGAGTTTTAAAAAGGAAGCGGAAATTTGCGGTGTTGAGGTTCGTGAGATTGGTGCTGTGGTCGAAAGCCTTCGTAACGCCAGAAAGCCGTTTATCATTTTATCCGCTGTTTGCGGGCAAACATTCGGGATCGGCGAACTTGCAGGGTTGCTTTCCAAAGTCGCCGAAAAAACCGAAACTCAAATTCTTCCATTGACACAGGCAAGAAATAGCATAGGCATCTCAAAAATAATCGATAACGCTACGCTCAAAGGGAATGAATATCTTCGTGAACTAATGTCTAAAGGTGAACTCGATTATCTTATTTCTTTTGGCGTGAATCCATCAATTGTTATCCCTCAAGAGACTCTCCAGAAGCTCGAGTTTGTTGTTGAGGCTAACTGGTTTATACCGGAGCCAAACGATATAAAAAATTACCTCTTTATCCCAATAGCAACTTCGCTTGAATCAAAAGGGATTGGAATAAATTCTTTCGGTGATATAATTGAATACGATAAGGCTATAAATCCTGCTGGTGATGCTTTTCCTCTCAGTAAGGTGCTCGAGACAATCTTTTTCCAGCTCGGTAGTTCGGTGAGCGTATCGAAAGATATGGTCTTGCAAGTAGCAAGAAAACCACAGAAACGAGAACTTATTACTGATGTTCTGGTTGGAATGGTTGAGAAATTTGTGTCGAGGAAGGATGGTTTTAAAGTAGTTTTTGTACCGAGCAGCCTTCAGGTTGGCGATGGGTTTATCACAAACAGGTTGAGCTTTGCTAAGGCTGTTGATTGCTTACCAAAGGCTTTGGTTTCAAGCAGGATTTTAAAGGAGTTTGGATATAAGTTCAGGATAAAAACCAGGGATAACATTGTTTTAGAGCTTGAGGCGGAAGAAGACAGAAAGCTTAAAGATAATCTTTTGCTTTTATCATCGAATTATACACTATACAGAATGCTTTTGCCAAAACTTGCTCATCCGCTGGAACTCGGTCCAATTGAGGTTGAATTGGAAAAGGTATACGAGAAAGAAAGCACGGGGTGATGACAAATGGTTGATTGCAGGATTGTAATCGATATGGATAGGTGTATAGATTGCAGGGCTTGTGAGGTGGCTTGTAAGGTTGAGCATTGCGGGTTTAAGAACCTGAAATGGGCAGAGTTTTATGATGCTGCTTTACCATCACATTGCAGGCATTGTGAGGATGAAGCGTGTGTTCAAGCCTGCCCGTTTGAGGCTATGATTAGAACTGAAGATGGGATTGTTAAGAGGAATGCTTTCAAGTGTGTTGGGTGTCGAAGTTGCGCGTATGCATGTCCTTTTGGGGCTATTGATGTTGATATATTGAATTATGTCGTTAGCAAATGCGAACTCAACTCGACAAGAACGCTCGCCGGGAAAAAACCCGCTTGTGTTAGTACTTGCCCTACTGGTGCACTGAGGTTTGAACCCATTGTAAACCTCGTTGAAAAAGATTTGCTCGGCGCAAGAACTGCTGGTAGAAGGGGTAGAAGAAGATGAAGTTGATCTTTTACTTTCTGGTTTTTCCAGGTTTTCTTTTTGCTGCAGTTGCAGGATTGATTATCGGTTGGGTCGATCGTAAACTTACAGCAAGATTACAATGGCGTGTAGGTCCTCCATGGTACCAGAACTTCGCCGATATACTTAAACTTCTTTCAAAGGAGGTTATTGTTCCTGTTGAGGCACAACGGGCTGTATTTCTTTTCTCCCCTTTGTTTGGTCTTGGTGCTGTGACAATTGTTTCTACAATTTTAGGACTTGCAAACTGGAATTATAACTGGGGTTTTGTCGGCGACCTAATTGTTGCATGGTATTTCCTCATTATACCGAACCTGGCTCTTATTTTAGGAGCTTCCGCCTCCGGGAACCCACTCGCTGGTATAGGAGCAAGCCGTGAAATGAAACTCCTCCTTTCTTATGAACTACCATTTATCATATC
>JBAMLU010000079.1:0-20962 GCA_039793385.1 bacterium
ACACGACAAGAATAGGCTCGAGCGTGCTCCCTTCTGTTGAGCGGATGAAAAAGCGAGTTGAGCAAATGTATAACTGGGATGTATCATCACTTAACCTTGCACCAGATGAGGTCGTAACATACTGGGTTGAGGTATATGATAACGATTTTATTACTGGACCGAAGCTCGCTCGTTCGAAAGAGTATGCAATAAGGCTGCCATCAATTGAGGAGATAGTCGAACAGGTCGCTCAAGAATCTGAGGCTCAAACGAAGGATTTTTTGAGGGCTATTGAAGAGGAGAAGAAACTCATTGAGGAGAGTAAGAAGTTTTCGCAGGAGTTGCTCGGGAAGGAGGAATTGAAATGGGAGGATAAGCAGAAGGCGACGGAATTTGTGAAAAAGCAGGAGGAGATAGCTGAGAAGCTTACGAAGTTGAGCGAGGATATGACGAAAACGCTCGAGAACCTTGAGAAGAATGCGCTTGTCGCAGGTGAAATTGTGGAGAAGATTCAGGAAATACAAAGAATACTTGAGGATATTATGACCCCTGAACTCAGGGATGCTATCAAACGGATTCGTGAGGCGCTCGAAAGTATGGACCCCAATCTTCTCCGTAGCGCAATGAGACAATTCCAGCAGAACCTCGAGGAACTTCTAAATAAGCTTGATCAGACACTATCTCTTTTGAAGCGGGTTCAGATAGAACAAAAACTTGAGAGCCTTACAAAATTAGCATCAAAACTCAAAGAAGAACAGGATAAAATAAACGAAGCGCTTAAATCATCAACCCTATCACAGGATTCTCTCAATAAGCTTGCTTCTGCAGAGGATAAAATAAATAAGGGTATCGAGAATCTTAAGGAGAATTTAAAAGAACTTTCAGATGCAATGAGAGAATTTCCTGATATACCGGGGGATATATTAGATGGAGTTATATCTGATTTAGAGAAAGGGGAGGTACAATATCACGCATCAATGGCGTCAAACAATATGCGAGGAGGTAACCCTAAGGGAGCTTATAAAGAGGGTGAGAAGGTTTCTGAGGGGATTAGCGGTTTGATTAGCGGGCTCAACTCTGCTATGCAAGGACTTCAAATGAGCGTGAAAAAGGAGATACTCGACGCTATGAGAAACGCTATATCAGCACTTTTCTACACATCAAACCTTACAGAAGAAAGATATCTTTCTATTGACCCATCGCTTTTGGATGATAAGATGCTTATGTATGAGGCTGACATTACGAATAGAATAAACGAAGGCTTGAAGAATATACTCGATGACCTTTATGATATAGGTGGTAAAACATTTCTTCTCTCGCCTGTGGTTGGGGCGCTTGTTTCAAAGGCGCGGGAGTCACTTGCCAATTCAGTGAAACAGTTGAGCTCGAGAAATGCTATTGGCGCAAGGGCAGGCATTATGGATGCGCTTGTATTCGAGAATGCCGCTATAGATGAGCTTTTGAGATCGATGGAGTCGGTTTCGTCGGCATCCTCTGCCTCCGGAATGGAATCATTTTTCGAACAACTTCAGAAAATGTGTAATGCCCAGGGTGAACTCAATATGGCAACCATTCCTTTTTTAGGTATGGGACAATCATCGCTTACCCCTGCCGAACGCGCTACTCTTGCAAGGCTTGCTGCTCAACAGGAAGCCCTCAGAAAATCCCTCGAAGAACTTCAAAAAGAATACGAAAGGTATGCAAATCTCAGGGCAAAATTTGATGATGTTCTTGAGGATATGGATAAAGTTGTCAGAGACCTTCAACAACAGAATGTAAACCAGGAAACCATTCAAAGACAATTAAGGATTCATTCACGTATGCTTGAGGCTCAAAAGTCGCTTCACAGGCAGGATTTCACAGAAAAAAGGGAATCAAAAACCGGGAAGGATATAATAAGACAGGGACCAAAAGCACTTCCAGATGACCTTGGCGCAAAGAAAACGGAGCTTAAAGAGCAGATAATCAAATCCCTTTCCGATAACTATCCGAGACAATATGATAAGCAAATAAAGGCTTATTTTAAAAAACTTGAGGAACTCACGAGATGAAAATAGGGGTTTTAAAGATATTTGTGGCATTGATGTTTGCCTTTTTATTTTTGGCGCTGGATTTCGAAAGGGAACTTGAGCTTGCGGAAAGATATATCATCCTGAACAAGTACAACGATGCTAAGGAGGTTCTCGAGCAGTTGTATAAGATAAAGCCCAATGATGCAAGGGTATTGATGAATCTGCGGAAGGTCTATTTCGCGCTAAAGGAGTACGATAAACTCATCCCGATAATTCAGACAGAACTTTTGCAGAATCCAAGAAGCATCGAGCTAAATATAGAATTAGGTAAAATTTATCTTTCTCAAGGAAAACCTACAGAAGCCCGATCCTACTTTTTGAAAGCCGGGACCCTTTCTGATAATAAGGAAAAGACCTACAATTCGATTGGCGAGTTGTATTTGACATGGGGATATTTTGATGAGGGGATAAGTTTTCTTTTAGATGCACGAAGGGATCTCAAGAAGGGTGATGCTTTTGCGCTTCTTATGGGGGATTTATACTCCTTTAAGGGCGATTTTGAAATGGGATTGAATGAATATTTAGTTGATGTAAGCAGGAATCCCGCCGATATTCCGGTTATTGTGGAGAGGATAAAAGAACTTGGCAAAAGCGATAGCGACCTTGTGCGATTGAAAACGGTTATCATTGATTATACAAAGAGGAGCAAGAACACGGGTTTCCTCTTGAACCTTCTTTATCAGACAGAACTGAGGCTTGGAAACATTGATGGTGCTTTTGATTGCCTTAAGAGGCTCGAGGAGATAGAACCCGACTCAGGAAGGCGCATCGTTGAGTTCGGAGGCTCCCTTGAAAGAATAAGGGCATTTGCTACCCTTGAAAATGTTGCAAATCACCTTATAGGTAAGTATAAATCTGGTTATCCTTATCTATCAGGGAAATTTCTTTATGGTATCGCAAAAAGGGGAATGGGGAAACCAGATGAGGCTATAGGAATATTCAATGAACTCGCGAGTTACTCAAAGAATGCAAGCCCGGGCAGCATTGAAAGGGATTTCGAAGATAAGGCTTATCTGGAACTCGGCAGAACTTACCTCGTGAGCATGAATAATCCTAAACTGGCAATAGAAATATTGGAGCCGAGGATTAAAGGTGTGAGATTCTGGACGCCTATGTTAAGACTTTCGGCGCTTCTTCTTGTTGATGCTTATATAACTGATTGGCAAATGGATGACGCTCTAAATCTCCTTCTCTCGCTTATGAATATTTTCCCAAACGATGATGAGGTAGCTTTTAGGCTTGGAGAAATGTACATATTTAAAGGGATGCCCGAACGAGCTAAGTCGATATTTAGTAGCCTTGGTTCAAGTGGGGTTAGAAGCATTTATGTAAATGACGCTCTCGAATATTTGCTTATACTTTCTGACCCGAACGGGCAAGCAATAAGCGAGGCTTTGTTTTTAGGGCGAACGGGAAAATATGATGAGGCAATAAAAAGGCTCGAGAAAGAGGAGAGGGGTGATTTCAAGGAGTTTGTGTTATGGAAAGAATCTCTTTTCCTTGCGGAGATAGGGAAAACAAAAGCGGCTTTAGAAAAACTTCAACAAATAATTACATCCTCACCAAATAGTTTTTACACCCCGCTCGCACTCGAGTTCCAGGGCGATTTACTTCTTAAAGAAGGTGACATACGCGGTGCTCTCGATAAATATAAAAGCCTTCTTATTAATTATAATAGGGCAATTAATATTGATAGTGTTAGGGATAAAATAAAAGAGATTGGTGGCACGATTTAGTTTTTTCGCTACTGTTGACATATTGTGAGTTTGAATTAGATTATAAAATGTGGGTGCGCCCGTAGCTCAATTGGACAGAGCATCAGACTACGGATCTGAGGGTTGGGGGTTCAAATCCCTCCGGGCGCGGAAAATTTACCATAACAAAAGGAGGAAAAAATGGAAAAGAGATTTGGTGTGCTTCGTACAATTGCCACTATTTTCAAAATAGTGGCATGGGTAGTTCTTGTTATAACTATAATAGGCTTTTTTGTTGCACTATTGGGTTCGAGCTTATTTGGAAGAGGTGGCATAGCGAGCTCCTTTCTCGTTCTTATTATTGGTGTTATTTATTTCCTTTCGCTTTATGCGTTCGCTGAACTCATCTACCTTTTCCTTTCTATTGAAGAAAATGTACGACTAATAGCCTCAAAATCTGATTCATCAAAACCCGAGGAAAGAAGAGAACAACAGTAGTTTCTCATCTTCTTTACGGTGTAAACTAAAATAATATGTTGGTTTATGAGAGAAAGTTAAATGAGGATGAATATTTTATGAGAATAGCACTTGATGAGGCTCGGGCTGCGATGAAGTGTGGTGAGGTTCCCGTTGGGGCTGTGCTCGTTCGGGATAATGAGGTTCTCGTGCGAACACACAACATGTGCGAAACCGAAAATAACCCGCTTTGCCATGCTGAATTTCTTGCTCTTGAAAAATTGTTCAAAATGGGCGTGAAAAGGGAAGAGATGAAAGGATTTACGCTTTATGTCACGCTTGAACCCTGCGTTATGTGTGCCGCTACCATTATGATTGCAAGGCTCGGGCGGTTGGTTTACGGCGCAAGGGATGAACATCTCGGCGGGATAGAATCGCTTCTATCCCTTGCAAATGAACCCGCTTTTAAACATAATATAAAAGTAAAAGGCAATGTTCTTGCTGAGGAATCGGTTATGTTGTTAAAAAGTTTCTTTGCCAATGTAAGAAAAGAGGGGGTAATTAATGGAAAAAACATATGAGAATCTCAGAATTCTATGTTTGGTGTTGAAGGTTCTGGCTTACATTGTTCTCGTAATTGGGATTGTGGCTTTTATCACGCTTATTGCGGGAAGCAGCCTATTTGAGGAACTGACTTATGGCAGGGGAACAGTTGGTGGTATTATAAGCCTTATTGTTTCACTTGTGACTTTTGCTTTCCTTTTTTACATATCTGAGCTTGGTCTTCTATTTATTAAGCTGGACGAGCATATAGTTGGTTTAGGGCAGTTGAAGGCTGAGGATAAATAATAAGTTAAATCCGGAGAGGTGCCGGAGTGGACGAACGGGGCGGTCTCGAAAACCGCTGACCCGAATATGGGTCCCAGGGTTCGAATCCCTGCCTCTCCGTATATTAAAGGGGTAAAAAGATGGAAAAAGAATTGGCTGTTGTGCTTCTTTCCGGTGGAATTGATAGCGGAGTTACATGCGCAATTGCCAGCAAGCAATACAAAGTGGCTATAATCCACTTTAACTATGGGCAAAGAAACCAATCGAACGAGAAGGAGGCTGTTGAAAATCTTGTCAAATATTTCGAACCGGAACATTATCTGGAGTTTGACCTTCTATCTTTGGGTAAACTTGGCGGTTCAAGCCTGACAGACATAACTATGGAGATTCCCAATTATATACCGCCGAAAGGTGTAGTGCCATCAACATATCTCCCTTTTAGAAACGGAATAATGCTCGCTATTGCTGCAAGCTGGGCTGAGATTATTGGAGCAAAGCATATTTTTATCGGCGTTGTTGAGGAAGATTCGTCGGGCTACCCCGATACAACAATACAATTTATTGAGGCTATGGAAAAAGCAATTAATCTCGGGAGAAAGCCCGAAAATGCGGTGAAAATTCATACGCCTGTTATCAATATGAAAAAATCGGAGATTATCCTTCTTGGCGCTAAGTTAGGGTTCCCATTTCAATTTACCTGGAGCTGCTATCGAGGAGGGAGATTTGCCTGTGGTGAATGCCCAAGCTGTTTAATTCGGAAAAGGGCTTTTAATGAGGCTGGAGTAAAGGACCCGATAGGGTACGAAAAGTAGGATGAGCAAAAGGGATTTTCCGTATAGCGATTTGAACCCGGAACAGCTTGATGGTGTTATAAAAACGGATGGACCGGTTCTTGTTCTTGCTGGTGCTGGAAGCGGAAAAACAAGGGTGCTAACATATAAAATCGCTTATCTTATCGATGTTTACGGGATTAAGCCAGAGAATATTTTTGCCACTACATTCACCAATAAGGCAGCTGAGGAAATGAAAAATCGCGTAGAAAAACTTGTCGGCAAGAATATCCACGAACTATGGATTGGAACCTTTCATTCACTTTGCGGGCGAATCTTGAGAACGGAATCTACTCATATTGGCTTGAGCCAAAATTTCTCAATATATGATGAGGAGGATTCTGTTCGGGCTATCCGCCATGTTATGGAAAATTTGGGATTTGACCGCTCGCGAGTAAATCCCAGAATGTTAGCATCAAAAATCTCTTCATTGAAAGAAAAACTCATCACGCCTGAATATTTCACGCCTATTGCTAAAAGCGGATTCGAGCTTGAGCTTCTTTTGCCTCTGTACAAAGAATATCAAAAACTTCTTCTTAAATCTAATGCTGTGGATTTCGATGATATGATAATGTATGTCGTTCTTCTTTTTAAGAGTGAGCCTGATATAGAGTACAAATGGTCAAGCAGGTTCAAATATATCCTTGTTGACGAGTTTCAGGATACAAATTTAGCTCAATATGAACTTATAAAACATCTTTCCAAGGTTAATGGTAATATTACTGTTGTTGGTGATGATGATCAGTCGATTTACGGCTGGCGTGGCGCAGAAATAAGGAATATCCTGAATTTTCCCATCGATTTCAAAAACACAAAGATAGTAAAGCTCGAGAAAAACTACCGATCAACGAAGAGGATTCTTGAGCTTGCGAACTGTGTGATAAAAAATAACAAGCTCAGGCATGAGAAGGTTCTCTGGTGCGACAACGAGGTTGGGCAGAAACCTGTTTTGAAAAGATGCCTGAACGAGATTGACGAGGCTATTGAAATTGCTGATGAAGTGGAGCGAATCCTGGATGAGGGAATTGAACCGAATAAGCTCGCAATACTTTACAGAACAAACGCACAATCGAGGGTATTTGAGGAGGAGTTTAAGCGAAGAGGGATTCCATATCAGGTTGTTGGTGGGATTAGTTTCTATGAGAGAGCCGAGATAAAGGATATGCTCGCTTATCTGAGGCTTGTTGTGAATCCAAAGGATGATATCTCTTTTAGACGGATAGCGAATATCCCGGCAAGAGGCATAGGTAAAAGTTCGCTCGATAAACTTTCCAATGAGGCATCATTAAAAGGGCTATCGCTTTATGAATCGGCTAAGATTCATTGTGATAATATTCCTATTTCAGCGAGCGCTAAAAAAGGGCTCGCAAATCTCGTAAATATTATTGAAGAAGCAAAAAGGTGCGCACACAATGTTTATGAGGCTTTGAAAAATATTGTCGATAACACAGGATACATAAAGATGCTTGAGGCAGAAAGGATAGCGGAAAGCGAGGATAGGATAGGGAACATCTACGAACTGCTCTCGTCAGCTTATTCATTTGTGAATTCCCATGCTGATGCTCCATCGGTTGAGAGATATCTTTCTGAGGTTTCACTTTTGACAAGCGTCGACCTCTGGGAGCCAGATGCTCAAAGGGTGAGCCTTATGACTGTTCATTCTGCTAAGGGACTTGAGTTTGAATATCTGTTTGTTTCAGGGCTTGAGGATGGACTTTTCCCTCTCGCTGACGCCTATATTGATGTTGAAAAACTCGAGGAGGAAAGACGACTATTCTATGTCGCAACCACACGCGCTAAAAAAATCCTTCACCTATCTTACGCTTTATCAAGAAGAAGGCATGGTGAACAAACTTTTTCCCTACCATCAAAATTTATCCTCGAAATTCCTAAAGAACTCCTTTATGAGGAGAAAAAAGAACCAGAACCACAAAGTGAAGATAATTTTCAGATATCAATAAATTCAATGGTTTATCATTCTTATTTTGGGCGGGGTAAAGTAATTGAGATTCGTGGTTACGGTAAAAACGCCATTGTTACGGTTTATTTTGAGGAATATGGCATTGTAAAACTCTCACTTGCTCACACACAACTTGAAGTTCTTTGATTTAAGTTCTTGACATATAAAGTGAATTAGTTATTTTATCATAAAAAGGGGGAAATTGTGGAACTCGAAAACCATATAACAAAGGTGATGAAAAGAAATGGTAGAATAGTCGAATTCAATCCTGAAAGGATAACCGATGCAATATTCAGGGCTGCAAAGGAGATAGGTGGTGAAGACCTTGAGATTGCAAAAGAAATGACCCGTCAAGTTGTTAAGCGATTAAACGAGAGATTCCCGCCCGATGCTATACCTCATGTAGAGCAGATACAGGACATTGTGATTGAAACGCTTTACGAAAACGATTACGATACCACCGCCACAGTTTACAAAAACTACCGCGAGCAACAAGCACAAAAAAGGCTCCTTCACCAAAATAATTACGGTGTCGTTAACAATATACCTTATAAGGTTATTTACAATACTCTCGTGTGGAACATAGACCACGACTGCGATTCAGTTGATAAGCTCAATATGATAGTCGAGAGCGGGAGATTTTCTGAACTTGTTAAGGCTGGGGAGCAGAAATACCATTATGACCTTGAGCAGTTAGTTTCATCGATACTCAGGCGAAGGGATGAGCTTCGTGTTATAATAATTGCTGGTCCATCATCATCAGGTAAGACTACAACAACAATAAAGGTTGCCGAGAAACTGGCTCAAAATGGGCTCGAGCTTGTTGCTCTTAACCTCGATAACTATTTCCAGGAACTCGAAAAGAACCCTAAGGACGAGTTTGGTGATTATGATTTCGAGCGTCCTGAGGCACTTGATATCCCTCTTATTAATGAGCATCTTAAATACCTTCTTGAGGGCAAAACAATTCAGATGCCATACTACAATTTCAAGACTGGCAAGCGAGAGTGGCATAAAGAGAATACATTTAAGTTAGAAAAGAATCAGCTAATTCTTCTCGATTGTCTTCACGGATTTTATCCTCCGCTTACCGAAAGCGTGCCAGATGAGATGAAATTCAAGTTCTATATTGAGGCGATGTGTCAGGTAAGGGATAAGCGGGGCGAGTATGTTCGATGGGCGGACCTAAGGATGTTCAGGCGTATGGTGAGGGACAGCTGGCACCGCTCGTATGATCCAGAGCGAACCGTTGGACACTGGCATTATGTCAGGCGAAGCGAGATGAAACACATAGTTCCATTTGTAAGTGAAGCTGATTTCATTATAAACGGCTCTCTCCCTTATGAACTCCCAGTTCACAGGAAATATCTTGCACCTTATCTTGACGCTATTTATGAGGAATACAAGGACAATGTGAAGAGATACGACGCTGCTATCCGTGCAAAAAGAATTTATGACCTCTTAACAGCAATAACTCCTATATCGGATGATGATGAAAAGGCTATACCAAAAAACTCCCTTATGCGAGAGTTCATTGGCGGAAGCATATATAAGTATTAATTTTACGGCTGAATGAGACCTGCAAATCGCATAGCTCTTTTTCCTTTTCTCCTTTTGACCTCATTATTGTATTCACTTGAGCCTCGTCCTAAATATACAGAACAAAAGGGCTTGAAAAGGATTTCAAGACCCACAAATAATGTTAGTCGAAAGGTTGGTTTTGAGGATAGGCTTTTCGGTGAGTTAAATCTGGTTATTGGGGCTAAGTATAAGTATGGTGATGAGGGCATTGAAGGTTATGATTGTTCCGGACTTGTGAGAAAGGTATATAGAGCAGTATTCGGAGTTGAGCTTCCTCGCTCAGCCCGCGATATATGGAAACTTGGGGCTCCAGTAGCTAAAAGCGAGATTCGTCCCGGTGATTTAGTATTTTTCAAAACGAGAAGCACAAATGTCGACCACATCGGTATTGCTGTTGATGAAACCAGGTTCGTTCACTCATCGCGAAAAAAAGGGGTTATGATATCTTCCTTTGACGAGGATTATTATAGAAAGCGTTTCTACGGGGCAAAAAGGATCAGATCAAGCAAAAATCCGAACCTCTCTACGAAATAAAGGATAAAAATATCTCTTCAAGCTGATTTGCCATATTTTCTCGAGAATATCTCGAAAGGTCGAATTTCTTTTCGGAAAATTCTTTTCTATTAAATATTTCGACAAGAAGTTCGGCAATTATATGAGTTGAGCCTGTTGGAAGGAAGAATGCTTTCCCGGTTTCTCTGAGGAGGCGTGCTCGGGAGCCGAACTGTGACACAAGTGCGAGTATAGGTTTATTTGCTCTTATATATTCGAAAACCTTGCTCAAAAATATTCTATCGCATTTTGGCACAGGACGACCTAAGAGCAAAAGGTAATCGGCATTAACAAGCTCTTTAATAGCCTCATTATGCGAGATATACCCTAAGATTTTAACCTTATCCGATATTTTTAAGTTTTGCAATTTCTCTTTAAGTTTTTTTGGCATACCGCCGGCGAGTCTTATTTCAAAAGGCTGAATCTTACCCGAAACAAGCCATAATGCCTCAAGAAATGAGTACAGGTAATTTTCATCAAGCCCATCATAAATTGTGCCAACAGAGGTTATAACAATTTTCCCGCTCTCTTTTTCAGTTCGCTCAATCCCTTGAAAATCCTCATCATCATACCCGCCCATAATGAGTTTTATCTTTTCACCAGGAACGCCAAACTCCAGAATGTCCTCGTAAATTTCTGGTATCGCAGCTGTGATAAATGAAGCCTTGTTCAAGCTCGAGCGTGCAAGGTGCTCGTTTATCTTTTTATGTAGATATGGTAGGTGTGGGCGAACGGGATTATTTGTCCAGCTATCGCGAAAGTCGAGTATCAATGGGATATTATACCTTTGCGATAGTTTTACTCCAGCAAATGATGCCGAAAAAGGTGGCATTGTCACAAATATGAGCCCAATATTGCTTTCCTCAATTATCTTCCGCCCAAGCTCATAAACCTCATATTGCCACCATATCTTATTGTCGGGCAAAAAGAAGAAATCGCTTTCTTTTATGTGCTGGCGCCCTTTTATGGATTTCCTTACAAATGGTAAAAGCGAAAGTGGCGAGCGCATTTTTGTGTAGTAGACTGATACTGTTTGAGGAAGATCTTTCAAGAGCTCCTTGTCGTGGAATCTCTGTTCATCGGGATTGCCTGCTATCACAAATATTTTCCACCCTTTTATTCCGAGGTATTTTGCAAATTTAAGTGCCCTGAATACGCCAGAACCAGCAGCAGGTGGGAAATAATATGAGATGAATAGAACAGGTTTCATTTACCTAACGAGAAATTTGCTATATTCTTTTGGTTCCCGAGGATGATAAAAGCATCGCCCTCCTCAACGATTGTATCAGCAATATAAGGTGGTACAAATGTATAATCGAACCCCTTTTTTGTTTTAAATGTTTTCTTCAGGGCGCAAAGGATGAGGTTTTTTGAGGAGAAATCGATGTTTCCGAGCAGTTTTCCCCAGTAATAGGGTGCAGCTGGTAGCTCAGCGATTATAAATTTTTCTGACAACTTGAACCGCTTAACATCCCCGAGGACAAGTCTTTCAGCAAGGTCAATTCCGATGATTTCCTCGGGAAGGACGACGAGATTGCAGCCGATTTTCTGAAGGATCTCGGCTTGAACGGCATCTGATGCGCGCCCGACTATGTATGGTATTCCAATGTTTTTAAGATAAACGAGAATCAATAATGATGCGCTGAAGTTTTCGCTTAACGCAATACATGCAGCATCAAAATTGTATTCCTTAAGCTCGTCAATTGCCTCCTTATCGGATGCGTCAAGCACAAGAGCCTCACTCGCCCACCGACGAACCTCCTCAACACGCCTCTCATCCTTGTCCACAACGACAACCTTAACACCAAGCTCAAACAATCGCTTTGTAAGCGCACTACCGAACCTACCTGCACCTATTACTAAAATCTTCTCTATTTTCATCACAAATTCTCCTTTATCCTACCATTATCCTCTCCTCAGGGTGATGGACCCTCTCCTCATATTTTCGTGTTGGTATTGCAAGCACTATAGATAAAGGACCGACCCTACCAATAAGCATCGTGAGAATAATTATGAGACGTCCCAAATTAGAAAGTTGTGGGGTAATCCCTGTCGATAATCCAACCGTCCCGAACGCCGAAACAACCTCAAAAAGCAGTTTATCTAAAGCCATTTTTTCTGTGATAAGCAATAAGAATAGGGATGTGAATATAATTGAAAGCGACAGGGTGAAAATCACAATACCCTCGAATATGTTTTCCTTTGATACCTTTCCCCCGCTTATAACCACATCCTGATGTCCTCTGAACCTCGCTCGAATCAGTCCTGCAAGGATAGCCGCAGTTGTTGTTTTAATTCCACCGCCAGTCCCACCGGGACTTGCGCCAATGAACATAAGTAATATAAGAAGCATCATCGCAGGAAGAGAGATAAGCCCGATATCAACGGTGTTAAATCCACAGGTTCTCGCAGTTACTGACTGGAAAAGGCTTGCGACAAGTTTTTCTGTTAATGTTAACCCTGCGAGGAGGTTGTTATTTTCAATAATTAAGAATACAAACGCCCCCACAACTATAAGAAAGAGTGTCATTTTTAAAACGATTCTTGTTTGAAGCATAAGTCTAACAACCTGGCTCCTACGCCTTAGCAACGCTGAAACAGCGCTTAAAATATCCCTTATCACAACAAAACCTATCCCGCCCAAAACGATAAGCGCCATCGCTATAAAGGATAATTCTTTATCCTTAACGAAATGGGCGAAATTCCTGGGGAAGAGCGAAAACCCAGCATTACAAAAGGCGGAAACTGAATGAAAGATAGCGTTCCATAAAGGTGAAGCATCATTTATGCCTTGATATTTTGTAAATCTGGTATACATAAGCAAAGCACCTATGATTTCTATCACTATTGTTGTCCAGAAAATCGAGCTCACAAGGGTTTTAAGCTGACTAAAGGTTCTAAAGTTGAGGATATCGCCAAGCACCCTTCTTTCCTTTATACCAAGCTCCCCTCTTAAAATCAAAGCAAAAAAGCTCGTGATAGTCATTATTCCAAGCCCTCCAACCTGAATTAATAGCAATATTATGAACTGACCGAATGTAGTAAATTGTCTTCCTATATCAAGAACCACAAGACCTGTAACACAGACCGCTGAAGTCGCTGTGAATAGCGCATCTATAAAGCTTATTCTCATGTAGGTTGCTTTGGGAAGAAGTAAAAGAAGTGTACCTAATAATATGACGAAAGAAAAACTTCCAATAACAATAAGCGGCGGCGGTATTCGAAGCCCGGATAGTATTGCGTTTACTGACGGAAGTTTTAAGATTAAGGTCGCTAGTATGTAAAGCTGAAGTGTGATTATATAGAGGTTTGTTAAGGAAAATATGTTCAAATTCTGAAAATAGGGGGAAAGTTTTTCCCAAAACCCATGCCAGACCAGAAGCTGTAAGATTATCAAGAAAAGAAGGATATATTCTAATATATTACTCCGTATAGTTCTAAGTTTGTTAGGTGAAACAACAAGTCTCACTATAGCATTAAAAGCAAACGATAAGGCTATAAACATATTGAGCCCTAAAATGTAAAGCGTAAATCTGTTGGGTATGGTAAAACCATACTGAAGAATAACGGATATAAAAGCTGCAATTGCTACAATCCTTATGTATATTTTAAGGAATTTCATATTATATATTAAACTGAAGCGAATAGAGTGTTTTGTAAAGCCCGTTTGCTTCAATGAGCGTTTCGTGATTTCCCTCTTCAACAATCTCACCCTTATCAAGCACAATTATTCGATGAGCATTTCTAACGGTTGACAGCCTGTGTGCGATAACGAGCACTGTCCTTCCCTTAATTATCCTTTCGATTGCTTCCTGTACAAGCATCTCCGATTCCGTATCAAGTGATGATGTAGCTTCATCAAGGATAAGTATTTCCGGACTCCTTATTATTGCCCTTGCTATAGCAATTCTTTGTCTTTCGCCTCCAGAAAGGGTCACTCCTCTTTCGCCGATAATAGTATCATACCCCTGTGGAAGCCTCATTATAAAATCGTGTGCGTTGGCTATCTTTGCCACTTCAATTATATCCTCAAGCGGCACATCATTAAGCCCATACGCTATATTACCTTTTATCGTCTCATAAAAAAGAATAACATCTTGCGTAACAAGCCCAAAAAGTGAACGATAACTCCATAGCTCGAGCTCGCGAATATCGGTGTTATCAAGGCATATTTTGCCCTGCTGTGGATCATAAAAACGAAGCATCAGCTCTGTAATAGTGGTCTTTCCGCTCCCACTTGGTCCAACTATAGCGAGTATCTCCCCTTTATGCAGCGTAAATGTGACATTTTTCAATGCCGGCTCCTTATCTGGCGAGTACCAGAAACTCACATTATTGAAAGATATGCATTCTTTGAACCCTTTTACTCTTGGGGCATTTGGAACAGATTTTATTTCAGGTGGCGTGTCAATAAGAGCGAATATTCTCTCCGCAGCAGCAAGACCCTGCATTATATTTGCGTAATCGTTAGCAAGTGCTTTTATGGGTTGCATTATCATAAGAAGTGCAAAAATATATTGAACAAATTCCTCAGGGCGAAATGTTCCGAGCTCTAAAACTTGCTTCCCACCATACCAAAAGATGAAAATTGCTACCCCTGTTCCGATGACCTCGTTAAATGGTGTTGATAGTTTTTGTACCCATATCCTTTTCAAATTAACCTTGAAAAATTCGTTAAGCCTTCTCCAGAACCTTTGTATCTCATATTCCTTTGTGCCGAACGCTTTAACGATTTTCATTGATTCGAGCGTTTCCTGAAGGTGTGAATAGAGTTCAGCCATTCGCTCCTGACCCTTAAGGCTATATCGTTTCAAATGTTTCCCTAATTTGTTCATTCCGAATAGTACGGGTGGAAGAGCAACAAGTATAAGAAGAGTGAGCCTCCAATTCAATACAAGAAGAAAGACGAAATATATTACAACCAAAAACGGGTCCTTTATCAAGTTTGATATAGAAAGCGATATCATCTCATTTAAAAGACCGGTGTCGTTTATGGTTCTGCTAACGAGCTCACCAGTTCTCTTTTTTGTGAAAAATCCCATCGAAAGGGTTTGAAGATGTTTGTATATTGCAAATCTTATATCCCTTATTATCGATTCAAGCGCACGGCTTGAAAAATAGGCTTGCAACCAAAAAGAGATATTTTTGAAAAGCATCAAAAGAAAAATCATTATACAGAACCTCTTTAATATCTCGCCCTTTGTGCCTTTAAGCATGTATTTTTGGTAGCTTAGCTGGAGAAGTTCTTTAAGCATGTCAAAAAGCGAATGAGGTCCAGATGAAACCGGGGGTGATATTTCAGGTAACCCGCCTGGACCGAACAGGAACTTTGTGACAGGTGCGACCATATAAAGTAAAGCGGAATTCATCAGGGCGAACAAAAGCACGAAGAGTATGCTCAAGATGATGTAGCCGCAATATGGTTTTATAAATTCAAAGATGCGGAGAAATGTTTTCATATTATCCACATAAAACTTTTGCTGTGAATATCGCAGGGATAAGCTCATCTTTTAGCTCGCCACGCTTAAATGAGAGCTCCAGCGAATATAAGTGGTCTATTAGTTCACGAAGTTCATTGAGTGTGAAATTTTTGGCATCCTTAGCAAGATAATATAAAACCTCATTCGAAACACCTATGGTTTTTGCAAGTTCATCGTGTGATGTTCTCGAGCTTTCGCTAAGCTTAGTAAAAAGCAGTTTTATAAGCTCATTAGCCACGACATACAGGAACTTAACCCCTCCCTCGTTGAGCATTTGAAGTTCATACGAATAAGTGGAAAGCTCGTTCTCATTTTTGGCTCGTAGAGCTCGAAGGTACTGGTATATTGTTCGTTCACGCCCGCTTGCGAAAACCTTTTCAGCATCATCAAGCTCGCATATCTCCTTATGCCCAAGATATAAAACGATTTTTTCTATCTCGTTCTTTACCGTATAAAGTTCACAAGGTAAGCTTGATGAAAGAAACTTAAGCGCCTCTTTTGACACTTTCTTCCCCCCCCGAGAAAAGAAATATTCAATCCATGCAGGTAATACGCTTTCAGATGGATTATCCAATCTTATGATATCGAATTGCTCCAGAAACTCACCGAACTCTTTCAACTTTTCGTTCTTCTCCATTGTTATAATAACAAAAATGGTTGTCGTCGGAACCTTTATTCTTGCAAGTTTAACTATATCCGAGCCCCTCATCTTTTCCGGGTTGCGAAGAACAACGAGCCTGAACTCGCTGAAATTCGGAAGCATAAGTGTGGCAAATATCAATCTTTCCACATCATCAAGCTCATCACCATCAAATTCATCGTAATTGAACGGTTTTAGCTCAGGGTTCAAAAGTTTCAATGTAAGCGTGTGAAGGAATTCATCTTTCAAATAATCGCTATTGCCAGATAAAATAAACCTTCCAGGTTTAACATTCTGCGCCAGAAATCTTTCGAACTCCGCTGGTGTGCTCGTTTCTTGATGTTTTGTCATATAAATAAATTAAAAAATTGGGATACAATGTCAACAAATCTTATCTTTTTAAATTTTTGTTGCTATAAACTATATTTAGATTTAAATTATTTTTTATGTCCGAGATTAGATGTATTGTTGGTCTCGGGAATCCCGGTAAAGGATACGAAATAACGAGGCATAACGCAGGGTTTATGGCTGTTGATTAACTAGTTAGTGAGCTCAGGGTCAGGTTTGTTCCTGGTAGGGGCGAGTTTTATTATGCGACATATAATGATACTTCCGGGCGGAGCCTCTTTTTTCTTAAACCGACAACTTTTATGAACGCCAGTGGAAGGGTTGTTTTCGATTTTGCTCAAATGAATGGGTTAAAGCCTGAGGAGTTTCTCGTCATCCTTGATGATTTTTCAATTGAGCTTGGACGAATAAGAATAAGAAAGAAAGGTTCTGATGGCGGGCATAAGGGACTGGCATCGATAATTTATATGTTCAACACGGATGAGATTCCACGCCTGAGAATTGGCATAGGTCCTCTTCCTCAAAACACCGACCCTGTTGAATTTGTCCTTTCGCCTTTCTCTCAAAAGGAGTTGAAAGAGCTCGAAAATGTCTTGAGCCTTGTTTATGAGGCTTTCACAGATATAATTTACAAAGGCATAACTTATGCAATGAACAAATTTAATAGAACGAAAAAGGGGGTAGAGTATGAGTAATTTGATTTTTCCGATTGCCGGGCTTTTAGGTATTTTAATTGCTATTTTAATTTACGCTTATATAACAAGGCTTTCTCCTGGGACCGAGAAGATGAGAGAAATATCCGGGCTTATACGCAAAGGTGCAGTGGTCTTTTTGAAAAGGGAGTATTCAGTGCTTATGGTATTTATGGGGGTGGTTTTTGTTTTGCTTGCGCTTTTCATCCATCCGTTCACAGGTATAGCGTTTGTTTGCGGCGGAATATCGTCAATGCTTGCGGGAATATTTGGTATGTCAGCTGCAACCCACGCAAACGCAAGAACAGCATGGAGCGCCAAGCAGGATGGTCAAGCTAAGGCATTGAGCATCGCTTTTATGGGTGGGTCTGTTATGGGACTTGCAGTTGCATCCCTCGGGCTTCTGGGTGTTGGAATTTTCTTTATCATCTTCGGAAAACCTGACCCAGAAATATCATATCACATAAATGGATTTGCAATGGGGGCGAGTTCAATTGCATTATTTTCGAGGGTTGGCGGGGGAATATTCACAAAAACCGCTGATGTTGGCGCGGACCTCGTGGGTAAGGTTGAGAAGAATATCCCTGAGGATGACCCGCGAAATCCCGCCACAATAGCAGACAATGTCGGTGATAATGTTGGCGATATAGCTGGAATGGGCGCAGATATATTCGAAAGCTATGTCGGTGCTATAGTCTCATCTATAGCACTTGCTGTAAGCACTATGTTAGGCAATCCTCAACAAAATCTATATATGCTTTATCCACTCGCAGTTGTGACGATTGGTCTTATTTCATCGTTCCTGGGGATCCTTTCACATAAGACATTCACAACCCTCGACCCTGCATCAAACTTGCGCTATTCAACATATGTTGCTAATCTTCTATGTATAATTGGTGTTGGTTTGTTCACGAGCTTGGTTAGGCTCCCTATGGGCTTGTTTTACTCAATCTTGATAGGCAATGTTGTTGGAATTATTGTGGGGCTCATATCCGAATATTATACCTCAGGCAACCCCATAAGAAAAATAGCTGATGCAACCCAAACTGGACCAGCGACGACAATATTGACAGGTTTTTCAGTGGGACTTGTTAGCACTGTACCCACGATAATAGCAATATGCGCGGCAATATATGTGGTATATAAACTTGCCGGGCTTTATGGCATTGGACTTTCTGCTGTTGGTATGCTCGCTACGGTGGGGATTACGATGTCTGTTGATGCTTATGGACCTATTGCAGATAATGCAGGTGGTATAGTGCAGATGAGCGGGCTGGGTGACGAGACAAGAAAGATAACCGATAAACTCGATTCCCTCGGAAACACAACCGCAGCAATGGGTAAGGGATTTGCCATTGTTTCTGCCGCAATGACCGCCCTCGCTCTTTACGCAGCATATGCTAATTCTGTAGGTCTTCGCTCCATTAACCTTTTGTCTTTTAAGGTTGTTATAGGAATTTTCCTTGGCGGGACTGTGCCTTATCTTATAGCGGCGCTTGTTATCGGGGCGGTTGGTAAGGCTGCGTGGAAGATGGTTTTTGAGGTTAGGCGGCAGTTCAGGGAGATACACGGGTTGCTTGAGGGAACATCAAAACCTGATGTTGGAAGGTGTGTTGATATTTCTACTCAAGCAGCACTAAAAGAGATGATCGCCCCTGGCGTAATTGCACTCCTTTGCCCACTAACAATCGGGTTTCTCCTCGGTGCCGAATCCCTTGGCGGACTTCTCGCTGGCACAACCCTTTCAGGCGTTATTCTTGCGCTTTTTATGGCAAATGCCGGAGGCGCATGGGATAATGCTAAAAAATATATTGAGGAAGGGCATTTCGGCGGGAAAGGTTCGCCAGCTCATCAAGCTGGCGTTGTTGGTGATACCGTCGGCGACCCGTTTAAGGACTCCGCAGGTCCGGCAATGAACATCCTAATAAAGCTCATATCCATCGTTTCTCTTGTTGTTATGGCAAGACTCCTTAAATAATATAAAATGCTAAAAATAGGTATTGTTGGATTACCAAATGCCGGAAAATCCACTCTTTTCAACGCAATCACGGGATTAAGGGTTCCGGCTGAGGCTTACCCTTTTTGCACGGTTAAGCCTAATATCGCTATCGTTCAGGTTCCAGATGAACAATTAGAGAGACTTTGGCGTTTATTCCCGAAGAGTGAAAAGAGGCACGAGAGCATCGAATTTTTCGATGTTGCTGGGCTCATTGAGAACGCTCATAAGGGCGAGGGACTTGGAAATAAGTTCCTCGCAGAGATAAGGGGTGTTGATGGAATCGTTCATATTGTTAGGCTTTTTGTTTCTGAAAATGTTTCACACCCAATGGGAAATATTGACCCAATAAGGGATATAAAGATTGTCGAGACTGAACTCCTTTTTTCTGATCTGGAATTATTAGAAAGAAATATAGAAAAACTGAAGAACAGGTTTATTCGCGGGGATAGAAGTGTCAAGGATGAACTCCAACTTACTGAGCTTATCCATAGCATGTTGCTATCTGGAGAGATGGATTTTGGATTTCTCAAGAGCGACGAGATTTCTTTGCTAAAGAAATATCAATTGCTTTGTCTTAAACCTGTTGTTTATGTTGCGAATATAGATGAAAGAAGACTTGATTTCAATGCCGACCCTGTTTATAATAATATGGTAAAATATATCATTGAGAAAAAGAAGGGTGTCGTTGTTCCTGTGGCTTGTAAGCTTGAGAGCGAGCTGAAAGAGATGGATGTTAAAGAGGCTGAGGAGTTCAGAAAGTGTATGGGCATTGAGAGTGGAGTAGAAAAATTAATTGGTGAGGTTTACAGGAAGATCGGGGTTGTGACATTTTATACATATGTTGGCGGGAATATGGTTAGAGCGTGGGCTCTTGAACCAGGCTCTACACTTATTGATGCTGCAAGGTTGATACATACAGATATGGCTGAAGGATTTATTAAGGCTGAGGTTATAAATATTGATGAACTTATAAAATATGGAAGCGAGGAAAATGCAAAGCTAAACGGGGCTTTTCGTGTAGAGGGTAAAGAATATGTTGTTAGAGATGGTGATGTTATAACGATAAGATTTAAACCTTAACAAGGGGGCGTAATGCAGGAAAAACTCTATGAGATAACAGGTATATATGACCCTGACCTCTCTGAAAATGACCTTCAGGCGGAAATAGAAAATTTTAAAAACCTCATCAGTAAATTAGATGGAAAGTTCGCAAAGAGTGATGTTTGGGGGAAAATAAGGCTTTGTTATCCTGTAAGGAAGAAAACTGAGGGATGGTTCGTGACTTATTATTTCAAGGGTAGCCCAGCACTTCCAGAAAATCTTTTTCCACGATTAAAACTGAACGAGAGGCTTATGAGATTCCTTTTGGTTAGAAGCAACGATAAGCTACCTGAGGATAATCTCGGGTCTGAAAAAACGGGTGTAGCTCAGGAAAAAGGGGAGAATATATGACAGATAAGAAAGGTTTGAAACAGAAGTATTGCAGATTTTGCGCGGATAAAAGCCTTAAAATAGATTATAAAGATTACAACTTTTTGCGGAACTTTATGAGTGAACGAGGAAAGATAAGAGCGAGAAGGGTGACGGGTGTTTGTGCTAAGCATCAGAGGAGACTCGCAAACGAGATAAAAAGGGCGCGTTTTCTTGCTCTTTTGCCGTATAATGTATATGTTTATAGGTGAGGTGGTATGATGAAAGTTATACTTAAACAATCTATCCCGAAGCTTGGTGAATTTGGGCAGATTGTCGATGTTAAGGATGGATACGCAAGAAATTACCTCATCCCCAAAGGATATGCTCTTCCAGCTACACCCTCATCAATGAAAATACTTGAGTCTATAAAGAAACAGA
>JBAMLU010000080.1:0-3359 GCA_039793385.1 bacterium
TCAGCTCGTGCCGTGAGGTGTTGGGTTAAGTCCCGCAACGAGCGCAACCCCTGTCCTCAGTTGCCAGCGGGTAATGCCGGGCACTCTGAGGAGACTGCCTGGGATAACCAGGAGGAAGGTGGGGATGACGTCAAGTCCGCACGCCCCTTATGTCCAGGGCTACACACGTACTACAATGGCTGGTACAGAGGGTCGCTAACCCGCGAGGGGGAGCTAATCCCAAAAAGCCAGCCTCAGTTCAGATCGGAGTCTGCAACTCGACTCCGTGAAGGTGGAATCGCTAGTAATCGCAGATCAGCACGCTGCGGTGAATACGTTCCCGGGCCTTGTACACACCGCCCGTCACGCCATGGGAGTCGGAGACATCTGAAGTAGCCTCACCAAGGCACTAGCACAGTGGGCTACTAGGATGCGCTTCGGCGACTGGGGCGAAGTCGTAACAAGGTAGCCGTACGGGAACGTGCGGCTGGATCACCTCCTTTCTATAAGGAGTTCCCACCCGTATCCAAGATATGCTATAAAATATTTACGGGGAATTAGCTCAGGTGGGAGAGCGCCGGCTTTGCAAGCCGGAGGTCACCGGTTCGAACCCGGTATTCTCCACAGATGTTCTTTGAAAATTTCAGAGGAAGATAAGGTTGAGGTGGACGGGAGAGTAAGCTACTAAGGGCATATGGTGGATGCCTTGGCACGACGAGGCGATGAAGGACGTAGCGAGCTGCGATAAGCCACGGGGAGGTGCAAGCAACCTTTGATCCGTGGATATCCGAATGGGGAAACCCCGGATTTATCCGACATCGGAAGAAATTTTCTACGCTTCCGATGGGCGAACCTGGGGAACTGAACCATCTCAGTACCCAGAGGAAAAGAAAGAAAATTCGATTCCCTAAGTAGCGGCGAGCGAAAGGGGAAGAGCCTAAACCGACTGCTCTGCAGAAGCTGGCAGGCATTGGAGCAGCGGGGTTGTGGGGCAAAGCCGCTTCCAGCTGCCAGGAGGAAGGGGAAGTTAAAAACCAATTCTCTAGCCGAACCACCTGGGAAGGTGGACCATAGAGGGTGAAAGTCCCGTAGGCGAAAGGGGATTGGCTTCCTGGGCTTTGTCCCCAAGTAGCGCCGAGCACGTGGAATTCGGCGCGAATCCGGGAGGACCACCTCCTAAGGCTAAATACTCCGTCGTGACCGATAGTGCACAAGTACCGTGAGGGAAAGGTGAAAAGAACCCCTGACGGGGAGTGAAAAGAACCTGAAACCATATGCCTACAAGCTGTGGGAGCCTGAACTGGTTCCCCTTCGGGGGAGCCGGGGATGGTGACCGCGTGCCTATTGAATAATGAGCCTGCGAGTTAATCTCTGCCGCTTGGTTAAGGGGTTAAGCCCCGTAGCCGTAGCGAAAGCAAGTCCCAAAAGGGCGTTAGTGGCAGGGATTAGACCCGAAACCGGGTGATCTACCCATGGCCAGGTTGAAGTGGGTGTAATGCCCCATGGAGGACCGAACCGGTGTCCGTTGAAAAGGGCTCGGATGAGCTGTGGGTAGGGGTGAAAGTCCAACCAAACCCGGAGATAGCTGGTTCTCCCCGAAATGCCTTTTGGGGCAGCCTCGGGCAAAAAGATACGGTGGTAGAGCACTGATTGGGCTAGGGGGAGCAATCCTACCGAACCCTTTCAAACTCCGAATGCCGTATCTTAATACCCGGGAGTGAGGATACGTGCGATAAGGTGCGTGTCCTAAAGGAGAACAAACCAGACCGCCAGCTAAGGTCCCAAAGTTGCGGCTAAGTGGCGTCATAAAGGATGTGGGATATCTTAGACAGCCAGGAGGTTGGCTTAGAGGCAGCCATCCTTTAAAGAGTGCGTAAAAGCTCACTGGTCAAGATATCCTGCGCCGAAAATGATCGGGACTAAGCCGCACACCGAAGCTGCGGAATCACCGCCAATTTTGGTGGTGGTTGGTAGGGGAGCGTCCTTATGTAGGATGAAGGCAAGTCGTAAGGCTTGCTGGACGAATAAGGAGTGATTATGCAGGCACGAGTAGCGACAAAACGGGTGAGAATCCCGTTCACCGAAAGTCTAAGGTTTCCTGGGGAAGGTTCGTCCGCCCAGGGTTAGCCGGCCCCTAAGCCGAGGCAGGAATGCGTAGGTGATGGGAAACGGGTTAATATTCCCGTGCCACATCCGTTGTAGCGACGGGGTGACGCAGAAGGAGAGGTGAGCCTGGCGTTGGTAGTCCAGGTCTAAGCCCGTAGGAGGGGTTCCCAGGTAAATCCGGGAACCCAAGGCGAAAGCCTAAACTCCGAGAGGCGAATGCGACCCAATCCGAGAGGTGCGGGGAAGTCACCGGTCTCCACGCTGCCAAGAAAAACCTCTAAGCGAAAAAGAGCAACGGATGTGACCGTACCGTAAACCGACACAGGTAGACGAGGAGAATATCCAAAGGTGCGCGAGCTAACCTCCGTTAAGGAACTCGGCAAATTGACCCCGTAACTTCGGGAGAAGGGGTGCCCTCAGTAGGTAAGGCGCCAAGCAAATTAAATTTGCCCACACGCCGAGCCGAAAGGGGCCGCAGTGAAAGGGCTCGGACGACTGTTTATCAAAAACACAAGTCTCTGCTAACCCTCAGAAGGGGATGTATAGGGACTGACACCTGCCCAGTGCCGGAAGGTTAAGGGGAGCCGTTAGCGGGGAGAAATCCCTGCGAAGCGGTGAACCGAAGCCCCGGTAAACGGCGGCCGTAACTATAACGGTCCTAAGGTAGCGAAATTCCTTGTCGGGTAAGTTCCGACCCGCACGAAAGGTGTAACGATCCGAGCAGTGTCTCGACGGAGGACTCGGCGAAACTGAAGCAGCGGTGAAGATACCGCTTACTCGCACCGGGACGGAAAGACCCCGGAACCTTTACTGTAGCTTGACACTGGACTTTGGTGATCTATGTGTAGGATAGGTGGGAGGCTTTGAAGCCCGGGCGCCAGCTCGGGTGGAGCCGCCCTTGAAATACCACCCTTAGGTTATCGGAGTCCTAACCTCGGGCCCGTGCAGGGTCAGGGACACTGTCAGGCGGGCAGTTTAACTGGGGCGGTTGCCTCCTAAAAGGTAACGGAGGCGCCCGAAGGTCCCCTCAGCGCGGTCGGAAATCGCGCTATGAGTGCAAAGGCATAAGGGGGCTTAACTGTGAGGGGGACACCCCGAGCAGGTGCGAAAGCAGGGCTTAGTGATCCGGCGGCTTCGTGTGGAAGAGCCGTCGCTCAACGGATAAAAGGTACTCCGGGGATAACAGGCTGATCACGCCCGAGCGTCCACAGCGACGGCGTGGTTTGGCACCTCGATGTCGGCTCATCGCATCCTGGGGCTGAAGAAGGTCCCAA
>JBAMLU010000080.1:3369-11854 GCA_039793385.1 bacterium
TAAAGCGGTACGTGAGCTGGGTTCAGAACGTCGTGAGACAGTTCGGTCCCTATCTGGTGCGAGCGCAGGAGATCTGAGGGGGGCTTTCCCCAGTACGAGAGGACCGGGAAGGCCGAACCTCCAGTATACCAGCTGTAGCGCCAGCTGCACCGCTGGGTAGCTGTGTTCGGTCGGGATAAGCGCTGAAAGCATCTAAGCGCGAAGCCCACCCCAAGATTAGATCTCCCAGAGAAGGAGTTCTCCTTCTCAAAGGTCCCAGGAAGATTACCTGGTTGATAGGCCACAGGTGTAAGGCGGGTAACCGCTTTAGCCAAGTGGTACTAATAGACCGAGAGGCTTATCTCCTCCCGTCCGCCTCAACTTTACTTCCTCTTCAATTTATTAGCCTCAGTGACCTTACCGACAGGGAAACACCTCTTCCCATTCCGAACAGAGTCGTTAAGCCTGTCAGGGCCAATGGTACTGCGTGGGCAACCGCGCGGGAGAGTAGGTCGTCACTGGGGCTTTTTTAAAAAGATGAGATTGCGGAATATAATCCCAATATAAAAGTTGCTGGACTCAATTATGGTATGTCTATTCCTATTTATGCCGGCGCTTATCACATCCTTGGCAGAACTTTTAGTACGCTTCGTTTGGTTGTGGCAAGTGCTGCCTCTGGTGCAGCCACTTTCTTAACAGACGAAGCAACTAATGGTGGTGGAACAGCCGCAGTAGCATTTTTAAATCCTTATCTTGTGCTTTTGATTAGCTGAGGTAAATCGCCGAGGAACAAGAAAAAACTTGGAAAGGAAGAAACAATGGAAATAGTTCCACCACATTGGCGTGAGAAAGAGGGGCGGAAACTGCTGCTCCGCAAAATGTTCGGAGTGTTACTATTTTTTATCGGTAGTTGGTGGTTTGCAGTATTAACAAAAAACCCTAAGCTTCATGGTGCAATAATACTTATGATTGTGGGCTATTATTACATTGAAAGGTACAATCAGTTGGAACGAGAATTCAAAAAAAAGCTTAAAGAAACATCCCAAAGCGAGAATATTCGATAGCCCTAATTAAGTGTCTCCCTTTATTCCGAACAGAGTCGTTAAGCCTGTCAGAGAAAATGGTACTGCGTGGGCAACCGCGCGGGAGAGTAGGTAGTAACTGGGGCTTTTTTAATGAATAATGAAAAATGAAGAATATCGAGGGGAAAAAGCAGTTTTAAAAAGTGGTTGACGATCTTTTTAACTTAATTATTTATTTTAGACAAAATAAGAAATTCATAAAAATAAGAGTTATGGCAGAAAGAAAGTATCACTTAGTAAATTTTTAAAGGTGATGTTAAAAAAGCTCTCACAAAGGAGGTCATCCAAGAAAAGGTTTGTGGATCTGTTTTTGATACTATTTATTATTGCTTTTGCAAGTAATGCGGCATTCAGTGAGGATGAAAGTGTCACAGTTGGCGTGCATATCCAGGATAATTGTTTTCACTCGCCTACCTGGAAGGGATATCTCGTATATATGCAGGTATATTGTTCTTCAACAGGGCGGTGTGAATTGTGTGACCCACCATATTATTGTTGTGTGTTTCCTATTGAATCTGCTCATGATACTTTAAAAGTTCCTTGTTTTTCCGGTTGTAAATATTACTTTTGGGCGGTGTCGGAATTTTTGACTTCCCCGCAAGGTCCACCCTGTTCAGAAAGTTGGGTCAAAACTGGAAACATAACTTGTGGTAATTATTATGAGCTCGATACATTATTTTTCAAATGCTCGGGGGATTGTATTGATTGCGGAGACCCTTGCCCATAAGATAAATCCTTTATTCCTTCTTTTGGTTGTGAGCGCTGCTTTTGGACAAAATTTAGAATATATTGGTGAGGGGGATTGTTATGGAATTTACGATTCCTTCGAGAGGGACAGTCTCTTATATTTGCTCACCCACCGAGCGCTCATCATAAAGGATTTTTCATTATCCTATCGTTCTGTTGGTTATTATCCTTTATGGCGATATGGCATTCCTTATTCTATGGCAAAAAATGATTCAACTCTCTACCTCACTATTGATAATAAGATTATTACTCTTGATATAAGCACCCCCGTTTCTCCTTCACTAATTGAGATAACCTCAACCCCGGCAATACCCATCCCCGCAAATTTTTTCACTAATTACATCCTGGTAAAAGATAGCTTTTTAGTTGTTGAGTCTCGGGTTTTTCATGAAAGGGATTCTTCTCGTTTTTTTTCTTACAAAATCAATCATGACCGAATACCCGTTCCTTTATCCTATGGGAATTGGATAAGATGTAGCACCGGGAGACCAGAAATTGATAGCCAGCAAGGCTTACTTCTTGTAGGTATAAGTGATTCAATATATATATGGTCTTTGTATGACCTTTCAACACCTTTGCGGGTTTTCCCTGCTCAACACAATTCTTTCCTTGTTTTAGATAGTGATACCCTTTTATGGTGCACTGGGATAGAAAACTTAGTCCTTCGGAGATATCAACCAATAAGCGCAATAGAGACCCTGTACACGCTAACATTTTTAGGAAGTGAATTCCCACAAGGACTTTCTCTTTTGGATAACTATATTTATTGTTCATTTAGTAGAGTAGGGTTCGGAGCACTTTTTGAGCTTGAAATATCTGACAGGTTTAATCCTCATCTTTTATGTGAATATCCTGCAAGGGCTACGGATGTTATATATCAAAGCAGTGGATATATTATAAGCGAGGAGACCGCGTATAGCGGTGGAGTCCAATATATTACCACCTATTCTCGTCAACTTTGTGATGTAGTGAAAAGAAATTGGATTCCAAGAATCCCAACAGTGATTGCCTCGAGACAGGAAGATCTTGTCTATCTTTGCGCTGGCTCCTTTTCTTACTACTTTGACTCAGGGATATTTGTTGTGGATATCTCGGATGTTCACTACCCTTATATTGTGAATATTCTCTCACCAGGTAGCGATTGGATAATTCCGGATTTAACTAAAGTAAACGATTATTTGTATTGCCCTTTTGAAGGAGAATTAGTAGCTTATGACCTCATATTAGACCCTCTATTAACTTCTTCGCCAATCTGGAGAATTGGCTCATCAGATTCATTGTATATGGGTTGCAGAGGTCTGAGAAATTATATTTTAGCGACAGAGTTCATTTACAACGGTGATTACCTCTTGAGGATGGATATTTTTGATGCCAGAGATTTTCCCCCACGCCGGATAAATACCTTTAGCATGGAAGATTCCGTAGCCGGGCTTGTAGAGCTTCTCTCTGATTCAACTTCTCTGTATTATATAAAACGGAGATATACGACTCGATATGACCTTTCTGACCCAATTCATCCTGTTATATCTCGTATAGAACATCCTGCAGAAATTCGTGCAGTTTATGGTGGGAGTGCTTTTGATGGTCGAGTCTTCCTTTCTGCTGGGACAATGACAGGGGAATATAATCGCCTTCTCGTTGTCGATTTCACAAGGAGTGAAAGCTATTCTTTTCCCGTCTCTTGTTATGACACTTATATAATTGGGGAATACCTTATCACATCAGACCTTGATAGCGGGCTTTCACTATGGGATATATCTTCTTTTGAACCACGATTCGTGCAACATCTGTTTCTTGGTGGACCTAACGGTTCTTATATCACTGGCGTGGATAGCCTTATCTTTTTTGACATGTCCGCCCTTTTGGTTATCAGATTCAATCCCCCAGCAAAAGTTGAGGAACACCAAAGTAGATTTTCTTCTTTTAAGTTTGAAATCCTCCCCAGTCCTACTAATTCATCTTTTATAATACTTTTCAATCCTGGGTTAAAAGGAGCCACTTTCTCTATATACAATATTTTGGGCAATAAGGTTTGGGAAAGGAAAATAGAATCTACTGATAGAAGCTCGATTGTTCTTGGGACACGGGATTTTCCGGCGGGGTTGTATTTTCTCACCCTTAAAAGCCAGAATCAAAATTTCTGCAGGAAATTGATTATTCTGAGGTAATTGAAGAGAGGGGAGATTCATAACAATTTATATAAACTTGAATATTTTTTGAAATATTGTTAATTTATCTTATGCTCATAAGCGGCTTCACATATGTTAGAAACGCTCTCATTCTCGATTATCCAGTGGTCGAATCCATTTGCTCGGTTCTTCCTATTTGCGATGAATTTATCGTTTCTTGCGGCGATTCGGTTGACGAAACAAGGCAAGTCATCGAAAATATCGGCTCGCCAAAGATTAAAATCATCGATACCGTTTGGGATATAGAAAAATACCCCGGCGGTTCAATTCACGCTCAACAAGCGAATATAGCACTCAAAGAGTGCAAAGGCAAGTGGGCTATTTATATTCAAGCGGATGAGGTCATTCACGAAAAATACTTGCCAATTATCCTTAAAGCCATTGAAAAGTACGATAATGTTAGTGAGGTTGAGGGTTTTCTTGTTTCATACAAGCATTTCTGGGGCGACTACGAACACTACCAAACCGCTCACAACTGGTATAGAAGGGAAATAAGGATTATAAGAAATGGGATAGGGATTAAGGTTTGGGGTGATGGTCAGGGGTTCAGACGAAACGGTAGAAAAGTTAAGGTTGTGCTTATACCTGTTGAAGTATATCATTATGGGTGGGTTAGGGATCCAATGAAGATGAAAAAGAAAATCATTGCCCAGGATGAATTTCACCATACAACCGAATGGGTTAAACAAAAACACCCACCCGAAACACACTCTAATCCATTCCAATATGGCACCCTGAAACATCTCGCAAGGTTCAAAGATTCTCATCCTGCGGTGATGAAAATGAGGATTGAATCAAAGAACTGGTCCGTTGACGAATCTGTCAAGACAAACCACAAACACAATAAAATTCTGGTGAGGCTTCTATCATTTATTGAAAACAAGATTCTTCATACAAGGATAGGCGAATATAAAAATTATAAGTTGATAAAAAAAGATGATTTTTTGACCGATGATGTGGGAAGGAGAAAATAAGCAGCAAAGGAGGATAAATGGAACCATTAGAGAAGAGAGAAGAAGGATATTGTCAGAGTTGTGGTCGATATATTGGGGCTTATAAGATATGCCCCTATTGCGGCGCAAGAATTGATGAAAGGCTTTCGGTTAAGGTGCTGAAAATATTTTCACTGGCATTCACTTTCGTTGGGGTTATCGCTGTATATTTTGTTGCTAAATCGGCTGAACTTAAGAAAGTGCCAGTTAGCGATATAAAGGAGGAGATGAACTACGCGGTTGTTTGCGTTGAGGGCATTGTTACGCGGGCACCATCATATAATCCTGAAGCTCAATCGATTATATTTTACATTGAGGATACTACAGGCTCGATTCGTCTGACAGCATACAGGAATGACGCCGATGCATTAAGAAGTGCCGGTAAGGTTCCTCGATTGGGCGATAAGGTTGAGGCTTGCGGAACGGTAAGGGTAGTTGAGGGCAATCCGTCGATTATCATCAACATCCCAGAAAGGCTTGTTATAACCCCACCACCTGCTCCAGAGATCACACGAATTGAGGATATAACGGATACCCTCTTGAATAAACCCGTGAAAATAAGAGCAAAGATTTTGAGTATAAAACAAACCGCAGGACCAATAAATGTATTACTCGGTTCGCTTGAAAGCAATGCTAAAATCTCTATGCCAATCTTCAAGAATCAGTTTACTCCACCGGAATTAAATGAGGGTGATACTGTTGAGGTTACTGGGGTTGTTTCTAAATATAAGGAACAGTTGCAGATACAGGCTCGCGATTCTTTATCTATCGTGGTTGTTGGTAAAGCGCCCGAACTTGATTTCGAATCCGCTCAGATACAAAGTATCGGCTCGATAACGAGGAAGATGGTCGGAGAGAAGGCGAAAATAAAGGGCGACATTATTAGCACAAGGAAAATTAAAAATGGCATACTCGTTAATGTTTCTGATGGTACAGGGAAAATTACTATTCTTGTCTGGGATAGCGTGATTCGAATGCTTCAGAATAAAGAACTACTTAGCGAAGGCAATATTATTACGGCGTTAGGTACGGTTGAATTGTATAAGGAAACGCTCGAACTTAAACTGGAAAATGCTGATGATATTGAGTTGGTACCGGGTAAAAAGGAACCTACAAAGAGAGTCGCAATAGGGAAGATCGACAAAAGCTATGTGAAAAAGTCTGTAGAAATATCAGGAAAGATAACCCGAGTTAAGGATATAAAAAACGGTAAGCTTTTTGAATTGAGCGACGAGACCGGGAAAATCGATGTTGTTATATGGAGAAAGGCATTGAAATATGTAAAAAATCCTGAGCTTATCGCTGTGGGGAACGAAGCTACATTAAAAGGGGAGGTCGATGAGTACAAGGGAACCCTTGAAATTATTATAAAAAGAGGAGAAGAACTCAAACTCTCCGGAACATCAAAGCAAACGACATCACCTTTGGAGGCAACCATTTCAACAAAGAAGATAGGTGAGATAACAAGCTCAATGGTAGAACAAATTGTAAAAGTCTCTGGCAAGGTGCAGAAACTAAGGAAGATATCTAAAGGGATGATAGCCGAACTTGAGGATGAAACAGGACGAATAAGTGTTGTGTTCTGGAGCAATGTGTGGGATAAGGTTAGCGATAGAGTGATTGAGGGTGCAACCATAAGTGTTAAGGGTAAGGTAAAGGTATATAAGGACCAGCTGGAGATTATACCATCAAAAGCCACCGATATAACCGTAGAAGAATAAAGGAACTATATGGAACCGACCTTTTTGGAGATCGTGCTTATCGCCATTCTGGGAACAGTTATATCATCACTCCTGGCGATAATCCCGGCACTACATATTTACAATGTTATAGCAATAATACTTTTTACCTTTGGCGGGTTATCAACGATAATACCACAAGCATTGTTGCCCTATCTTTTTCTCGGGATGGTATGTGGGTATGTTGTTTTAAATACGATAACAAGCGTATTTCTTTCTGCACCGGATGAAAGTATGATATTTGTGGTTTTGCCTGGGCAGAAGATGCTTCTTGCAGGACGAGGGTATGAGGCTGCTATTATTACGGGGTTCGGTTCCATTCTTGGCGGGGTTTTTCTCTTCGTAATTACACCATTTGTGATAAAGTTCCTTCCGGTTGTGCGGAGACTTTTGATGCCGCATCTATACTGGATATTGGCGGCAGTTTCTTTGTATATGCTTCAATCTGAATGGCCTAAGGGAACCGAGAGGGGTAAGTTTGGGTGGGCAAGATTCCTCGAGGCATGGAGACATCTTAGCGCAGGACTTTTGACCTTCTTTGCCTCAGGCTTACTGGGGTTTATCGTTATGACAAGGAATCCCTTACCACCGGAGCGATCGTTTCAGAGCTTGTTGCCGATATTCGTTGGGCTTTTTGCTATACCCTGGGTATTAATTAACATAGCCTCAAAAAAGGAAATCCCCGAACAGTTTAATCCTAAAACGGTTGATTTTGGTATTTCATCCGCAATAGTTGCAACAATAGCCGGCGGCTTGGGCGGGCTTCTTGCTGCAACATTCCCTATTCTTACTGCTGGTATAGGCGGACTTCTTGCGGGTCAAGCAGTAGCATCAAAGGATGAGCGGGTGTTTGTTGCGTCTCAAGGGGTGTCGAAGACAGTTTATTATGCCGGTGCTTTTCTTTTCTTCTTCCTCCCGGGTGCAAGGCTCGGAAAGGGTGGGCTTGTCGCTATGTTGCGCCCATTCTTTGTCCCTACATCAGCCAAAGGATTTTATTATGCCCTCGCTTCAATGTTGCTCTCCCTTTGTCTCGCCTTCTTTCTTCTTATCCTTTACACTAAAATTATTATAAAACTACTTCAAAAAATTAGCTACAAAGTTATATCCTTAGTAACGCTTTTTCTCCTTTTTATGATAGTTTACCTTATGACAGGCTTCTATGGTATTGGAATATCTATCGTTGCGACTGCTATAGGGCTTCTTCCTGTACTTTTTGGTTCTCGTCGGGTTAATTGTATGGGGGTATTATTATTCCCTGTTACTATAAATATGGCAGGATATGGAGGAGCGCTCGCTAAATTTCTTGGGCTCGTTTAATCTAACTTATACATATCAAAGGGGATGATATGAAAGGTTTCACTCATTTCACGCTTGGGATAATGTCTGTGAGTTTTTTCCCAGAGATAATAAGAGGAGCCGAGAAAGTCGAATTCCTTCTTCCCCTTGCTGGGGTCTGTGGATTACTTCCAGACACACTTGATTTTAAATTTACCCGTTTTTTTGAGGACGCTGAAGTTGTTTATGAACCTAACCCTGACAAACTTGATGGCGTTGAGCTTGCGAAAATCCTTGCGGAATCTGTGGACAAGGCATGGCAAAAAGAGGTTGGTCAGCAACTGGTAGTGAAGCTTCATACCCTTCAAATGGGACCAGATAGGTGGCGTCAGTACACCGTTTTCTTTGACCCAGAGAAAAACGAGGTTAAGGCGGAGTTTGGTCCTATAATAAGTGGATTTGGGAAAACCCCAATTCCCACC
>JBAMLU010000080.1:11864-20908 GCA_039793385.1 bacterium
GGTTTTGCCAAGCCTTCTGCTAAAATAATAAATCCTAACCCGAGGGATATCACAGCGAGCATTATGTCGGGACCATCTTTTTCTTTAAAGAAGAGGAAAGATGGGGTTGAGGTCATATTTATTCCATGGCACAGGCAATGGAGCCATAGTTTCACGCTCGGTATCGTTCTCGGTTTGATAGGGTTTATTTTGGGCGGGTTTAAGTGGGCAGTAACGCTTGGACTTCCGGTTATTGTCCATCTCCTTTCAGACCTTACAGGTTTTCTCGGTGGAAACCTTCTTCCCCCATTAACAAAGGAACGCTCAGGTGGATTAAGGCTTTTCCACGCCGACACCCCAATAGCAAACTTCTTCGCCGTCTGGGCTGCAATCCTTATAACCCTTTATAATATAAACAGATTCTCATCCACTCCCCTCTTCAATGTGAACTTCTTATATTATTTTGGTCTTTTCTGGCTTCTACCTTTCGGAGTAACGCTACTTATTACCTCTATATTCACAAAACCTCAACCTGAGGAAATAAAAGATGAGGAGGAAGAAGAGGGTTCTGGGACTGCGTTGTTAGGATAGAAGAAAGTAGTAAATATGGTTGTAATTGGGTCATTGGCGCTTTTTACACTTATATTAGTGGTTGTTTTTGGCTCTATCGCCGTTATGTATAATATGCTTGTTGATGCGCGGAACAAGGCAAATAATGCATGGTATCAGATTTCAGTTCAACTCAAGCGAAGAAGGGATTTGATACCGAACCTTGTTGAGGTTGTGCGAGGGTATATGAAATATGAGCAGGAAACCTTACAAAGGGTGATTGAAGCACGGACAAAGGCTGTAGCAGCAAATACGGTTAAAGAAACATCAGAAGCGGAAAAAGAACTATCAGCAGCGCTTGGACGGCTTTTCGCCCTTTTCGAAAGATATCCGCAACTGAAGGCTGATGAAACCGTCCTCCGCCTTCAGGAACAGCTCACCACAACAGAAAATCAACTAAGCTTCTCACGACAATATTATAACGATTGTGTGATGGAATTGAATAACAGGATACAAAAGTTCCCAACAAATATAATTGCAGCCATTTTTAGCTTTAAACCGATGGATTATTTCGAAATAATGCCCGAGGAGAAAGAGGCACCAAAAGTTGACCTGAATTTCTGATGCCAGATTTTCTCAAGGAACAAAAGAAAAACAAGATTAAAACGGCTATTATTGTGTTCTTGTTTGTCTTATTTGTTGTGCTTTTAGGTTATATTTTTGATATGATTATTGGATATTACATCAATATACGAGTGTTTCCGGTTTTTACTGTATTGGCGTTTATCATAGCGACAGTTCAATCGTTTGTGGGGTATTTTTCGGGGCATAAGCTTGTGTTATCATCGTTGAAAGCGAGGCTGGCTAATCCTGCCCAGTTAAAGGAGTTTACAGCGATAAACGTTGTTCGTGAGCTATCGATTGCTGCTGGTTTGCCATCACCTAAGGTATATATCATTCCCGATACCGACCCAAATGCTATGGCGACGGGCAAGGACCCCAAACATTCTTATATTGGAATTACTGAGGGACTTCTCAATATGATGACTCGCGAGGAACTTCAGGGTGTTGTTGCCCACGAGCTTTCTCACATAAAGAATTACGACATCCTTCTTGCTACTACCATATCGGCACTTATGGGTGCGGTTTTGCTTTTATCTGACTGGATGAAACGGAGTTTATTTATTGGAATTGATAAAAAGAGTGGTAGAAGAGGGGGGCGCAGGATAAAGTTTGGTGGTGCTGCAGGACCAATTCTAATTGTTCTTGCAATTATCTTTTTGATATTAGCCCCGATAGTGGCAAGATTATTGGCTCTCGCTGTATCGAGAGCAAGGGAGTATTTTGCTGATGCAAGGGCGGTCCAACTAACGAGAAACCCGCTTGGACTTGCAAACGCCTTGAGAAAAATCGCTAATTCACAAGGACCGATTGACTCAGCTACTTATGGGACAGCCCATCTTTTCATTGCCGACCCGCTCAGAAGAAAATTATCCGATAAGGAAGGGTGTTTAGCAGAGCTTTTCTCAACCCACCCGCCTATAGAAAAAAGGATAGCAATTCTTGAAAGAATGGCTCATATACGGAAATAAACTATTTCGAAAGATAAAAGGTGATTATCTCAAGTTCCTGAGCAATGGAAACATTTTTGACAAACAGATCCTTTTCAGAGTGTAAAGGTGCTGATGTGAAATTCAGTATGCCGCGGATGTTTGTTTTTCTCACAAGCTCATAAACTTTATCCACCTGGTCATCTGGTATGGTAAAAACCGCTATATCTAAAGATAATTCCCTTGCAACCTCAGGCAGCTTATTAACATCGAATATCCTTATCCCCTGGAACTCGCCGCCTATCTTTTTGGGGTCGTTTTCGAATATGGCATAAAACCTGAGTTTCCTTTCAGGGAATCCCTTAAACCTCACAATAGCCTTGCCCAGATTTCCAAGCCCGATAAGACAAAGGCGCCACTCTTTGTTTATCCCGATAAGTTCCTTTATCTTCTCATAAAGCTTTGGTAGAGGATATCCTTTCCCCCTTTTACCGAAGCTTCCGAAATAAGCGAGGTCCTTTCTTACCTGTTCGGGGGAGAGATTAGTGAGTTTAGCGAGCTCGTCTGAAGATGTTTCGCTTTTATTCTGAGTTAATAGAAACTCGAGCGCCCGTAGATAATATGTGAGCCTTATTACAGTTGGGAATGGGAATTGTGATTTCATATTTATCCGGTTAATTCTTTTGGGACTGGCGGGATAATTCCCTTCTCCATAAGCAGATGTGTTTCCTCGCGGGCATGTCTTATCTTTTCCTCTGCAACCCTCATAAGTTCCTCGCGTGAGTATTTTTTTCTTGAAACGCCCTGCTCTATTGCTTTAAGAGCAACAGCCACCGCTTCCCTTGGGAATACCTCCCATTCATCCATAGTAGGTATAATATACTCCTCGTGAATCCCCTTATCTTCAGCACACTTTGCGAGCTCAAGAGCGGCAGCAATACACATCTCATCGGTGATTGTCCTCGCATATACATCAAGCGTTCCCCTGAATATCCCCGGAAAACCGAGCGAATTGTTAACCTGATTTGGAAAGTCAGATCTCCCTGTTGCAACGATTCTTGCTCCTGCTGCTTTAGCATCCCATGGGAAAATCTCGGGAACCGGATTAGCACATGCAAAAACTATCGGATCCTTAGCCATATCAGCAATCCATTCAGGCTCTATTATCCCGGGACCTGGCGTTGAAAGTGCTATAACAACATCAGCACCCTTCATTGCCTCCGGTATCCCACCCTTGACCTTCTTCTCGTTTGTCATAAGTGCGAGCTCCCATTTCTCAGGATATTTATCTTTAAGGTCATCCCTATCGGGGTGAAGGGTGCCTTTTGAATCAACCATTATAACATTTTTCGGGTTCACTCCACCTTTGAAACAGACATGAGCAATCCTCACATTTGAGGCACCTGCACCGATCATCGCAATCTTAACCTCATTTATCTTCTTGCCAACAATCTTTAATGCGTTAACAAGTCCAGCGAATATGACAGCCGCTGTTCCTTGCTGGTCATCGTGCCAAACTGGAATCCTTGCCCTTTTACGAAGTTCATTTAAGACATAGAAGCATTTGGGTTGTTCAATATCCTCAAGATTTATTCCACCGAATGCTGGCTGTATCCATAGCACAGCCTTAATTATCTCGTCGGCGTCCTTTGTATCAAGCACCACAGGATAAGCATCAACCCCCCCAAGATACTTAAACAAAAGGCATTTTCCCTCCATCACAGGAAGCGATGCCTCAGGACCTATATCCCCAAGCCCAAGCACACGAGTACCATCAGAAACAACTGCAACCGTATTTGCCTTGTTCGTGTGCTCGAATACCATATCGGGGTTATTTTTTATTTCGATGCACGGTTTGGCAACCCCGGGGGTATACCATATTGCAAAATCGTCAAAGTTTCTTACAACACACTTCGGGACCATCTCAATCTTGCCCTTGAAAAAAGGGTGAAGTTTCAACGCATCTTGCCCCGGTTTCTCCGCTTTCTTTATGAGTTCTTCTCTTGTTGGCATTTTACCTCCTTGTGAATTTGTTCACATAAATATAATATCTCCCCGAAAAAAGCAAAATATATTTTAAAAATAATCTAACCTATTTCATTGACAATTCTGGGGTAAAAAATTACATTTTAGTATGAAAGTGTTCAGGTATTTTCTCCTTTTGTTTCTCTTTTTTTATGGATTTCTGGTAGAGATGCGTGATGGAAGGAGAATTGAAACGAATAATGTATTTTATGAAAGAGGGAGACTCAAGATTGACGGAGATTCCCTTGATATCGAGCTTATAGAGAAAATATATTCAGTCTACGAGAATATGGGTAATTATCTTTTGCGTGGAGGAGAAAGTTATGCTCTTCCTGACACAATTTTGCTGAAACTCGCTCAACAGGGCGAGAATAAGTATCGCGATGCTGATGGAATTATCCTCGTTGATTGGGGCAAGCAGTTTCTTGACAAGGACGGGAAGGAGGTTTTTGTTTATCATTTTGCGGGAAAGATTTTGAACGAGAAAAAGTTAGATTGGGCTAATCGGAAGATATATTTTGAGGAGGGAAGAAATAGAGTCAGGATTCTTTTTGGAAGATCTATAAACGTGAATGGCGAAACGGTCTGGATGAGTACATCGGACATAAAGATTTTTGAGCCACCGCTTGAAGGGGAATTTTTCGAATCTGGTAAGTATGTATCGATTACCCTCCCACGCGTTTCGATTGGCTCCATAGTTGAGTTCGCTTACATCGATAGCCTTTATAACCCTGAGATACCCGAGTTCTTCTTCTCTTCATTCTATTTTCAGGATAAATTGCCTTTGATGTGGAGCAGATACGAGCTTTATATCCCTCTGGATAAGGAACTTCTTTATAAAACCTATAATTTCTCTCTTATTAAGCCGGATTTTAATTCCAAGATTACAAATGATAGAAAGGTTTTTATCTGGGAGGCTAAGGATGTTCCGCCTGTAGTTGATGAGTATTTGATGCCGCCGTATGAGGATTTAGTGCCAAAGATCAAAGCCACGACTGTTAAAAGCTGGAACATAATATTTGATAAAATAAGCGAATTTCAGCGCCAGAGGATGGAACTTACGCCCGAGATTATAAAGTTTGCGAACGAGCTAACGAAAGGCGCTAAAACCGACGAGGAGAAGATTGACAGGCTTTACAGATTCACACAGCAGGAGATCGAATATGTCTCCGTGAAATCCAGCTTCTCATCCGGCGAAACAGGACATCACTGGAGCTGGACACTTAACTCCCATATGGGCGACTGCACCGATAAATCCATCCTTCTCTCTACTATGCTAAATGCGCTCGGATACAAATCTGCACCCGTAGTTCTTATGACAAACGACAACGAAAGTATTGACCGTAGCATACCTAATCTTGATGGTAATCACGCCATTGTCAAGCTCGAACTTAACGGAAAACAATATTTCCTCGACCCAACAGCAACCACATATAAATTCCCCTATTTCCGTTCAGACGCCTATTTGAGCACATATTATTCTGCTCTATTGAGGGAGGTTGGCACAATCCCTGTGCCACCAGCATACTGGAATGAGATTAAAATTCTCATTGACGGCAAAATCAATTCCCGAGGTAAACTTTATGTGAAATACAAGAGTATTCCCGTCGGAAATATGGAGGCTGAATTCAGATACTGGTGGATTACAGAAAATCCATCAAACTACAAGCGCATTTTTGAGCAATGGGTTTCCGAGCTTTTCCCTAATGGAAGGTTAAAGCGATGGTATATTCCAAACCCAGCGTTACTTGATGAGCCGTTTTTTGAGTATTTCGAGGCTGAGGTGCCGGGGTGTGCCGAGTTCGTTGATAATATGGTAATAATTCATTTCCCTCATTTTGAAAAAGAATTCCGCTTCTCTGAGGCAACCACAAAGGAAAGGAAATACCCGATAAAATATGGATACAACATCTTGAAAGAGGAAAAAGTCAATCTCGAGCTGCCAAGCGACTGGGTTATTGAGAAGACCCCGGATTCTATCAGTATTTCGAATAAGTGGGGGGCTTTCACCGGAAGATTTAAGGCATATGGGAATAAAATTGTTATTGATTTGACCTACCAAAGGGACTCCCTTCTTGTCAGTCAAGATGAATACAAGGAATACAGGGAGTTTTTGAATTCAATGCGGAGATTAGTGAAAAATGCGGTTCTGTTCAAGAAGAAAAAGTAAAGTTCTTTTAATCTTTTTCGTTGTCGCAAAACAATAACAATAATAATTTATAACCTGCTCGGTTATCACGAGGCTATGCTGGTTATAAAAAACGAAAAACCACTTATAGGACTTACCGTGAGCTTTCTTGAAAATAACCCCGAAAGGCGAATTCCTACATCAAAAGCAATGGACTACATAAAAGAAGAATACATAATTGCAGTTGAAAACTCGGGAGGAATTCCGGTTTTGATTCCGATCCTGAGTGCAACAGAAAATATTATGCCAATGATGGAACTATTTGATGGGATAATAATTACAGGGGGAGGAGATATTGACCCGCAATTTTATGGGGAAAGAGCAAATGATAATTCTTTTAGCATCATAAGGAAAAGGGATGAGCAGGAACTTTGTATAGTGCGTGAGTTCAAGCGTCCAATTCTTGGGATATGTAGGGGAATGCAGTTGATAAATGTTGCCTTTGGAGGAACGCTCATCCAGCATCTTCCGAGCGAGCTCCACGGCACAGTTGACCACGGGGAACCCGATCGTATAACTTATCATAATGTTCACATCAACAATGGCTCAGAATTAATGAGGGTTTTGGGGCATGAGACAATAATGGTCAACTCGTCGCACCATCAGGGAATTAAAAAACTCGGCATCAGGCTTGTGCCAAGCGCATATTCTTATGATGGGCTAATAGAGGCAATAGAAGGCGACAATGGACGGATTATCGGAGTGCAATGGCACCCAGAATCGCTTGCTGAACCCCACGCAAAGGGAATATTTGAATGGTTAATCAAAAAATGCAAAGGTGGTAAATGATGTTAAGGGAGATGATTTTGGCATTTCCGGCGATACTTTTCGGATTGACATTTCACGAGTATTCTCACGCATTTATGGCGAACATTATGGGCGATAAAACCGCTAAATATGCGGGAAGATTAACGCTCAATCCCCTACCACATATAGATATTCTCGGATTACTATCACTCCTATTTTTCAGGTTCGGGTGGGCAAAACCTGTGCCTATTAATCCGTTAAATATGCGTTCCCAGAGAATTGGGGTGCTCCTTGTTTCTATAGCCGGTCCTTTATCGAATTTTATTCTTGCATTTATAATCGGGATACTTGTTCGTCTTTTATCCCCCACCCTTGAACAAAATATGGCTCTGCACTATATGTTAACTTTCGCTGTGATTATAAATCTCATCCTCGCTTTTTTTAATCTAATTCCACTGCCGCCACTTGATGGCTCAAAGATCCTATTCTCCATATTTAATACACCACTTGAGACCCAAATTATGCTTGAGAGAATTGGACCTATCGTTCTTCTGGCAGTTATAATATTTGGCGGATTATCAGGTTTTAATATCCTGTGGATTTTTATCGGGAAAGCCGTTATATTTTTCAGTAGACTTTTCACAGGGTTGAACTATGGTGGAGTTTAATAGAGAAAGAGAAAAAGGTAAATATGTGAGTTTCCGGCGCCCACTGAGAGATAAATATCGTACCTCTTTCCCATTCACTGGTTGGATTGCTATCGCAGCGATTTTCCTCTTCATTATATTTTTGTTCAAACGGTGCTGAAACTTTTCGGGCGAAACGGAGAATATATGGGCATTATTATAATCATCCTTTTAGCTGTATCTTCGTCAATAACTATCGGGCAGGAGCTATTTTATACGGATACGGTCTGGATTAACGCGAGCAGATATGGTTATTCGTTCTTAACTGATTATCCGTCATCAAACATCATTGATGGTGGAAAGCTTTATGATGATAATCGGCGGGATATAATAGAGCTTATTGAACGGGATAGCAATATCCTTCTCGGACGAAATAGTTACACAGGTAGTGGTGGATTTTTTAATGTAAGAGGACGGAGCGGTTCGGTTTTGCTTGATGGTTTTTTGCTTGATATGCCGCAATTAGGCGGATACGATATCGGATGGATATCGCAGGCTGGACTTGGTCATCTTGAGCTCATAAAAGGTCCGGCATCTGTCTTTTATGGGCAGGATGCTCTTGGCGGCGCTATCAATATTTTGCCACACCTGCCCCAAAAAGACACAATAGTTTCCTCAATCTACTTTGAAAGGGGTAAACTCAACTATAAAAAAACAAGAGCAGCTATTACAAGCAAGGTTTCATCAAGGGTAAGGTATAGGATTGATATTGTTGAGCTTGGCTCTAATGGTGCCCGTGAAAACGAGAGGTTCTTATCAAATGATTTCTCAAGTATATTCCTATTCGATTTATTGAACTCCTCAAGCAAAAGGCTTGGGCTAACTTTTTGGGTCACACGGCACAAAGGAACCCTTAATATACCCTCACCCTATGGAACCTCAGCGGATTCATCTAATATAACATTAGTTGAACTTTCCACAAACCTCACCCTCGACACTAAAAGAATTTTTAATTTCAAGCTCTTTTTCAACAATGCTGAAGAGGATTATTTTTCGCCGTTCCAGCGTTCATCGCATCGCAACACAATTTACGCATTCAGAAACGAAACCTTCATCGATTCAACTTTAATTGGGAAATTAAGCATAAACATTGATGGTGCATATGCTTATGTTAAGAGCAGTGAAATAGGAACGCACAAAAAGTACAGGTTAGCCTGCTTTCTTGCTGACAGGGTAAATGTGCGCCCGAAACTTTTATCTATTGGTGCGCTTAGATTTGAGAGAAGCTACACAGGAAAAGGAATGATTCTTCCCATGCTTGGGGTTAAATATATATGCACAAAGAGGTTTGCTTTTGCCAATTTGAGGCTCGGCACAAGG
>JBAMLU010000081.1:0-2783 GCA_039793385.1 bacterium
TCCCACCTTACAATGCAACCGTAATAGAGCGTTTAGTTAGCGAAGATGGGATAATAGTTGGGAAGACCAATATGGATGAATTCGCAATGGGCTGTTCAACAGAATATTCAGGGTTCAAGCCTACGAGGAATCCGATTGATATTACTCGTGTTCCGGGAGGTTCATCGGGGGGTTCAGCATCTACTGTTTCATCAGGGGCTGTGCCAGTAAGCCTCGGCACTGACACGGGCGGTAGCGTCCGTCAACCAGCATCATTCTGTGGAGTTGTTGGCTTTAAGCCCACATATGGACGAGTCTCGAGATATGGGCTTGTCGCTTTTGCATCATCACTCGACCAGATAGGTCCTATAGCACGTAATGTTGGTGACGCCGCGCTCGTTTACTCAGTTATTGCTGGAAAGGACGAGTATGACGCTACAACTTTCGATGAACCCATAGAAAATCCTTTTCTACCGCTCAACAATATCGATATTGAAAGGGTTAGGTTTGCCCTGCCTGTGGAGTTTTTCGGTGAAGGGTTACAGTGCTCTGTCCGTGAAACATTTACTTATGCCATCAAAAAAGCAAATTTAAAGGTCAACGAGATAAGCGTTCCTATGCTTAAATATGCGGTTCCAGTTTACTATATTATAGCACCAGCTGAGATGTCATCAAATCTTGCAAGATATGATGGTGTCCGATATGGAATAAGAGAGAACTCGAATGACTTAATTGAAATGTATGAGCTCACAAGAACAAAATACCTCGGCGTTGAGGTAAAGCGGCGCATAATGATAGGAACATTTGTATTATCGGCGGGGTACTATGAGGCATATTTTGGCAAAGCGGCAAAAGCAAGACGACTTCTCACCGACGCAATAGAAAATGTTTTTGAAAAATATGATTTCATTCTATGTCCAACCACTCCAACAACAGCATTTAAATTGGGGGAGAAATTGAAAGACCCGATAGAGATGTATCTTGGTGATGTTTACACTACGCTTGCTAATCTTGCTGGTGTGCCAGCTATATCAATACCTTGCGGTAAAGATGAGCAGGGCTTACCTGTAGGAATGCAGATAATCGCTAAAAAACTTATGGACAAAAAGCTTCTTGAATGTGCACGCGAAATAGAATTAAGATTAAAAGAGGGATAAATGGAATATGATGTTACAATTGGGCTTGAGGTTCACGCTCAGCTATTGACATCAACAAAAATTTTTTGTAGATGCTCAACAGAATACAATTCTCCGCCCAATACTAATACCTGTCCCGTTTGTCTTGGACATCCCGGGGTCCTTCCAACATTGAACAAAAAGGTAGTCGAATTTGCAATTATGGCTGCGCTCGCCCTTCGCGCAAATATCAACCGCAAAAGCTTCTTTTCCCGAAAAAACTATTTCTACCCAGACCTGCCCAAAGGCTATCAGATAACCCAATATGAGGTTCCATTTGCAACGGGTGGGTATATTGAAATAGAAACAGAAAACGGCAAGAAAGCCGTAAGAATTCGAGAGATGCACATTGAGGAAGATGCGGGAAAATCATTTCATCCTGAGGGGAGCTGCATCGAGCATACGCTTGTGGATATGAACAGGTGCGGTATTCCTCTTCTTGAGATAGTTAGCGAGCCGGATATAAGAAGTCCAAAGGAGGCGTCAAATTATCTAAAAAGGCTTCGCCAGCTTCTCCGCTACCTCGGAATATGCGCCGGAAATATGGAGGAGGGGAATTTCAGATGCGATGCGAATATATCGATTAAGCCGAAAGGAACGAGTTTTCCCGGTGTTAGGCGTGAGCTCAAAAACCTCAATTCCTTCAGATTTCTCGAGAAAGCGCTGGAATGGGAACTTAATTACCAGCGTACACTTGTTGAAACCGGTGGTAAAATTCAACCCGAAACACTCTGCTGGGATGAGAAGGAATTAAGAGCCATCCCTATGCGCACAAAGGAAACAAGCTCGGACTACCGATACTTTCCTGAACCAGATCTTCCACCACTTGTTATATCCGATGAAAGGATAGAAGAAATAAAGAGGCTCGTACCGGAGCTACCATGGGATAGGGAAAAGAGATTTATAAGTGAATATGGACTGAGAGGATATGACGCAACACTCATCTGCTCCGAGCGTTCAATAGCGGATTATTTCGAGCAAACAGCGGCTAAATTCAAGAATTTCAGGCTACTTGCAAACTGGCTAACAACCGAGTTATTTAGGGAGCTATCTGAAAGAAAACTCACGATGGACAACTTCCCCGTAAAACCTGAAAGCCTTGCACTCCTCTTGAGTTTCCTTGAATCAGATAAAATTAATCTTCAGAGTGCCAAGAGGGCTTTCTCTATTATGATTTCAACAGGCGAAAATGATGTAGAAAAGGTTATTTCCGAGCACAATCTTCTTCAAATATCGGACGAAGTTTCACTTGAAACCATTGTTGATGATGTTCTCAAAGGATACCCAGGCGAGCTCGAAAGGTATAGGCAGGGCAAAAGCTCCTTATTCGAGTTCTTTATTGGACAGGTAATGAAAAAAACAAAGGGCAAGGCAAATCCTCAGCTTGCACGGGAAATACTAAAACGAAAACTTTCTACATCCTCTCAATAATTTTAACTAATTCCTTAACTGGTATGGTGTTAGAAGATTTATCTTCAAAATTGAAAGATAAAGGATACTCAAGATACTCGAGCTTGCATATATGGTTTAAATCACAATTTCGGCAATTGGATTCATCATCAAAATTATAGTGGAATTCACCTGCAACTATTTTTTGAGAAACGGTCATAACGATTTCCTCTGTCATAG
>JBAMLU010000082.1:0-288 GCA_039793385.1 bacterium
ATCATATGCGAAAGTAAATAATGAAGATGGAGGCGTGGGCGAGCTCTCATTTAATACACAATACCATAGCCTAAAAATTAGTTTCGGAAAGTTCCTTGGAGGGTCGGTCTGTTCATCTGGTGTTTGTAGGTATATAACTCCGTTTAAGGGCTTAGAAATTTCCGTTTTGACAATGTTTTAGATTTAGAGCCTTGACAGGTTTTAATTTTTGGTATATCTTTACATTTGGAGGAAGAAGGGATATGTTTAATAAATCAATTTGAAAGGAGCTTTTATGTTTGGGTTTAT
>JBAMLU010000082.1:298-11141 GCA_039793385.1 bacterium
TAAGGGCATCGGTAGTTAATGATGTATTTAAGTTTGAGGAGGCAGTGAAAATTAATCTTCAGGGAGATTATATTGGGGTTAATTTTTCTCCTGACGGTAAATACCTTGCGCTAACACACCCCAACTATAAAGGGATTTATCTTTTTGAATTATCAAGCGGAAAAATTATAACTGTTACTGATGATTACGGGGCAGGATACAGGTTCTCTTGGGATAAGGAAGGCAAGAAAATCGCTTATAAGTCAAGCCTGAAAGAGAACTATCAACTTTTTATTTATGACATTCAAACGGGGAAAAGCCGTTTTATCCGACCACCCAAAAACCTTATCGGTCAGCCATTTTTTATGCGCAATGGTAGTATAGTTGTGAATTACGGCGGGATTTGTCAGATAATAGGTCAAGATGGCAAGCTGATTAAATCGATTTCCGATGTGACATCAAACATCATAGTTGTGACCCCGGACGACAAGTATCTTGTGTATACCGACCTTGATGACAGGCTTTGGGCATATGCGATTGATAAAGGTGAGAAATTTCAGTTGACCCCTGATGGCGAGAGATATTTTAGCCCTTTGCCATCCCCGGTTGAGAACAAGGTTATATGTAATAAATTGGGCGGTATGCTCACAGTAATTGATGTTCCATCGGGTAAGGCTAAAACAATAGATACGGGAGATTATTTCTATTTCACACCATCAGGACGATATATCGTTTTCACAAAGACTACCGATGACGGCGAAAGAATAATATCAGGCGAAATATATTATACCGAGCTCGAAACCATTAAACCAATCAAACTCGAGCTCAAAGGTGGTATAAAACTTGCTTCAACTTATCACCCTCTTAAAGGATTAGCTTATGTAAATGATAATGGTGACCTTTTTTACGCCAAGATAAGAAAGGACGAAAATAAATGAGAATCGAAATGATGTTAAGATCGCTTTGGATAATCTTCTTTCTTGTGTCGTCGGGTTTTTCTGTTTCAGTTTGTATTGACCCGGGTCATGGTGGAACTGACGCCGGAGCTCTGGGTGAATATATTCAGGAGAAGGATGCGAACCTTATGGTTGCTCTTTCTTGCAGGGATTATCTCAGAAATTACACCGCAGTTACAGTTGGACTTACAAGGGAAACTGACATAACCCTTTCCCTTGCGGAGCGAACAGAATATGCCAATTCAAGGGGTTTCAACTGGTTTATCTCGATTCATCATAACGCTTATAATGGTCAGGTTCAGGGGACTGAGACATTCAGGCATACAACACAATCAGAAACCTCATGGGCAGGACAACTTCAATCTGCTGTTCATCCATGGCTAATATGGGCTTTCGGTTATACGGATAGGGGCAAGAAGCAAGCGGATTTCTATGTTTTGCGAAACACGGTTATGCCTGCTATTTTGGGTGAGGCTTCGTTTATTGATTATGATGTCGCATATAATGAATCCTGGAGGTTTTACACGAACTGGAACGACCATATCGGGCGAGAAGGATATGCTTATGCTCGTGGATTCTGCGACCTTCTCGGAATAGACTTCCCAGATTATGGGGTGCCGGAGTCAATCGTTGTTGATGATGGCGACCCTGGGTTTTCTGTTAGCGGAAGCTGGAATACAACATCAACAGGGGGCTATCGTGACGATTACCGCTGGACAAGCACTACATATCAAGGCGATTACGCTACTTTCTCCCCAAGCTCACTCATAAGAGGAAACTACAATGTTTATATATGGTATAGAGAAGGTACTAATCGGTCGATTGCTGCTATTGTTGAGATATATTACTATGGTGGAAGTGACCGAACAACGGTGAATCAACAGGTGAACGGGAGAAGGTGGAATTTAGTTGGTACATACCCTTTCTCGGGTTCGGGCGGATATGTGAAGATTTCGGATGTTGGAAGTCCAGCGGGGCTTGTTGTTATTGCTGATGCTGTTAAATGGGTTTATATTTCACCTCTCGATGTACCTCTTGAAACATATAAACCAAAAACATTCGAGCTGTACAAGAACTTTCCCAATCCATTCAATGTTTTTACTACTATTCCTTTTTCAATTGAAAATGATGGGTATGTTAAGTTTGAGGTTTTCGACCTCAACGGGAGGCGGGTCTATTCGTTGGGTCCTCTGTTTTATCCGAAAGGTTACCACACAATAAAATGGGATGCCACTTTAAATAGCTCAGCTGAACTTCCATCCGGGGTTTATTTTGGTGTTATGTTTTCCGGTGGAAATGCGAAAAGTTTAAAGATGATTCTTCAGAAATAGATATTGTATAACCTTATTCGCCAACAATCAAGATACCATCGCCCGAGGATAAAAGCCAGTAACCTTTACCTTTTTCGAGCACGGTAGATGGTTCATATCTGCCTGAGGTTGGATTGTAAGTATATAAAGGTGATATAATGAGCCCTTCAGGGATTGTTACAATGGAACTTATACCGAGAGGTTCATCTCTCATAGGGGCACCAATGAGATTCCAGCCGCGGGAGAGCAGGAGCCTGAAACTTTCTACCGCTCGCCCTGCATACCTAAATGAGCCCGTTTCCATCCCTAATACGAAATACCCTTTGCCATCCTCAGGGATTGATGTTCTTTCGTATCTCCTCAAGATAGAATTGTACGAAAATATATGTGGTGTCCCAAGGACTTGTTCAACACCTCCTACAGGAATTGCAGGAAAAGATATGAGGTTCCAGCCATTGTAAATAGTAATTTCGGCAGGAATGGATTCCCTGTTTCTGTATGTGATTGTTATCTCCTCATTTGGGGAGAAATTATATAGATTTGTGGTGCGCATATCATAAATAGAGTTGACTGAAAAAATCCCTGGTGGAAGCATACCGATCTCCCATTGGATGTAGCCATTATTTCCAGATGTTTTCAGATGCCATTCAAGTTCTGGTGCCGTGTTCGAGCGAATATCGCGCTGGAGAAATCTTATATGTGGGTAATTGGGGTCATCGAGTTTGAAATATCCGATTGATGTTCCTGGGGACTGAGGAATGAAGATTCTATCGAGCCCGGGGTCGAACATATCGCTTCCTGAGCTCGCAGCTCCAAATGTAAGCGTGAACGGATATAACATGCCAGATTGATTAACCTGTATATCCACCATCCAGCTAATTGGCTGCTGTCTTACTATAAGAAGTCCATCTCTTGTCTTTGTGCCAAGTTCACCATCATTTAAAGAAACCTCAGCAAATCCAAGATGCGTATACCCTCCAGGCACAGCGGCATGTGGTATTCTCGCCTTTATATAAAATAGTACCGGATTTGATGGTAGTTGTGAGCTGCTGATGCCGCTTACTGTCAGGGTGTCGTTTCGGTATGTTGATGTTATTGTGCCCCACCTATCTGTGGCACTGCCTGTGCTAACTATGTCGATGTATCTTATATAAAGTGTATCAAGTGGTATCTTTATTGAAAACTTATTCACATTGAGTTCCCCAAGCGGTTCTGTGTAAACGGGGATAAGTATTGTATCACCTATTGATGCTGTTGTGTCCGAAAACCATAGATCAACAATAACGACCACAAAATACCAGTCCCGTCCGCTATTGGTGTTTTTACCGCAGAGCTCTGCCATATCGCTAACAGGATCAATTCTTACTCGCACGGTTTCAAACTCGCTGAAAGTCAATCCTATAGATGATGGTGAGAATATGAGCTGTGAGTCCACATACTGAAGAGGATCCCCTGGTTCGCCTGGCGTGAAATGCATTGTATCGTTTATTGTTAAGCTTATTGATGTTGTGTCAACACCTGATAGGTTGTCGGTTATGGTGCAGGATATTATAGGCGAGCTCTCAGCAACGAGGCTTCCGTTTCTCGGTCGTTCACCGGTTATTGACGGTGGGCTTATGTCAATAGTGAATCTTCCGTATAGCGGCTCTGATATTCTGCCGCCACAGTTGTTTCGCACAGAATCGAGAGAGAAGATGATTGTCTCGTTGTCTCGCCATTGACTTATAGGCGTATAAACAAGGGTGCTATCATTAGCAAGGGCAAGCTCTATCCCATATGGGATTCTTCTCCCATTTATACTGAAATATATGCTTGATGTGTCCACTCTGCACATCGAGTTTGTTGACAATCTTATTTCGATTGTTTGGGTCTCACATGAACTTATTATATTAACTGGTGGCGACAAAATCTCGGCTGTTATAAATGGCAAGATGAACTCAAACATAATCCAGTGAAGGATAGGTAAGCCTCCTATTATGGGGTCTTTTGTCATCTGAACCCTGTACTGAAATAACCTACCCTCAATTGGTGATGGCACTTCACCCATTGATATCTCTTCCCACTCTCTCCATCTTCCAGGCTCATATGCACTTCTAACCTCAACGCTCATAGAGCTTCCAAAAGGTATATCCGCAGACCAGCTCACTCTCCAAAGCGATATCGTGTCCATAGCATCATAAACCGGTGATGTATAAACCCCTATTCCTCTTCCACCGTGATAGGAATAATAGATCGAATTGATCATCGCTTTTGCTTCCCACTCTCTCGGTGGTAAACTAACATGACCATAGCTGAAGTATGCGCCGTAGGAATCGTATTCGGGGTTGTGGTATGTGTGCCAGTATATGCCATAATCAGCAGTTCCAGAGGCATCAGTGCCAACATACCATGTCTGCCCATCCACAACATACTGCCCTGTTTGATGACAACTTGTTACTTCAAACCTTTCAGGAAGGATAAACGGTACATTCAAAACTGGGTTGCTTATATCTGTGGCTACCCTTTTTACATAGGTGAAGACTGTCCACGGGATGGGTCTTGCTGATAGCCCGCTAATATCGGAGAGAGAATTGAAATTTGGATGGCTTGCGAGTGAGATTGCCCAGATAGTATCGTGAGAAAATATCACGCCCTTAGCAAGCCTTGCAAATCTTCTCACAATCTCTGCTGCTGATGGTGTTAGGTCTGTTGTTCCAGCACTGCTTCCGTAGCTGTCGGCTATTCCAAAGAAAAGGATATCGAAATCCACTATTCTTAGCCTAACTGTTTCGAGTGTCAAAGGGTCTCGGACTGTAACATATGTCGATTCACTTGTAAGTCTATTGAATATGGACAATGGAATGATGAATACCCTAAGGTTTAAAGGAGGGGTGCCAAGCGGTGCATAGGTTTCGAGTGCCTGGGCTACAAGAAGGGTATCAAATCTGTCGGGATATATTTGGAGCACACGAATAGTGTCGCTCGCAACAAGCCTTAACGCACCATCATCCATACCGTCAGGGTCAGGGCTCACTAGCTCAATATTTGAGAATAACCCTAAAGAAAAATCATAAGCTGTCGTTTGGTACCATACCGTAGACTGCGAAAACAAAGGAAAAACAAAGATTACCAAAAGGAACAAAAAGTTAATATATTTTTTCATAAGTTCCTCCTTTATTTTCTAATTTTTCCATTACCCTTTTCACGATATTCATCATAACTTTTCCGCTTTGGCTATCTTTAAGGAAATATATGAAAGGTTTTCCATTGTCAGAGAGTTCAACTATTCCGGGTTCAATCGGGATTCGCCCGAGGAATTCGATATTGTATTTATTAGAGATTTTTTCGCCGCCGCCGGATTTGAAAAGATTTATTTCCGTTTTGCAATGTGGGCATATAAGGGTGCTCATATTCTCAATTATGCCGATTACGGGTACATTAAGGGTTTTTGAGAAGTTTATTGTTTTTGTGGCGTCAAGAAGGGCGACATCCTGCGGGGTTGTGACAATAATCGACCCATCAAGCTTGGGTATGAGCTGCGCCACGGATAGCGGTTCATCACCCGTTCCGGGTGGAGAATCTATCACAAGGTAGTCGAGCTCACCCCACTCAATCTCGCCGAGAAACTGAGCGATGATTTTCATTTTTAAAGGTCCGCGCCAGATTATCGGAAGGTCTTGTTCTTTCATAATAGCTGCCATGCTCGCAACCCGTATATTATCCTTTATAAGCGGGAATATCCTCCCCTCCTTACCGGTCATAAACTGGTTATCAAGTCCCATAAGCTTGCAAACATTTGGACCATGTATATCAACATCAAGAATGCCTGTAATCCTGCCTTGAAGCGCAAGTCCATACGCAAGATTCACGGCGACCGTTGTTTTACCTACCCCACCTTTGCCACTTATTACGATAAGTTTGTGCTTTATCTTGCTCATCGTTTCATTTATCTTTTCGTTCATCTGCATATTATTCATTTTTTTCTCCTGTAAAAAGAGGGATGAATTCGAACTTATTGACATATACTATACCTTTGTCGGTGATCTTTATCTCCGGTATCACAGCGAGCGCCAGGAATGACATATTCATAAAGGGGTCTTTTAATTTTGAGCCGATCCTATAAGCGGCTTCTCTAATTCGTTTGCATGCTGATTTGACCTCATCATATGGTCTATCAGAGATGAGCCCTGCGATAGGTAAAGGAAAAGTTTCGATTATTTCGCCGTTACTTACGACGACCTGCCCACCTTGCATCTTGACTATCTTCACGGCAGCCAGAAGCATATCGTCATCGTTTGTGCCAATGACAATGATATTGTGCGAATCATGCGCCACAGAGCTTGCAATAGCGCCGCTTTTCAGCCCAAATCCGCGCACGAATCCAAGCCCTATCCGTCCTGATGCCATATGCCTTTCTATAACTGCAACCTTGAGTATATCCCTTTCGGTATCTGAAACGGCATACCCGTTTTCAACTTTCGCCTCCTCAACCCTTTTCTTTGTTATCACCTGCTCCGGAATAACCTCAATTATATTTATGTATCTCCCTTTTGCTCTTATTTTAAAATCCTCCTTATACAGCCACGCAACATTGATAGTTCCTCGTATGGGAAATGTTGTAGGCTTAATAACTCCTGGTATAACCTCACCATCTTCAGCCACAAGTTGACCTTTAACAAATACCTTTCTTATACTTACTTTTTTAAGATCATCGAGGGCAAGTATATCTGCTCTTCTTCCGGGCGATATGGAGCCGAATTTCCAGCTCAGTTTGAAATATGTTGCAGGGTTTATTGACGCCATTTGGTATGCTGTGATTGGATTTACTCCGCTTGCTATTGCTTTTCTGACGATATGGTCTATGTGACCTGTTTCCTCGATATCATCGGGTTGTTTGTCATCGGTGCAGAAAAATATTCGTGATGTTGGATGTTTGGAAGCTAATTTTATGAGTTCATCGTGGTTTTTTGCTGTTGTTCCTTCACGGATAATTATATGCATTCCCAGTCTCAGTTTTTCCTCAGCCTCCTCAAGGGTGGTGCATTCGTGGTCACTTCCTATGCCTGTGACAGCATAAGCCATAAGTTCCTTCCCCGTTAGCCCAGGTGCATGACCATCAATAACCTTGCCGAAGAATACCTTGAGTTTCTCGATAACCTCCGGGTTATTGTAGATTACACCTGGATAATTCATTATTTCTGCAAGCCCCAGTACTCTTTCCTCATCCTTAAATATTTCGAGGTCGTGGGCTAATAAGCGTGCGCCTGATGTTTCGAGTTCTGTTGCTGGAATGCAGGATGGCAGAACTAAAAAAACATTCAAGGGGAGGTTTTCGGTGGTCTCGAGCACATAACGAATACCCTCGAGCCCAAGAACATTGGCTATTTCGTGCGGGTCGAATATAACGCTTGTTGTGCCGTGTGGAAGAACTGCTTTTGCAAATTCCGATGGCATTAGCATTGTACTTTCAAGGTGAGCATGACCATCAAAAAACCCGGGCGCAACATACATCCCTTCAAGGTCTATTTCCTCTTTCGCCTTGTATGAGCCAAATCCAATTACCCTACCGTTCCATATGCCTATGTCTGTTTCGTATATCTCGCCTGAAAGAACAATAACAAGCTTGCAATTCCTCAAAAGTAGGTCTATTGTTCTGCCACCCCGTGCAGCCTCAATCATCTCCTCAAGTATCATCCTTTCCTTCCTTTTTGATTTAATATAATTTTCTTCAGAAATAGCACAATAAATAAATTGTTCAGGCTTTGGAAAACCTTTCTTAAATTATTCGTTGCTCTTTTCCTCCTCAACAATTGATGCCATCATTTCAGCTTCACATACAAGTTTATTATCCACATAAGCTTTTCCGATGAATTTCCCTGTATTACTTCGTATCGCTGAAAGTTCGACCTCAAGGAGAAGCTGGTCCCCTGGTACAACGGGTTTCCTGAACCGAACCTTGTCAATCCCGAGGAAATAAATGAGAATATTTTCTTTTTCAGCGAGTGTTTCGAATAACAGGAATGCGCCAGTTTGTGCAAGTGCCTCAACAATGAGTACCCCAGGCATAACCGGTCGCCCAGGAAAATGACCATCAAAAAATGGCTCGTTCCTCGTCACATTCTTTATTGCCACTACCCTCTTACCAGGTTCGTAATCGATAACTCTATCGACCAGAAGAAAAGGATATCGATGTGGAAGGACCTTTTCAATTGCGACTATGTCTAAGATTGCGTTTGGCAGTGATGTTGTTTTTCTGAACCTTCTTGCCGAGCGGAATTTTTGATATTGCTTGTATATTTGGTTCACAAGTTCGATATTAGTTTTGTGCCCGCTTCGAGCCGCAATTATATGCCCCTTAATCGGGAAACCGAGCAACGCCAAGTCCCCAAGTAGATCAACAACCTTGTGTCGCACAGGTTCATTGTAATATTTAAGCGGGGTATCGTTCAGAAAGCCTGATTCCCCGACGAAAAGGTCGTCCTTTATGTTCAGTTCCTTCTTGAGAAACTCCTTTAGATCGTCATTCAGAGGGATATCACAGATTACAAGCGCTACACCAAGTTTCCCCCCACGAATAAGCCCCTGTTTCAAAAGGTATTCAACCTCAGAAAGAAGACAGAACGTCCTTGCTGATGAAAACTCCGTAACGAACTCGCTTTCAAGCGATTCCATAGTTGTATATTGGGTTCCTATTGCTGTGTAGGGGTAATCTATCATAAATGTTATTCTCAGGTGGTCAAATGGGACTACATGGATGTCAACATGGTTTTCCTTATCTGAGTAGATGATAACCTGCTCTATTTCGAAGAAATTTTTTGGGGCTTCCTGCTCGATAATTCCAGCCTTATGTATAGCGTCAACGAATGGTCTTGCGCTTCCATCGAGCACCGGTATTTCCTCACCATAGACATAAACGAAAAGGTTATCTATTTCGCATCCATAAGCGGCGGCGAGAAGATGTTCGACGGTCATAATTTTGATCCCATCGCTTGTTCCGAGCGTGGTACCTCTGGAGTGGTCCACAACATTTTCCATAATAGCCTTAATAGGTGGGCTCTCAGGTATATCAGCCCTTCGAAATGTTATCCAGCTATCAATGGGTGCTGGGCGAAGGATTATTTTCGAGTTCTGCCCGGTGTGAAGTCCGATGCCACTTAACTCAACTTCACTTGCTATTGTCCTTTGATTCTCTGTCATACCTTTCTTCCATATCCTTGATTAATTTGGTTAATTTCGGAAAAAGCTCTGTGAGGCGAGAAAGGGCGGCGAGTTCCCGCATAATTTTTTTCTCCTCTTTGGCTGGATAGCCGAATAATGTAACTCCTGCGGGATAACTCTTGCTAACACCGGATTTTGCACCAATAAGCGTGCCCTTACCAATTCTTATATGCCCCGTTAATCCAGCCTGCCCACCAACAAGAACTTTATCCTCTAATGTGGTGCTTCCAGAAATACCTACCTGTGCTGCAAGAAAACATTCGTTGCCAAGCCTGACATTGTGCGCAATATGGATGAGATTGTCAAGCTTACACCCTTTTCCTATAACAGTGTCGTGAATAGTTCCCCTATCTATTGTTGTATTAGCTCCAATCTCGCAATCATCTTCAATTATAACGCCGCCTATCTGTGGTACCTTTAAGTTTCTCTTTTCGTTTATAAAATACCCAAAACCATCAGACCCGATAACCGCCCCAGGATGAATTATAACCCTTGAACCAATCTTGCACCCCTTTCGAATAACAACATTAGGATAAATAACGCAAGCGTCACCAATTATCACATTGTGGTCAATAAACACGCCGGGATAAAGTATAGTTCTATTGCCTATAATTGAGTTATCGCCTATATAGACGAATTCCCCGATATAGACATCTTCACCAATGCGGGCTGATGGCGAAATCGATGCTTTAGGTGATATTCCGGGGCAAAAGGATTGCTTATTAGGTTCAAATAGCTCAAGAAGCTTCACGACAGCAAGGTGAATATCATCAACTATAATGGGAACAAAGCTATATTGTGGCGGAAGTTCTTTTTCTTGTATAACACAAGAAAGGGCTTTCGTTTCTGTGAGAAATTTCTTGTATCTTGGGTCGGCGAAGAAGGTTATGTCGCTTTTTGTTGCTTCATCAAGGGATGATACACCAGTGACATCAAGGCTTTCTTTCCCCTTTTCTATCCTACCGCCTATGTATTTGGCTACCTCGCCGAGCTTCATCTATTTGCCTTTATTGAGCCTTTCTAAAAGTTTATCGGTGAGGTCGAGCTCGGGTTTGCCGTATGCAACAGCGCCACTACTTATGTCAAGTATTATATCCACCCTTTCGGTTGAAGAGAGTTCCTGAAGTATTGAGTTGATTTTATCTAAAAGGGGTTTAGTAAGTTCAGCATTTCTCTGCATAGCTTTCCCGCCCTCACCGAAGAGTGATGCAAGATACTCCTCGTATTCCTTGCGCTTATCACGGATCCTCATCTCCATCTCTTTTCGCTTGTCCTCGGAAAGAAGAAGAGCTTGCCTGTCGTATTCATCCTGAAGTCTATCGAGTTCGGCTCGTTTTTGCTCGGCTTCTTTCTGCCACGACTCAACCTCTTTATCATACTGACGCTGTGCCTCAACGAATT
>JBAMLU010000082.1:11151-20790 GCA_039793385.1 bacterium
CCTTATACTCCTTTCTTAACCTATCTGAGTCAATATATGCTATTCTTGTTTGAGCAAAAACGCTTCCCATAACCATCATGAGCATCATCAATATTATAAGGCTTCTCAATTTCATATTTCCTCCTTTTATTGTTCTGCTCCTAACTGGAAATGGAATTCGAGCTGGGCACCATCAGGTCTGTTGAACCCGTAGCCCAGGTCAAATCCCAATATCCCAACCATAGGGATAACGAACCTTGTTCCAATACCTACGGATTTTTTCAGATATCTGAGAGTTGTCTCCTTTGGGGTTAGCCAAACATCCCCGGCGTCGGCAAATATTGAGAAATAAAGTTGATCCTTTACAGCGGGTATTCTTAGTTCCGCCGAGAGAACCATAACTGCCCTTCCACCTAAATAGAATTGATATTTTTTGCCTGTTGTATCACCCTCTGTTTGTGTCCATATTGATGGGCTAATACTTCTGTCGGGATATCCTCGGATTTGCCCGTCAGAGCTTATCCCTCCCGCAAAAAATCGCTCGCTAAACGGAACTTCCTTTGTTTTTTCCCATATATTTACTAATACACCGTATTTCCCTTTTGCCACAATCGATAGATATTTGAAAACAGGGAAGAACCACCATGACCTGAGGATTGCTTTCTGATATTGGTCATTTCCAAGAAGAGGTCCTCCGGCGAGCTCGATGTTTAAGGAGTTTAGATTACCTGATGTGGCGTAGAACTGGTTATCCCTGCTATCACGCGTGAGCCCGTAACTCAATGCTGAGCGGTATATCGGGTAGGTTCTTTTTCTGAGATCATATGCCGGATTTGGGTTGTATGAAGGGCTGAAATCGTAGTATCGAAGAGCCTCGAAGTGATAGGCGATTGATGTACTGAAATAATCATCGGGCCAGGTGAGTTTTCTGCCGATTCTTAATCCCGCCCCCTTTTTCTCCTCGGTGTAATAATTTTCCCATTTCCATCGTGTTGAGTAAAGTTCAAATCCAAATATTGTTGGTGTGTCGAAAAGGTATGGTTCGGTGAAACTCGTACTGATATCGACTTTTCTCGAACCGAATTGAAGGTCTAAGCTCGTGTCCCATCCTCTGCCTAAAAAATTCGGGATTTTAACCGAGAATGTCCCAACAAGGTGGTCAACCGCATTGTATCCCACCCCACCTTGAATTGTCCCCACTGCTTTTTCAGTAACTCTTATCACAATGTCAACATCCCCGTTCTCAAGTACATTCCAGTCGGGAGTTATCTCCTCAAAATAGTTCAAATAATATAGATTCCTCAAGCTCCGCATAAGCTTATTTCTTCTGAATATTTCACCCGGTTTTAGCGCGAGCTCACGACGGATAACTTTCTCAAATGTTTTCTTGTTTCCTTTTATTTCAATGAGATGTACATAAGCGGGTTTGCCCTCAACTATTTCGAGCTTTACTGACGCATATCGCTTTGTAGAATCGTTTGCGAAATATTCTTCCTCGATTATGTCATCCTTAACCGATGCGTGGATGTGCCCTGAATCCCCGTATTCGGCATAGATAGAGCCTATACCATTGGTGTATCTTTTCATATCGAGAACATCGCCAGTGTCAAGCCCCAAAAGTTTCTTTATCCTTTCGCTACTTATAATCTCATTTCCTTCAATTTCGACCGTTTTCACGAAATATTTTGGTCCCTCGTAAATATCTATGCTTATGAATATATCTCCACCTACGCTCCATATTGAATCCTTATCAATATGTGCGTCGAGGAATCCGTTTTCCTTGCAGAATTCCACTAACCGTTCTTTTCCAGATATATATTTTTCCTTGTCGAATTTACCGCGCCTTAAAAATCCTTTCTCGTGGAGTCCGAGCTTTTTCTTTAGCTTTTCGGCTTTTAGCTGGTTTGTTCCGTTGAGCATTATCTTTTTTATTTTGGCTTTCTCGCCCTCGTTTATCTCGAATTTCAAAATGAGTTTACCATCCTTCGAGATAAATGTTGATGGACTTATACTAACATTAGGGAATCCCTTCTTCCTGTAAAGTTCCTCGATTTTCCTTTGTGAGTTCCAGATTTGCTTTTCTGAAACATATTCTCCCTTATTAAGCCCGAGCTCATGTTCGAGCTCGCTTTTCTTTACCTTTTTTGCCCCTATAAGCTGAAGGTCTTCAAGTATGGGGTTCTCCTCAACAACAAACTCAATCCTAACACCATCCCTTTCTTCTTTTACATTCGCCTTTACATCCTTGAACCTGTTGCTCTTGTAAATTGCTCTTATAGCATCCTGAAGAGCATAGATTGAGAATTCTTCCCCCTGTTTGAGCCCGGAGATCGTGCTTACATAATCTTTATTGAGTACTCCCGCTCCTTTTACCTCTATTGATGATATTTTAAGCCCGGAACAGGGGATAACGAGAAGAAGTAAAAATATTGTGATTTTACTCCTCATCTATGTCGTCCTGACAATATCAAGAATTCGTAATTCCATATATTTTGCTCTGAACCCTTTTTTCCTGTGGTAGCCTTTTCTCCTCTTCTTTTTGAATGAAATGATCTTTTCGCCCTTTTTGAAATCGACAACCTCAGCCTCGACCTTCGCACCCTCAACATAAGGTTTACCAACCTCAATTTTGTCCCCGTTTCCAACTATCAAGACCTCGCTTGTTTCGAGTTTATCACCTATATTTTTTGTTCTATCATACGGGGCGAGTATATGGTCATCTTTTTTGACCTTATATTGCACCCCTTTTATTTTCACAACCGCATACATCTTACCTCCTTAATTTTTGTTTCATAATATAAAAAAAAATTATTTTTGGTCAACAGGTTTCGGCTTCAATAATCTTTCCGCATCCGAGAACCATATCATTATCATAGAATACCACATATTGTCCTGGTGTTATAGCCCATTGAGGCTTATCGAATACAACTTTGACATTCTCGCCCATTTCATAAAGAGAACAGCTGGCTGGGGGATGGCGGTATCTTATCTGTGCGGTTGTTTTAAATGGATATGAAGCTGGTTTATCGAACCAGTTCAACTCGGTTGCTATAAGGCTTTTACCGTAGGCGTCGGTATGTACAACAATTCCTGATATTTCCGGCAAGAGTTTTACAACATACATTTTCTTTCCTTTAGCAACACCGAGATGGTGTCTTTTGCCTATAGTGAAAACAACCTCACGGTGTGTTCCTAAAATGTTGCCATCTTTGTCGAATGTCGGTCCTTCATTTATTGGTACGCCCCGTGATGCGAGGAATTCGTGCAATTTCCCGTCTTGAACAAAACAGACCTCTTGACTTTCCGCAGGTATTATTATGTCATCAAATTCGCTAACGATTTCTTTTGCCTGTTTTTTTGTTAGCTCGCCAAGTGGGAATATTGTTCGTTCAAGCATATTAGGGTTAAGCATTGCAAGGAAGTAGCTTTGGTCCTTTTGTTTATCAGTTCCGCGGAGTAGCCGCCATTTGCCATTTAGATTTATAATTCTTGCATAGTGTCCAGTGGCGAGCTTTGGTATTCCGAGTTTATTGGCGAAGGCTAAAAGGTAATGCCATTTTATAAGCGGGTTACATATCATACAGGGGTTGGGAGTGAAACCACGCCTATATTCCTGGACGAACGGATTTATAATGAGTTTCTCGAATTCTTTGCTTGTGTTTATCGTGTAGTGTCTCACCCCAAGCTTTGAGCATAGTAGCTCCGCCCTTCTAATTGATTCTTCGTTGCAGCATCTATTGGTTTTCCCGGGAGTAAAGATAAGCGAGGCTCCATAAACAGGATATCCGCGCCTTTTTAAAATGATCAATGCAGCTGAGCTATCAACGCCACCAGATAAACCAACAAGTACTGGTTCAAGAGACATTCTGGTTCTTTTTTCTCCGCCAATCCTCTATCGCCCCCTTAACACCTTTAACGGCAAGGAGTGAGCAGTGAAGTTTATTGGGTGGGAGTCCGCCGAGCTCCTCAACAAGCATCTCGCGCGTAAAATGTTCGACCTCATCTACAGTTTTACCTTTGACCATCTCTGTGAGCGCACTTGCTGAGGCAATTGCAGCACCGCAGCCAAATGTTTTGAATTTAATTTCCACAATCCTGTTATCCTCAACTTTTATATAAAATTTCATAACATCGCCGCAAACAGGATTCCCTTCTTCCCAAACTCCATCAGGGTTTTCTATCTCCCCAACATTTCTGGGGTTCATAAAGTGTTCCATTACCTTGTTCGAATACATTTTTACCTCACAGCACTGAGAGTGTTTTTAGCCTTTCTATTATAGGCGGAAGGATTTCAAGAACATAGTCTATATCATCCTCGGTATTGTATTTTCCAAGGCTGAATCTTGTGGCACCTTGTGCGGCTATAGGATCACAGTTCATAGCTTTAAGAACATGGCTTATCTGTAAATCCGCCGAGCTGCAAGCTGAGCCTGATGATATCTCAACTCCTTTGAGGTCGAGCGAAAGCAGAATCGATTCGCCTTCAACCCCCCTAAAAGAAAGATGAACAGTGTTTGCAAGCCTTTTTTCACGATGACCATCAAATATTGCAATAGGTATTCTTTCAAGGACCCCGTTTATTAATTTCTCGCTTAAATGCCATAGCCTTTTGTTTTCTAATTCCATTTCTTTTGTGGTTATTTCAAGTGCTTTTGCACACCCAACAATCCCTGGCGTATTGAGTGTTCCAGCTCTTTTCTTGCGCTCATGTTCCCCACCATGAATAAGCGGTTGAAATCTCGCCTTCTTCCTCGCATACAATACCCCAACCCCTTTTGGACCATAGAATTTGTGAGCAGAAAGCGAAAGAAAATCCACAGGCATTTCTTTAAGGTCTATTTTAAGTTTCCCTCCAACCTGAACAGCATCAGTATGAAATGGAACCTCATACTCCTTGCATATCCTTGCTATTTCCTCTATTGGTTGAATTGTCCCTACCTCATTATTAGCCCACATAACTGAGACTAAGATAGTATTCTTGTCTATCGCCTTACGAATCTCATCGGGGTTTAAAATACCATACTTATCAACAGGCAGAAATACCGGCTCAAACCCATATCGACCAAGCCATTCGAATGGTTGAAGAACGGCTTTATGTTCTATCGATGTTGTGATGATTTTGCCCTTTTTATCCCAATTCTCAAAAGCGACTCCTTTAATTACAATGTTGTTCGATTCGGTTCCGCAGGATGTGAAATATATCTCCTCAGATGAATCTGCATTTAATATCTGCGCTATTTTTATCCTCGCCTCCTCTACTGCGTTCCTTGCCACCTGAGCCGACTGGTAAGCGCTTGCAGGATTCGAGAAATTCTCAGAAAAATAAGGACGCATTGCATCAAGAACCTCCGGAAGAAGCGGGGTTGTTGCGTTGTAATCCATATATATCCTTTTCATTCATCCTCCGTTTTTGTTTAATATAATGACCTTACTTATTTTGTCAAGTTTATAATCTTTTTTGCTTGATTCAATATGAGATTTTAATATATTTTCTTCTATGGATAGAAGGCTTGTTGATGAACTGCGCTTGGATTTTGAGAGGCGGAGTGAACCGATAAGAACTCTTATAAGATCGTTCGAGCGAAAATATAAGAAATGTGGTGATTGCGAGCTATTTGATGAGCTTGTTTATGTTATTCTTGCAGCTGGAAGCTCTGCGGAGTCAGCTTTGCGCGGGGCACAAGCACTTAAAGGTATATATAGGATGAGAGAAAGTATAGAACAAACTGATATTCAAAAAAGGCTTAAAAGTGCGTCCTGCAGGTTCTGGCGGATAAGAGGTAGATATATATTTAGTGCGATAAATAGGCTTAAAGATTTTTCCCTTGCGGGAGAGATAAATAGGCGAGCGGATAATCCATATGAACTTCGTGAATTTATTGTCAGTGAATTTGATGGGATAGGGTATAAGGCTTCTAGTCATTTTCTCAGGAATATTGGCATTTTTGGGCTGGCAATTCTTGATAAACACATATTGAATTCTATGGTTGAATTCGGGGTAATGAGGGAAATTCCTGCAAAAATGGAGAAGCCCGAGATTTATAAGGAGGTTGAGAAGAAGTTTCAGGATTTTGCGCGAGTGTGTGGTTTAACGGTTGAGGAACTCGATTTGCTTTTGTGGAGTAGAAAGGCAGGGATGCTTATAAAATGAGGGTCGGTGTTATAGGGGCTGGAGCGTGGGGAACGGCTTTTGCAAATTACCTTTGCGAGCTTGGGAATGAGGTTATTCTCTGGATTAGGGAGAAAGAACTTTTCGAGATACTGGGATCGAGGCGCGAAAATACTTATTTCCTGCCGGGTATAAAATTAAGTGAAAAATTAAGTTTCTGTTTGGATTTAGAAACAGCCTGTGAGGGGCGCGAACTTATTGTATTTGCTATCCCTGTGCAGGCTATGCGAGGGGTCCTTGAAAATACTGTTATTGATGGCGAGCCCATTTTGATGAACCTATCCAAAGGGATAGAGGAGAAAAGCCTTCTTTTCCCATCGGAACTAATAGGTAGTTTTTTCCCGTCGCTTGAGGTTGTGGTTTTATCGGGACCATCGTTTGCTGTGGAATTCGCCAATAAACATCCGACTCTCCTTGTTGCAGCTTCTCACAATGAGGATGTTGCTCGGTATATTCGGGATAGTTTGAGTTCATCATATTTGAGGATATATTCATCTTCAGATGTTGTTGGTGTTGAGCTTGGTGGTGCGGTGAAAAATGTTATAGCAATTGGCTCAGGAATGATTGACTCCCTTGGTCTTGGCGAGAATGCTCGAGCTGCGCTTATCACCCGGGGACTTGTTGAAATCGTTAGACTTGGGGTTGCTGTTGGCGCTAGGCTCGAAACATTATTCGGACTTGCCGGAGTCGGTGACCTCGTCCTTACCTGTACAAGCAGTAAAAGCAGAAACTATAGGCTGGGGAGATTTATTGGAATGAAACTATCGCTCGATGAGGCTTTATCAAAGATAAACGGTGTGCCTGAAGGATTATGGACTGTGAATGCTGTTGTTGAACTCGCAAAGAATTTCAATGTTGAAATGCCTATATGCCAGGAGATTTACTTAATTCTTAACAAGGGTAAGTCCCCTGAGGATTCTCTAAAAGCTCTAATGGAACGAGAACCCAAACAGGAATGGCGGATTATTACTCAGATTCTTCTACGGGAAAATCTTTAATCCCTTCACTTTCGCCTGCGAGCTCAGCATAGAAAGAAAAATCTCTGAATCCTTTAATTTTCGCATTAACAAAATTCCCTGTGAGATTGGTTCCTTTCATTACTACAATTCTATCAATTTCCGGGGCATCATAAGGTAGTCGTCCCTCAAGCATCCTGTTTTTATTTTCGGTTTCAACGAGCACAGGACAGGTTTTGCCTACGAGGGCTTTCATCTTTTTCTTCGCATTCTCCTCAGCAACGATAGTTATAATGTTCTTTCGTTCCTCAGCTATATCCGGTGGTACCTGTTCATCCATATCGTATGATTTACTTCCCGGTTCCCGTGAATACGAAAAAACACCTATATGATCAAACCAGCCTTCCTCAACATATTTTAATAGATCAGAAAAATCCTCGTCTGTCTCCCCCGGAAAACCGATAAGGAGAGTTGTTCGTAGCGCAATATCTGAGACTTTTTCTTTTATGGTTGAAATGAGTTCTTTCTGTTCATCAGCCGAAATATTGCGGCTCATCCGTTTAAGAATCCTTTCGGATGTATGTTGAATTGGTAAGTCAAGATAATGAACGAGTCGGCTATCGGAGTTCATTAATTCGAGAATCTCTAATGGGAAATTCATTGGGTTCACATAAAGAAGCCTTATCCAGAAATCTCTTTGGAGCTTTAGAATCTCCCTTATCAATTGTGGTAATTTTTGTTCTTTGTATAGATCGAGCCCGTATAATGCGGTGTCCTGAGCAACAAGGATAAGTTCCTTAAACCCGAGTTCGATAAGGTATTGTGTCTGTTTCAACACTGTCTCCATAGGGATACTTCGTGCGGGTCCTCTTATTGATGGGAGTATACAGTAGCTACAAGCGTTTGAGCATCCCTCGGAGATTTTTACATAAGCGAAAGGATAAGTTGCCGGTAGGAATGTTTCGTCGCTATACCAGTAAGAGAAAGCTTGAGGTACCTCAATCACTTTCTCTTCACCGGCAAATAATCTTTTCACAACATCAGGGATTATTTTTAGGTCACGGTTGCCCACAATGCCATCGAGTTGTGGGAATGTTTTAGCGAACCAGGCTGCAGAGCGTTGGGCATAGCATCCGGTAACAATGATTTTCTTTATGAGCCTAACCTGTTTTAGTTCGATAAAGAAATTCAATTCCTCAAGGGTTTCTAGCCTCGCATCCTCAAGGAAACCGCAGGTATTAAGAACAACAACATCAGCAGACGATAATTTATTAACAACATCAAGCCCTGCCTTCGAAAGTTCACCCGCAATATATATTGAATCTACCTCATTCTTTGGGCATCCTAATGTGCGGATAAATATCCTTATTCGCTCCAATCTCTTTCCCCTTCCTCAATAAACCTTACCGATTTAGGCGGTGAAAAAATCCCTTTATCGAACCCCTTAGTGGATACTCCTTTGAATTTTATCTCAACCGTTTCTCCATTTGAAAATTCAAGGAATATATTCTTAGGAATAGCCCCGCTTGTGAAATAGGCTCTCATACTTTTGAAAGGTTTTTCTTCATCCCCTTTTTTAGAAACCCCTTTAAGGATATAACCATTATCGTCTTTGGCGACATAGAGTTCTAAAAGTTTTGCACAGAGAGGGATAAGCGAATCGGGGAAATAAAAGTTAAAACCATTGAGCCTTGATTTTACCCCATTAGGATTGCCATCGATATAATGCATAATTGTCTTACCATCGACCCAAAGAAATTCCTTTCCCCCGCTAACATCCTTTAGTTCCAAACTTAGCTTATCCTTATGGACGAAAAATCTCCCGTTGAATCTCTCTTTTGATGGGAGTTTACCCTCTATATTGCCTGAAAGGTAATCGAGTTTATCAAACTTTGCCTTAAACTCATTAAACTTTTCTCCAGCAAATGCGCTTATCAAGATAAAACTTATGAGCCAAAAGCTAACAACCTTCATATTTTAAAATAATACAAAAATTTTAATCTTCGTCAATGTAAAAAAATTTCTTATTTTTTATATCTATCTTTCGATGTTTTCCTCTTCAATTTGCAGGATTTTTCGGATTTCTGGTAGGATGAATATGCCCGAAAGGTCGAATTTTTTGAGTTCTTGTGCGAAAAATTCTATTTTAGCATCTATATTCAAAGATTTGTTGATAAACAGGAAATTTTTTCCGAATAGTTTACAGATTCCGCCTGAGTGCGTTCCAAGCTCCTCGTATCTTACTGAGAGCCCGAGTGATTGGGCAAGGGATTCGAGATGTTCAAGGATTTCTTTTTTCTTCATCTCTTTCTCCTTTTAATGCCCACGGGGTTCCTGAAACAATCTTCACATCAACTATCTCGCCGATTTCCTCTTCTCTTGCAGGGAAAATCACGACCTTTCCACCATCAGTTAGCCCCTCGTAAAATCCAGGGTTTTTATGAGCCCTTGATTCAACAAGAACCTTTTGAACAGTGCCAATAAGTTCGTTTGTCTTTTCTTGTGCTATCTTTATTCCAAGCTCTATAACCCTTT
>JBAMLU010000083.1:0-8418 GCA_039793385.1 bacterium
CTCCATTTGGAATAGCAAGCTCCCCAAAAGAGCCAGGGCTTCTTTTTACTGTAAATAGAATAGGTGCTCTCACAACAGCGCTTCACTCCTTGGATGAGGGTTCTTTAGTTGGCATTCGTGGACCGCTCGGGAACCATTATCCATTTGAACTCGCCAAGGGCAGGGATGTTTTGATTGTCGCCGGCGGCTTTGCATTTACAACGCTTCGTTCGCTTTTCCTTTTCCTTTCCGACAACGGAAACAGGCAAAACTACGGCAAGATAACCATTCTCTATGGAGCTCGTGAACCCGGGCTTCTACTTTATAGAGATGAATTCGAAAAATGGCAACAGATAAAGGATTTCAAACTCGTCCTCACTGTTGATAAAGGCGACGAGCTCTGGAAAGGTGAAATAGGCGTTGTCCCTGAAGTTCTGAAAAGGTTGAAACCGGAAAGCACTAATACTATCGTTTTTGTCTGCGGACCACCGATTATGTTAAAATATACATTCCCTGTGCTTGATGAACTTGGGTTCGACCCAACCCTTGTTTTCACAAGCCTCGAGATGAAAATGAAATGTGGCATAGGAAAATGTGGAAGGTGTAATATCGGACACAAATATATATGTAAGGATGGTCCGGTTTTTTCGCTCGAGGAATACAAAAACCTCCCGAAGGACGAGGATGCCTGCTAAGGTAGAAGAAAAAAGATTTAACATTCAGATTGAGGATTTCGAAGGTCCTATGGAACTTCTATATTATCTTGTGCGAAAAGAAGAATACGACATATACGACCTCCCTGTTGCTGAGCTTGTTGACCAGTATATGAAATATATCAAGATGATGGAGGAGCTCGAGCTCGAGCTTGTCGGGGATTATCTTGTTATGGCTGCAACACTCCTTGAACTAAAGGCACGGTATCTTTTGCCAAGGGAACCGCATCCCGACACAACCGAGCAACCAACTGCCCAGCAAGAACTCGCCAGTATGATAATAGAATACAAAAAATACCATGCCCTCGCTCACAAGCTCGAAACCCGTATGATACAAGAAGAACTCAACTACCAGAGAGGCGAATTCCCGGAGCTCGAGATAAAAGAAAAGATGGTCGAACCCAACTTGTGGGAGCTTATAAAGAGCATAAGAAAATATTTCTCCTCCACGCCAGAATTCCCGGTCAAAATAAGAGCTGAGATAGATCTTAGCGAAAGATTAACGGAAATACTCTTTTATTTAAGGGAAAGAAAAAAGGCGAAATTTAGAGAGCTTATCTCACAGAGGAGCGAGCTCCAATTTCTGGTCGTGACATTCATCGCTTTATTAGAGCTCTCGAGGATGAAAAAGGTAAGGCTTTTACAACGGCGAAATTTCAGCCCCATATGGGTCTTTCTCATTGAGTAATTAGATAATCATAAATAGTAATTGGTATGGGGAAAAAGATAAAGCCTGAAATAGAAGCACTTTTGTTTTCAGCGCCTGAACCAGTACAAGCACAAAGAATAGCTCGTTATCTTAAAACGACCGAGAGTGAGGTAAAACAAATAATAAACGAGCTCAACGAAGATTACGCAAATGAAGGGAGAAGCTTCTACATAAGGGAGATTGCCGGCGGATATCAATTATATCTTAAAGGCGAGTATGGTATTCTTGTGAGGGAATTCCACAGGTTAGAAAAAAGGAGGCTCTCGAAAGGCGCGCTTGATATTCTTGCTATAATTGCGGTCAAGCAACCAGTTACAAAAAGGGTAATAGAGCTTATTCGTCGCGCATCAAGTGATAGAATTCTCCATAATCTTCTCGAACTGGGGCTTATAAAAATTGTCGGCAAATCCCAGGGAACAAATGCATATCTCTACGCAACAACAGAAAAATTCCTGCAAACCTTCGGACTCAAAGATCTCTCGGAACTACCATCAAAAGAAGAACTCGAAAGGATGGCGGAATATAGCGGGGAACTCTTTCCGAAAAAGAAGGACGAAAATTATGAACAATAAAGATGCTCCTATAGGAATCTTCGATAGTGGAGTTGGTGGTCTTACTGTTATGAAGGAAATCGAGGAAATATTGCCATACGAATCACTCATATATCTCGGCGACACCGCTCGAACACCTTATGGGACACGCTCACAAGAAAGAATTAAAAAGCTCTCTTTCAGGAATATTCTTTTTCTCGAGCAATTCAAGGTCAAGTTAGTTGTGGTCGCCTGCAATACATCATCTGCAGTGGCTCTCGATTATTTGAGAGAAAACTTTTCTATCCCAATCATCGGGGTTATTGAACCTGGAGTGAGGTTGGCTGTTGAGAGAACAAAAAATATGAGAATTGGTGTAATCGGCACTGAAGCAACAATAAACGCTGGCGCATACCAAAAAGCAATTCTAAACGCTAATCCTGAGATTAAGGTTTTTGCAAAGGCTTGTCCGCTTTTTGTCCCGCTTGTTGAGGAAGGATTCACGAACGGGAAAATTCCAGAACTTGCTGCAGAAACCTACCTTGCAGAATTTCGCCAAAACAATATAGACACCCTTTTACTAGGATGTACGCATTACCCCATCTTAATTGAACCTATAAGGAAAATTATGGGTGAAAGCGTTGATATTATTAACTCAGCACAGGCGGTTGCAGAAGAAACACAAAAATTCCTTAAAAAAAACTCGATGCTGGGCAAGAATCATACCCCTTATAAAATCTTCTATGTCACCGACGCTCCTGAGAGATTCAGGCGCATAGGCGAAAGATTCTTGAAAAAGAGGCTTGACGATATCAGACTTGTTGAAATTTGATGATTTTTTTCTTGACATCGTTTGAAAAGCCTATATAATTTTTAGTCAAAAATGCGACAATAAGGAGGCATGATGAAAACAAGAACACCGAAAGCAAATGAGATAGAGAAGAAATGGTATCTTATAGATGCGAAAGGTAAAATTGTTGGTCGACTTGCGTCAAAAATAGCGGTGCTTCTTCGTGGAAAGCATAAGCCAGGTTTTACACCTCACCTTGATATAGGCGATTATGTTGTTGTTATAAATGCCGATAAAGCTATTTTCACCGGGAAAAAGGAAAGGGAGAAGAAATATAGATGGTATACGGGTTATCCCGGCGGTTTGCGAGAAACAACTCCAGAAAGAATAAGGGCAACACACCCGGAAAGAATATTAATTCATGCTGTTAAAGGTATGTTGCCCAAAAACCGACTCGGCAGGAAAATCGCCAAACACTTATTCGTCTACGCAAGCGAAATCCATCCTCATCAAGCACAAAAACCAGAAAAGCTACAAATTTAGCCTTTATTGTAAGGAGGATAAGTGGAAAAAGAAGGAATCTACGGAACAGGCAGAAGAAAAACTGCAGTTGCTAAAGTTTGGCTATTCCCGGGCGGAGAAGGCAAGGAAGATATAAACGGGAAAACTGTAAAGGAGTATTTCTGCAGAGATGACCTTATATATAAGGTATATAAGCCACTCGAATTGGTTGGTTTAAAGAATCAATTCGATATCCGAGCAAGGCTTATAGGTGGAGGAGTAAACGGTCAGGCTGACGCCCTTTTGCTCGGAATTGCAAGAGCACTTGTAGCGTTCAATCCGGATCTAAAACCAGAGCTTAAAAAAGAAGGGCTCCTTACAAGGGACCCAAGAGAGGTCGAGAGGAAAAAATACGGTCACCCAAAAGCAAGAAAGAGATTCCAGTTCTCGAAGAGATAACGAGAATCACGCTTGTGGACCGAATGGGTGGTCCCGATGCGCAATTATTTGCACAGGGTCCCATCGGGTTGAAACGGGCGGTAGTTAAAACCAAAAAGGGGGTATTATAATGACTGAAATTACCATTGAGGAACTCCTTAAAGCCGGGGCTCATTACGGACACCAAACGCACCGATGGAATCCAAAAATGAAAAATTACATCCTCACAACCCGTAACGGTCTTCACATCCTCGACCCACAAAAGACTTTCGATTGCTTTAAGAATGCGGTTGAAGTTGTCAAAGAGGTTGCGAAAAACAACGGCATAATTCTTTTTGTTGGCACGAAAAAACAGGCACAATCAATAATAGAGGAAGAAGCAAAGCGATGTGGGATGTTTTATGTCGCTAAGCGATGGTTGGGTGGAATGCTAACAAACTTCCAAACCATCCGCCAGAGCATCAATAAACTAAACGAACTCGAAAGAATGAAATCCGATGGAACATATGAAAAACTTACAAAAAAAGAGGTGATGAAACTCGAGAAAAAAAGAGAAAAACTTGAAACCGTTCTATCCGGTATAAGGAATATGGAAAGGCTTCCAGACCTGACAATCATCGTTGATGTGAAACTCGAGTCAACAGCAGTTGCTGAAAGCAGACGGCTTGGTATACCTATTGTAGGGCTCTGCGATACAAATGGCGACCCAGACCTTGTCGATTACCTTGTCCCAGCAAATGATGATTCTATGCGTTCGATAAAGATTTTCATCTCCGCATTTGCCGACGCTATAATTGAATCAAGAGGCGGAACTATACCAGAAACAATAATAAAAGAAAAGGAGGGAACACAAGAAGCTGAAGATGTTCAGGGTGAAGGGGTAAAAGAAGAAAGAGCAAAAAATTCGGAGGAAGAGAAAGATGAACATAAAGGGTGATGAACTCAAGATTCTCCGCGATGCCACAGGTGCCGGAATAATGAGCTGTAAAAAGGCGCTTGAGGAATCCCGAGGAGATATTGAAAAAGCAATAGAAATACTGAGAAAACAAGGTCTTGCTAAGGCTGTGAAGAAAATAGATAGGGAAGCCAAAGAAGGGATAATATATTCATACATACATCCCGGGGATAGAATAGGCGTACTTCTTGAACTTAACTGCGAGACCGATTTCGTGGCTAAAACCAGCGAATTCAGAACGCTTGCCAAGGAACTCGCACTTCAAATAGCCGCAACCGCGCCCATTGCCATTTCGAGGGAATCAATCCCGCAGGAGCTTATCGAAAAGGAAAGAACTATATACGAGGATCAGGCAAAAGAGAGCGGCAAACCAGAAAATATTGCTAAAAAGATCGCTCAAGGCAGGCTGGAGAAATGGATGGAGGAAGTCTCATTACTTGACCAACCATGGATAAAGGACTCTAATAAAAAAGTTAGAGAACTCATTCTTGAACTTATAACAAAAGTAGGTGAGAACATAAAAATAAAGAGATTTGCAAGGTTCCAGCTTGGCGAATGAGTACCGAACCTGTCTACAAAAGGATACTCCTTAAACTATCAGGAGAGATTCTCGAGGGCAAACTTGAGGTTGGCATTGATATCGATGAATTGAAAAATATCACAGCAGAGATAAAATCTGTATACGAGCTCGGCGTACAGATTGCAATTGTTATAGGAGGCGGGAATATATTCCGCGGTCTTGAGGGTATTGAGGTTGGAATAGATAGGGTTGTCGGTGACCAGATGGGGATGCTCGCTACAATAATAAATTCGCTCGCTTTACAGGCTTCACTTGAAAATGTCGGCATCCCAACAAGGGTAATGACCTCAATCTCTATGCAGCAGCTTGCCGAACCTTACATCAGACGACGGGCTATAAGACATCTTGAGAAAGGAAGGGTTGTAATCCTCGGCGGCGGAACTGGCTCACCATTCTTTACAACCGATACCGCAGCAGCCCTTCGTGCCGCTGAAATCAGGGCTGATGTTATCCTGAAAGGGACAAAGGTTGACGGAGTTTTTGATTCTGACCCGTTTAAGAACAGGGATGCAAAGATGTTTAAAGAGATAACGCATAAAGAGGTCTTAGAACGGGGGCTCGGGGTTATGGATGCTACAGCAATAAGCCTTAGCGGGGAAAATAGGATTCCTATAATCGTTTTCAATATCCTTAAAAAGGGAAATCTATTCAGGGTTGTAACGGGCGAACAAATCGGCACACGAGTATTCTCCTTATAAGAAAAGGGGGAACAATGACAGTGAACGAAATCATCAAAGAGGCTGAAAGCAGAATGAAAAAAGCGGTTGAAGTTGTTCGTGATGAGTTTGCACACCTCAGGACCGGAAAAGCTTCACCCGCCCTTCTTGATATAGTAAAAGTTGAGTATTATGGCACAATCCTTCCGATAAAACAGGTGGCTAATATTCTTGTGCACGGCTCAAAAACCCTCGTGATTCAACCTTGGGACAAATCCGCTCTCGGAGCTATAGAAAAGGGAATTCAAAAGGCTAATCTCGGGCTAAATCCTGTTAACGACGGAAATATCATAAGGATTGAAATCCCGCCTCTAACAGAGGAAAGAAGAAAGGAGCTCATTAAAGTAGCTGGGCAAATCGCAGAAAATGGGCGAGTATCTGTAAGGACCATAAGAAGAGAATCAAACGAGAGCCTGAAAAAAGCCGAAAAAGAGGGCGAAATAGGTGAGGATGAAAGTTTCAGCGGACAAAAAAGGATACAAGAATTAACTGATAAGTACATAACAGAAATAGATAAACTTTTAAAGCTAAAGGAAGAAGAGATAATGACAATATAAGTTCGGAGGAGGATATGATAAGCGCCACCGATTTTCGCAAGGGTCTGAAAATAACGATAGATGGTGAACCATATGAGGTGATTGATTTTCAACTTGTTCATCTTGGTCGTGGTCGAGGGCATGTGCGTTCAAGGCTAAAAAACCTCAAAACGGGCGCCGTTATGGAAAAAACTTTCGATTCCAGCGCTCAGTTCGAGGAACCAGACCTCGCAAAACAGAGAATGCAATATCTATATGAGTCCCAGGGCGAGTATTTCTTTATGAACAACGAAACATTCGAACAGGTTAGTATCTCCGAACAACTCCTCGGCGAAACAAGATATTATCTCATTGAAGGTGAAACATACGAGATACTCTTTTTCGAGGGTTTGCCAATATATGTTAACCTTCCACCAAGCGAGATATTTACCGTAACCTATACTGAGCCGGGAATTAAAGGTGATAGTGTGACAAATATAATGAAAGAAGCGATATTGCAAACCGGGCTCAAAATAAAGGTACCTTTATTTATAAATGTTGGGGACAAGGTTAAAGTGGACACCCGCACAGGCGAATATATTGGAAGAGCATAATGAGCATATTCGATATATTCTCGAACGATATAGGAATTGACCTCGGAACTGCCAATACGCTTATTTCCGTGAAAGGGATGGGCATCCTTTTAAATGAGCCATCGGTTGTGGCAGTTTCGGCAGATGACGGCAAGATTGTCGCTATTGGTAAGGAAGCAAAAGAGATGTTAGGGCGAACACCTCCATCAATAAGGACTGTTCGCCCAATGAAGGACGGGGTTATTGCAGATTTCCATATCGCAGAGGAGATGCTTAAGGAGTTTATTCGACGGGTAATACACAAGAAATTTCTCATCAAACCACGAATCGTTATCTCTGTTCCACTTGGCATAACTGAGGTAGAAAAGCGAGCTATAACTGACGCTGCCCTTGGTGCGGGCGCAAGAGATGTTATTCTTGTGAGCGAGGCTATTGCTGCTGCTATAGGTGTTGGGTTAAATATTGAGGAACCCGCCGGAAATATGCTCATCGACATAGGCGGCGGAACATCAGAAATAGCCGTTATCGCCCTATCGGGAATTGTAACGAAATCATCGATCCGTATTGCCGGCGACGAAATGGACGAATCTATAATAAATTACCTGAAGAAAAAATACAACCTCCTTATCGGTGAGCAAACCGCAGAAAAGGTCAAAATAGAAATAGGAAGCGCTTACAAGCTCGATGAGGAACTTTATATGGATGTTAAAGGCAGAGACCTTATAACAGGCTTGCCGAAAACAGTTAGGGTGAGCTCGATCGAGATTCGTGAAGCCCTAAGTGAATCGTTATCGGCGATAATGGAAGCAATTCGGGAGGCATTCGAAAAAACCCCACCCGAACTTGCAAGCGATATACTTGACCGCGGTATAATTCTTACTGGTGGCGGCTCACTACTCAGAAACCTCGATAAAGCTATATCTGAACAGACAAACCTCTATGTACACCTCGTTGATGACCCCCTTACCTGTGTTGTCAGAGGAACAAACAAAATACTGGAAAATTTCGGATATTATTCTAATATCATTTTAAAGGAGAAACGGATTTAAGATATATTTTCTTGCCAAAAGTGGTTTTACATGTTATATTCTGAAAAATGGGAGGAATATGAAAAAAAGCGTAATAATTATCCTGCTTTTAATGATTGGAGTCTCATTCCCCCAAGATATTATGCCTGTTGGGAAAATAGGGGGATTTCATAGCATTCAAAGGGTGAGATATAAAGAGGGGGTTGTGTTCCTGGTTGATAGGAACTCGCTTTTTACGGTAGATGTTTCAAATCCATCAACCCCAACAATACTTGATTCCCTGAACTTTAGCAGCTGGACAATGGGTCTTGATGTTACCGATTCCATTACATTTGTTGGATATGGTTTCAATGTTGCGGCAGTGAAATCTT
>JBAMLU010000083.1:8428-12697 GCA_039793385.1 bacterium
AATCTTTCGAACCATCAAACCTCGTCCTAATAGATACTTTCGCAACGAGCTATTATGTTTACGACCTAAGAGTAATGGGAAGGTTCGTTTATGTTGCAAATTTTATGAGGTTCCTCATCTTGCGTTTTGATGGTATTTTCAGCTTTACCGGAGCAATACCTACCGCCGGGCAGAATAAAGCTATTGATATTGACGAAAATTATGCCTACCTCGGAGAGGATCAGATGGGATTCTATATAGTTCAGATCGACGACCCAACTCTACCCGTTCCTCTGAGCTATGTTGATACGCCTGGTTGGTGCGTTGGTGTTAAGGTTTCAGGTCCTTTTGCGTTCGTGGCCGATGCAAGCATTATCGGTGTTCCTGACCAGGCTGCTGTCCATATAATCAGAATAACTGACCCATTTGCACCAGAGATAATTGGGACATACATTTCTCACGGCGGAAACGCATTCAATGTTTTCCCGGTTCGCACCGATTTTCTTATCGTTGCTGATGGTTCTGCAGGAATAAAACTCCTATCTTTAGAGAATCCCTCTTCACCATCACTTTTAAGTAGCCTTAGCGGGATTGGTATAGTTCGTGATGTTTATTACTGGAACAACTATATCTACGCTGCCTGCGACGAAACATTGAGAATATTCAGATGCGAACTTGGTAGCGCTATTCCACCAGATACAATTCCTCCAACTGTAACCACCCTTATGCCATCACATATGTCCTACTCATCCTGTAGGTTTCAACAGATAAGGATGCTTATTTTTGACAATACAATGATAGAGCTCAGTTCTATCAGGCTTGATGTAAATGGAATACCTTACACCTATAGTTCTCCTGAGATAAGGATTACAAATGATACCCTCATATGGACACCAACAACTCCTTTCGCATCTGGCGATATTGTTAATGTTGAACTTGTTTCACTCACCGATACAGCCTCAAATTCGGCTCGAGGACTACCACTTAGATTCACATTTATCATCGACCTTGAGCCGCCAATATTCACTGACCCATTCCCACCTAATAACTCTACAATCACCAACCTTCAACCCGAGATATCAGTTACAATAATTGATTCCCTTTCAGGATTAGATATATCGCGCATCTATGTTGAGCTCAATGATATCCCGATTTCGAGGTTCACCGTGAGCGAGAACAGGTTAAGATTTATTCCGTTTTCGCCGTTCGAGCCATATGATACCGTTGAGGTTTGCATTATAAGTGCGGCTGATAGAGCTCGGTATTGCGGAGCAAATGTTTCACCAAATTACTGCTGGAGATTCTATACCATACCAGAACCAACCGAGGAGGATACAATTCCGCCTGTTGTAATTGTTGCTTTCCCACCAATGAATATGTACTCATCTTGTCCGCGACAATTTGTCAGTTTCAGGATAATCGAGAACACAATGATTGACCCCTACTCCATAGAAATCGATGCAAATGGTGTAGAATTTACATTCCCGTCGTCAGCCATAACCCTGAGAAGTGATACCCTTACATTCCAGCCACCGTATGAATGGGATGAAGGTATCTGCAGGGTAGAGCTCCTCTCAATCCAGGACACGGCTGGCAACGAACCTGAAGACCTTCCTATTTCGGTCACATTCTATGTGGATTACACCCCACCTGTTATAACCGCACCATATCCCCTACCATGGTCGAATGTGACAGATACAGTTATTAATATAAGTGTTACGATATTCGATAGTATTTCCGGGCTTTCGATTCTATCACCACAACTTTATATAAATGAGGTTCAACATACGGGATATACCATTACAGAGAATATATTTCAGTATGTATACCGTCCAACTCCAACTGATTCAGTTGTTCGTGTCTGCATAAGAAATGCACAGGACAGAGCCTGGGGCTGCGGACCAAATATTACACCCGAATTTTGCTGGGCTTTCTTCGTGACAACGAATGTGAAAGAAAAGATAGAAATGGCGCTCGTTATTGGGAATCCGTTCCCTAACCCGTTCAACAGATATTCGTTTATCCCGGTAGCATCATCAGAAAATGTTGAGCTCGTGCTTTCAATCTATGACATATTCGGCAGGTTGGTTAAATCAGAGAAGTTGAACGGAAATGGGAAATGGTTTATAAGGCTCGAGCTTCCCGATGATGCTAATTCAGGTCTATACATATACAGGATTGAAACCCCAACCCAAACTAAAAGTGGCAAACTTTTATACATAAAATGATATGACTCTCGAGCAATTGATAAAAGAGGCGCTTGAAGAGGATATAGGTTCGGGCGATATAACATCAAACGAGTTTGTTCCTGATAATGTGAGCGGGACCGGAGTTATTGTAGCGAAAGAAAAATGCATTGTTTGCGGGACAGAGGTTGCAAAGATGGTATTCCAATACTTTGACAATAAATTAAAGGTTGAGATAGTTATTGGTGATGGTAAAGAGACAAATAAGGGCGATGTTGTTATGAGAGTGAGCGGGAACGCTCGCTCCATACTCGCCTGCGAACGAACGGCGTTAAATTTTCTCGCTCATCTTTCGGGCATAGCAACAACAACCGCGCATCTTGTGAAAAAGATTGGCAAAAAGGGCACAATTCTTCTTGATACGAGAAAGACAACCCCACTATTACGCCAGCTTGAAAAATACGCGGTCGTTGTCGGTGGCGGGAAAAACCACAGATTCGGGCTCTACGACCAGATACTCATCAAGGACAATCATATCTTTTTAGGCGGAGGAATAAAAGAGATACTCAGGAAAATCGACGCATTGAAGGATAAAAACAAGGATATTTTCATAGAACTTGAGGTTTCAAAACTTAGGGAACTAAAAGCGGCATTGAAACACGATATCAACCGGATAATGCTCGACAATTTTACACCATCAATGGTCAAGCGTGCTATTGAACTTCGCCGAAAATTGGGACGAACCGATATAGAGTTTGAGTTGTCGGGCGGGATAAACGAGAAAAATATAAAACATTTTGTTTCACTCGATGTGGAATATATCTCTTCTGGTTCAATCACTCATTCAGCTAAGGCTAAAGATTTTTCGCTGGAATTTCAACCATTATGAGGATAATCAGGTTCAAAATCATTTCATCAACAAACGAAATTGCTAAGTGGCTTATTCAAGCGGGTTTCGCCTGGGAATGGGATATTATCATTGCTCAAGAACAACACTCTGGGCATGGCAGAAATGGACGAAAATGGTTTTCCCCGCCCGGTGGGATTTATTTATCAATAATCGTTAAAAATATTCCGAAAAGCGCAATCCTGAGCCCCGCTATAGGGATTGCAATTGCAAAAGCAATGGGAAATGAAATAAAGCTAAAATGGCCAAACGACCTCATTTATAAAGGGAAAAAGGTCGGTGGTGTACTTGTTGAGGAATTTCAGGATTGGTTTATAATAGGCATCGGCATAAATACTTTTTCGGAAAATCTCCTCGATACCCGTGAATTCCCATCTGCTATAACATTCCCGATTAAAGAAGATAAAAAAGAAGAATTGATAAAGTCCATCGTTGAAAATATCAAAATAATCGTGGGAATGATTAAAAGGGCGAAGTTAGAGCCCATAGTAAAAGAATGGAACAGACGAGCGTTCAGGCTTGGTTCGAATATTGCTATTAGTTATAATGATGAGGTAATCGTGGGAATGCTTGAAGGTATTACAAAAGACGGCTATCTAATAATTCGCAAAAACGATACGATAATCGAGATCAGTTCAGGTGAGATAAAAGAGGAAATATATTATGAAAATGGATAGATATTTCTGGCTTAAATCGTTATATATAGGTGTTTTTGCTATCTCTTTTTTAGGGGGAGTGCTTTTTTTCGATAGGGTTCTTATGCCGGCTTTCACAAGGCGGTCAAGCGAGAGAAAGCTCCCGAATGTTGTTGGTTTGCAGCTTAAAGCAGCGATGGATACGCTAAAGAAATACGGATACAAACCGGTAAAATTTGTTGAGGAATACTCTAAGGATGTTCCTGAGGGTCATATTATATGGCAAAGACCTGAGGGTGAAAGCTTTGTGAAACCTGGAAGAAAGGTGAGACTTTCCGTGAGCCTCGGCAAAGAATCTATTACAGTTCCAAACCTTCGAGGCATATCTTATAGGCAGGCAATAATAAATCTTGAAAAACTCGGGCTTATTGTTGGCAAAACTGAATACAGATATTCTGATTCGATAAGCGTAGATAATGTGATAGGCACAATCCCACCACCATTTACAAAACTTAGCAGCAAAGACACTGTTAATATTATTGTTAGCCTTGGTGTTATAACT
>JBAMLU010000083.1:12707-19831 GCA_039793385.1 bacterium
TATAACTGATAAGGTATTCGTGCCAAGCTTTATTGGTTATCCTATAGACGGTCTAATCGAAAGAGTAAAAGCCTCAGGACTCTACACCGATTCAACCTGTATCACCGTTCGAAAGATCCCCACAATGAACCCCGGCGTTGTGTTCCAGCAATCACTTTATCCAGGAACACAGGTGCCAAGAAACACAAAAATAGAATTCATTGTCAATGAAGGGATACCGGAAAGCGAATGAAAAAATACGAATCTCTTCTCATACAACTTGAAAAAGATAAATCATCAGGCTCAATTGATATAGCGCATAAAGCCTGCAATATTTTTCTCACATTCGCTGACGAAATGGATGAATGCTCAGAGAAAAACATATATAATGAGTTGTTGAAAATCTCAACCCGTATAATCAATACACAACCCGACATGGCTCTTATTTACAACCTTGTTTTCGGTTGTATCGAGAGTTTTGGAAAAAATGGAACAACAAAAGATATTGTAAATTATATCGATAACTTTATAAATAGTCTTAATAATTCTCTGAATTTAATTACTAATCACGCAGTGAAAATTATAAAAAGGGCACCAACAATAGGTACAATTAGTTATAGCGGAAGTGTAAAACATTTTATTATGGAATATTCGAAACATAATGATAGTTTTCAGGTAATAATATCAGAGTCCTCACCTGGTGATGAGGGTATTCATCTTGCCCATGAACTTCAACTGAAAAATATTAATCTCCTTCTCATACCTGATAGCTGCTGGTTTATTTATGGTGAAAGGTGCGATGCTTTTGTTGTAGGCGCAGATGCTATAACAGAGGAATTTTTTATTAACAAGGCAGGAAGTTCAGTTTTGGCTCTTGTGGCAAGAGCTTTTCGTCGCCCGTTTTATGTTCTCGGAAGCAAATTGAAAATAATGCCGAAACAGGTTTTTCAGCAGGGCAGGGTGAAAAGATTAACGAATGAGGAATGGAACCCCAAGATTGATGATTCAATCCCATATGAGGCACCGATGTTTGAGAGAGTTCCTTTAGAACTCGTCACCAGGATAATCGCTGAGGATGGAATGCTTACAAGGGAAATGATAATGAAAAAGGCGAGTATGCTTTCAAATCTTGTTGAATTGCTCAAGAACATTTGATATCGTATGAAATGTGAGATTTTCATTTTGACCTCTTTATTTTTTACCATCACAATAAGTAGGATTTATGGAGCTGAAATTATCCTTGAAAACGCCGATAGACTTGAAACAGAAAGAAAAGGAGCGCTCGTTAATCTTTTCGGGTCAGTTGTTATAAGAAGTGGTGAGCTTGTTATAAAAGGGAATACGGCTAGCTGGGATAAAAATAAGAACCGGGTGAATTTTTGGGGAGATGTTAGCCTTGAGACCAGCGAGCAGATTGTGAAAACCGGCGAGCTTTTTTACGATGGCAAACGAAAAGAAGCCTGGGCGAAAGGCGGATTAGTTGAAGTAGAATCGAAAAAGGGGGATACATTTGCCCGTGGAGAACTCGGATTCTTCAACGAGAAAGAGAAAACCGCTATATTGTGGCGCAATGCATATTTCTCATCAATTGATACGGTTGACAGCGGAAAGATAATTGTTGAGGCAGACAGCTTCGTGCACAACTCCTCATCAAAGCTCGGTAAGGCATACAGGGTGAAAAAACTCGAGATATTCCGAAAAACTGGCGATAAAGAATTGACTTTGAGCTCCGATAGCCTCATTTCGTTCTTTGACGGCGAATCTCTCCATTGTTTCGGTAATGTCAGACTTTTTAAAGATGACATAGGCGCAAGGTGTGGCAGATTGGTGTATTACAGGGGAAAGGATTTTGCTTTTTTTGTACAGGAGCCTGTCATTGTTGGCAAGGATTGGAAACTCAAGGGAGACACGATATTTGCTACGCTTTCTGATGGCAAGCTCAATAAAGTTGAACTTCACGGGACAAACTCTGAACTCACATGGACAATCGACTCCCTTCAACCCGAACGAACATCCTCCTTCTACTCCAATATTATGCTTTTCTCCTTTAAAAATGGGAAAATAGAGATGGCAAAACTTTATGGTGATGTTCGCTCGACATATTATGTTACTGAAAAGGAGACCACAAATTTCGGCATAAATTTCATAAAAAGCGATACATCAATCATATTTATCACGGATGAAAAGCTGGATTCTATAATATTTATCGGCAATGCCACTGGACGATACGACAGAAAGACAATCCCAGATTCGGTTTTCTATTTTGCTAAGAGGGTTTCTTATTATCCTGGTGAAGAAAGAATAACATTGTTTGAGGAGAGTTCTTTAAGGTATCATGCTCTCGAGCTTCAATCTTATAGCATATCTTATTTCATAGATTCATACATTCTCGTTGCTGAGGGTTTTTCAGATGGCGAGATAAGCTTCGGAACACCTATTATAAAAGAGGGTAACGACGAGTTTTTAGCGAATAGGCTTGACTATAACCTGAAAACGAAAAAAGGGCATCTCTACTACGGTTCTACATCAAAATCCTCATCACACTATTTCGGTAAACTAATCGCAACTACAAAGGAGAATGACCTTTACATCAAAAGCGGAAGATACACAACTTGTTCACTTAACGACCCACATTATCACTTTTACAGCCCGAGAATAAAATATGTTGAAGGAAACGATAGAATTATAGCAAAAGGGGTTATTCTTTATGTAAAGGATTTACCTGTATTTGCGTTGCCTTTTCTCGTCTTTTCGGTTGACAAGAGGCGTCATTCTGGTTTTTTGCCGGTGGATATTGGGAACTTTGTTCGTGGTGAGAGATTCATCAGAAACATCGGCTATTATCTTGCGCCAAGCCCATTCTGGGATTACACGATAGCCGTCGATTTTGATGAGCTCACGGGTTGGCTTATAAGAACAAAACTTAACTATGCCCTCGCAAATTACTTCTCAGGTTCTATCGCCGGAAGCTACAAGTTCGAATCAAGTGATGCAATAACAAGTATAAGAAAAAAATCAAGATGGGACCTTTCGGTTTCCCATTTCGAGACGATATACGAGAATTATAGATTATCTTTTTCAGGGAATTTTGTGAGCGACCGGGACTATTTCTATGACACGAGATATTCGCCAACAGAAAGAATGACCACAAATCTGAGCTCAAACCTGCTCTTTTCAAGGAATTTCAGAAACTCGAGCCTGAACATCTCGCTCACAAGGATTTACAATCTTGTTCAGAACAGGATAACCGAGGATATGCCATCAATAAGGTTTATGCGCTATCAGCAACCGATTATCTCAAGAGGAATCCTGAAAAATTTCACTTTCTCTTATAATGGTTATTTTACGCGGCGACGAGAAACCAACCCCTGGTTTAATCACTGGGCAACATCAAGCGAATTCAGGCTTTCTTTCCCGTTCAATTACAACCCGTATTTCAATTTTTCTCCCGGCTTTAATATCTCAACTTTCCTTTACGACTCCGATAAAACCGGGAAAAGATATCCTTTTCTCTCAAATTTATCAATGTATACCACATTATCGACAAGGCTTTACGGGCGAAGTCCCGCAATATTCGGACAAAGAATAAGGCATGTTCTTCAGCCAGCAATAACCTATTCTTATTCGCCAGAGAGAAAAAACAATCTAAATTTATTCACAGTAGGTGGCATATCCCCTTACAGTTCAAAAATTAATCTCCTTCAATGGAGCGTAAACAACTTATTCGAACTCATCAGCAAGAACGGCAAACAAAAAATAGAGCTGACATCGTTAAGCATTCAATCGGGCTACAACTGGGAAAATAAAACCAAGCCCATAAACGACATAATAACCTCAGCAAGAGTTGAACCTTTTTCAAACCTGAACATAACATTGAACTCCCGTTTTAGTTGGTACAGCAAGGATGAGAAGCTTAAAGTGCCCCGTTTTGTTGAGGGTGGAGTAACAACCAGCATATTTTTCGGTGGAAATTTGAGCTGGGGCGAAACACTGCCACAAAAAGAATGGCGAGTTAACCTCTACCATTACTACACAAAACAAAAATCCTCAATCGGAGAAACAAACTGGCTAAAGGGCGATATATCGCTTTTTCTCACGCCGAACTGGAGGGTTGATTATTCAATTTACTATGATATAGAAAATAATGAGAAGGTGAGCGAAAACATAACACTATGGCGAGATTTACATTGCTGGGAACTAACTATAGGTATAATCCCGAGCGGCTACAGGGCTGGATTTTATTTCAGGATTAACATAAAAGAGATACCTGATGTCAAGCTTGAATACGGTAAAGGAAAGGTATGGGGTGTGTTTTAATGGTGAATTTTCCTTTAAAAATCGGTAAATTTTTTAAAAAAAATTGAAAAAACCTCTTGACAACTCAAACTTCTCTATTTAACTTTCTTAAGAACTTTAATTAGCAAGGTTTTGTAGGAAGTAAACCTGAAAGAACAAAGGAGGTGAGAGATGACAAAGGACGAATTTGTGGCAAAGGTGGCGAAGAAGGTTGATATGCCGAAGGTTAAGGTGGGTGAGGTTGTGAATGCGACAATAGACACGATAACTGAGTCGCTGAAGAAGGGCGATAAGGTTTCATTTGTGGGGTTTGGAACATTTGTTGTTGCCAAGCGCGCAGCCAAGATGGGTCGAAACCCTAAGACCGGTAAGCCACTACAGATACCGGCTGCAAAAGTACCGAAATTCCGTCCGGGTAAGAATCTCAAGGAAGCCGTGAAATAACGGTCAGCTGGAAACCCTAAAGGGGATGGAGCGAAAATCTTCCGTCCCCTTTTTTATTTCCATATGAAAGAAAAAATATTGATGCTTCATCGTGAGGGTTTTCTGTGCGACTTGCACTGCGATACCCTTATGAGTTTTCCCTCACCAGAGGAAATACTTAAAGGTAGAGCAAATTTTCAAACGGATTTGCCTCGGTTTATTGAGGGTGGATATGAAGGTGTTGTGCTTTCGATGTATGTTTCACCTAAAGGGGATAGCGATGCTGAAGAAAGATTAAGAAGGATGCTCGAAATATTTACCGCTTTTACCGAACTCGCAAGAGACTATGCACGGCTTGCGCTATCTTACAGAGATTTCATCGAAAACCACAAGAACCATAAATTGTCCTTGCTCCTTGGCATTGAGGGACTTCACCCATTTAAAGGCAGGCTTGAGAAAATCGAGGAATACCACAAAAGAGGCGTGAGGGTTTTCACTCTTACATGGAACAATCCAAATGAATTTGCTGATTCAGCGGAAAATGCTTTCAAAAACGGAAAGGATTTCGGACTTACACCTCTCGGTAAAGAATGTGTGAAACTCATCAATGATATGGGCGGGATAATCGACCTCGCACATTCATCGAGACGAACGTTTTTCGACACAATTGAAATATCAAAAAAACCGCCAATAGTTTCACATGCTGGACTTTCATCTGCTCGCGAGCTATACAGGAATATTGACGACAAAGAGCTCCTTGCCCTAAAAGATAAACGAGGTATTGCAGCCGTATTTTTTATCCCGGAATATCTAAATCCATCAGGCGAACCAAAGATCACGCTCGATGATATTGTGAAATGCTACAAGCATATTGTCGATGTCGCTGGAATTGATTGCGCAGCTGTTGGAACGGATTTCGATGGAACAAACAACCTCCCTGAAGGAATAAGAGGAGCACAGGATATATGGAAACTCACAAAATCTTTATTAGAAAGCGGATTTGATGAATTATCGGTTAAAAAAATTCTCGGGCTAAATTTTTTAAGAATATTTAAGGAAGCTTGCCCGTAAAATAATTGATACGCATATTTTCGCTCCCTCCCGCTTAAAAAGGTTTTTCAAAACAATATTGTGGGAATGTTTAACCCCATAATATCGTTGACATAACGATTATAGAAACTTATAATTATACCTTAATGAAAATCCTCCACCGTTACATCCTGAAAGAACAACTTGGACCATTTTTTACCAGTATTGTCATAGTGCTAATGGTATTTGTCATCGATTTCCTTTTAGAAATTCTTGACCTGATATTCAACAAAGGTGCAGGACTTGCTCTTGTGCTCAAACTCTTCTTTCATAACCTTGCCTGGATGATAGCCCTTGCTGTGCCGATGGCAACGCTCATAGCAATAATAGTTTCTTTCGGGAGGCTTTCTGAAGATGGCGAGATAATTGCTTTGAGAAACGCTGGAATCTCTTTATACAAAGCATCAATACCGGTTTTTCTGTTTTACTCTACAGTATCAATTCTAATGATTTATTTTTCAGCAAAGATCCTACCAGAATACAATTATAAAGCCAAAACCCTTATGGTGAGTCTGAGCAGGAAGAGACCCACGATATCCATAAAAGAAGGCTATTTTAACGAGATAACAGAAGCCTACACGATATTTACAAAAAAGGCAAACTATAAGGAGAATAAGCTTTATAGTGTTATCATATACGATAAGTCAAAAGGGAGATATCCGGAGATAATCGTTGCTGATTCAAGCATGATAAACTACGACGAGAAAAATGACGCCCTTACATTAGTTCTTTATTCAGGAGAGGTTCACACCGTTAGCGACGAAAACCCAACGCAATTCACCCGCGCAATATTCAGGCGACAGAAAATTATAATAACCGATATAGGCACAAAATTTGAACTATTGAAATCGGTTACAAGGGGGGACCGCGAGATGACCATTTCTATGCTCAAGGAAGAAATAAAAGAAAGGGATAAAGTTATCAATGAAAATTTGAAGAAAATAAGTGAACTTTCATATCAAGGTGTCAGGCTCCTTTTAAGAGGAACCCGAAAAAGCGAACTCATCAAAAATATAAGAACCATAAAACTCCAAATAAGCGTTATTCATCAGGAGATAAAAAATCTAAAACGAGAAAAGAACTCCTACCTTGTTGAGGTTGAAAAGAAATTCTCTATTCCGTTTGCCTGTGTTATATTTGCATTTCTTGGGCTTCCAATAGGGATACTTGTTCGCCGAGGAGGATATCTCACTTCTATAGCTGTCTCGCTTATGTTTTTCGTTCTCTACTGGGCATTCCTCATCGGCGGTGAGGAATTAGCTGACAGAGATAGGATACCCGCAACTGTGGGGATGTGGTCAGCAAATATTGTAACAGCATCATTCGGACTCTATTTC
>JBAMLU010000084.1:0-9449 GCA_039793385.1 bacterium
GATAAAAAAGTGGTTATCTGTCTTAATATTGATATGTCTTGTGTTACAAGCATTCGGGAGGGATTTTAAAGCAGATGATCCTTGGACACTAAAAAAACAGGTAAAGGAATGGAAAGAGGCGAAACGAGTCAAAAGGATAATCTCGCTTGACGGCAAGAAACCAATCTTACCCGAAACTATTTCCGAAAAACTGTATAAAAATGGGTTCAGGAAGAATTTTGCGCGTTTTAAGAGGTCTCACACTTTCTCTGAACTCGCACAGTTCGGTTTGTTTGTGCCACCGGATATATTATATAGGGAGCAATCCCTTTTAAGGGCTCGAGCACCTTTTGGAGATATATTAGAACCCGCAGAGCCTGAGGAGGTTACACTTGACTTTGCTGGTAGCGATGTTCTCGTTTGCAACCCGAGCACAAAAGCACAAGTACAACCATCCGTTGCTGTTGGCGGTGATGGAACCATATATGTATGCTGGGCTGAGGAGGTAAACAGTGAAACATACGCAATAAAAGCTTCGTATTCAACGGATGGCGGAATAACATTTGCACCATCAGTTACAGTCGATAATATAGGCATTAATTATATGCCGCGCATCGCCGTTTACGGGCACAATCACGCTACAACAAAGGTTCATATCGCTTACAACTACATTGATGTCAACATATACGACATATATGACACATCAGGAACCTATCTTGGGACTGATACGGTGTATGAGGGTGATGTTTACTATTGCAAATCCTCAAACGGCGGACGATCATTTGGCGGATATCAAGCTATCGCTAATAATGAGATTGACCTAATTGTGATGAATTTCACATATGATGAGGGCGGGGTGGATATAGATGCTGACTCATCAAATGGTGTGCATATATCCTATTATTGCCAGAGCGATGAGGGGCATCTTCTTTCGCTTGCTTTATGGATAATTTACATAATAATATTCGGAGCCCTTCCACCGTTCTGGTTCGATTATACTTGGTATACGGTTGCAATGAGGTCATCACCTGATGGCGGCGGAACATTTACATCGCAACAGGATGTAGTTGACGAATGGTTCGAGGACAATGTTTTCCAATGCCTTGATATAACAGGCTCCGGGACTAATCAACAGGCACATGTTGCTTTTACAAACCTTGGGGTTGAAATCCCGCTTTTTGGACCTTCATCCAATGGTGATGTTTACTATAGAACGGTACTTGACCCGCTCGGTTCATTCAGCGTGGGACCTAAAACATATGTTGATGTTGGTTATGTTGTTCCGGGCGGGATAAAAGCTGGCTCCGATAGAAAACCACGAATAGGATATTCACAGATAATCTCTCAGGATGATTATGATGTATACTATGCTATGTCACCGAGCGGGGGTGATGTTTTCACTGTATATCATGTAATAGCGAATTCCACAGCCGATGAATTTGAACCGAGGCTCGGGATAGACCTTGGCAATAACCCGTTTCTTTCGTGGACTGACGCAAGAGGGGGTTCATATGATATATATTGCGTATGGTCTGAGGATGGTGGGCTGACATTACGGAGCGACCAGCATCGAGTTGACCATGGACCAAGTGCCACCGACCAGGTTTGGCCAGGAATTGCTGAATGGGTAAATGATACAATAAGGCGAGTCGATATTGCCTGGTGTGATAATCGAAATGATGAGGGTGATATATATTACAACGGTGCGAAATGGTGGAGAACAAACCTAAATATCGTGCTAAACGACACAGCAGCCCATCCTATGCGAGGAACATTAACGCTCACATATACATCATTCGGGCAAACGATAACAAGGCAGGTTACTACAGGCTTTCACATTATATACCATGATTCAGGTTCAACAATAAGCCTATCACAACAATCGAGCGGCTCAGACACAACCGAGCGATGGATATATTCTGAAACCGGTGGCTGGAGCCAAACACCTACACGCCCTGGTATGACCTATACGATCGTATATTGGAACCAATATAAAACGACATTTTCCGTTACAAAAGGTAATCCGCCTGCCTGCACACACACCCCGCCAAGCATAAACTTTACATACAATTATTTTGGCACAACAAGGAATGCGACAACGGTTACACGAACCTGGGCTGATGTTGCTGGACCATATTCATATTCGAACCCGATTCCATCAGACCCGAGAGTGAACGAGAGATGGTTCTCGCTTGAACCATCTGGTAGAGTATTAACCCCAACGATTTCACCGATTTACTATCACCAGTGGAAAGCTCAATTTAATACGCCAAGAAAGCTTAATAACGAGCATTGTACTCACACTGTGCCAAGTTTTCACCTTGCACAGAGATTAAATGCAAATATAAATGTTGAGGGGGATACTCCACTACTTGGCTGGGTAGACTGCGGAAGTAGGTATATTTACCAGAACCCACGGATAATAAGTGAAACACAGCGCTGGCACATTCCAACAGGTGATACAGGAATTGTTACAGGAGTTGGTCCATATGAACCAGGCGCATATCATCAATGGAAACCAGCCATAACCCTTATAGGACCATACTGTCCTGGAAATACTGTATATCTTGAGGATCACAAGCTTGATGGTGTTGATGATTTGGATGTTGGGCTTTGTGATGTTTGGCAGGACTGGACAGACTGCGGAACAAGGCTCACTTTCTCCGAATTCACATCCCTCGGCTGGGTAGCAAGAGACCCAAGAAGCTGGTTCCCAGTAACATCAATGTTCACAGCAGCAATCAGATATGGAAATGTTCTATCAGTTACCATACAAACAGATTTCGGGTTCGGCTTTGTTGAGATCGATGGTGTTAGGCGATCATCTCCTTTCGTAACAGGTTGGGTCCCAGGTTCTGAACACACAATTACTGCCGTATCACCTCAGGAATTCGGATACACAAGATATGTTTTCGACCACTGGTCTGATGGTGGAGATTCAACGCACAGGGTCGTCGCTATCAGAGATACAACATTCACGGCATACTATAGATTGCAATATTTTCTCGATATAATATCTGACCACGGCTCGCCTTCTGGTGAAGGCTGGTATGATGCTGGATCGAGTGCCACATTTTCAGTTTCACGATATGACACAACTACAGGTGGTTCAGTAAGATATAGGTTCCTCTCCTGGACCGGAACAGGAACTGGTAGCTACACAGGTCCAGATACATCACACACAGTTGTGATGAATAATCCAATAACTGAAACCGCAAACTGGCAGGCTGAGTATTATTTAAGGTTAACATATGATGGCACCGATGGGAATATTCCTCATATGGATGGTGAAGGTTGGTATAACGCAAACACAAACGCAAGGATAACAACTGACGAGTATATAGGCGGGGGATCACCTGGAGATTCGATTCGGTATGTATTTTCGAGATGGGGTTCGGAGCCTGAAGGTGCAACATTTGGCTCACCGACGAGCTATAGTACGCTTATATATCTTGACCGACCATATACTGCCGTGGCTCATTACAGGAAACAATATAAGTTCTGCGTATACAACCCTATGGGGCATGATGAGCCTGTGCCAGCCGTAGGATGCTATTGGTATTATGACGGCGATACTGTGAGAGGAAGAGTAACATCACCATCAGGGGGTGTATATTGTACGGGATATTTGGGAACGGGCTCGCTTTCTGATGGAACTTCATCATCATTCTCTTTCGTCATAAGGCAACCAAGTTCTGTTACCTGGTTATGGGGTGACCAGTTCACGCTTTATGTAAATAATGAACTCGGTTCGCTCGGTCATCCTGATCCTGATAGCGGCGTTCATTATTATGTGCCAGCAACTGTGGTCACAGCGAGTGTTGACTCAATAGTCTACATCGGTGGACCATCATTAGGAATGCGGTATGTATGCTACGGCTATTACGGAACCGGCTCAGTTCCTGATTCCGGCTCAACAAGGAGCGTGACATTCACAATAAACGAGAACTCATCAATAACCTGGCAATGGAAACTTCAACTTCGCTTCATTGTGAACAGCGCCTATGGTTCACCAACACCACCAGTTGGAACTCATTGGTATGTGTATGGAGACACAATAAGAGGAAGCATAAATCCTGTTTATGGTTCCTATAGATGCATTGGATATACAGGAACAGGTTCTCTTCCGTCGGGATATGGAAGTTCTTTCACTTTTGTTATAGAGTCCCCGAGCTCTGTTACATGGAACTGGGCTCCTTTGAGCGATGTTTGCAGCTTAATTGTTGTTTCTCCTCACGGAAGACCTAATCCACCAGTAGGTGTGAGTTATTTCTTAAGGGGAAGCACGATAAATGCTTGGGTTGATGCTGTTGATGATGCTGGAAGTGGAACACGATATATCTGTACAGGGTGGACTGGAACCGGTCCCGTGCCCCCCGCTGGATATACCAACCATATCGAAAATATAGTTATGAACTCAAGCGGAACGCTCACATGGAACTGGAGAACACAATATAGACTCGTTATAAATAACCCTGGCAACCATGACGACCCTTATCCAGCTGCTGGGACATACTGGCTCAATGAAGGGCTTGAAGTTATGGGATACATATCGCCTATAGACTCTACAAACCCCGATACCATCTGGTATTGCACCGGCTATACATCATCAGCACCTTCTGTCCCGAGCAGGGATACAACATATTTCCATTTCTTTATAAGGGAGCCCGTAACAATTACCTGGAACTGGACAAATTATGTTGTACCGCTTGTTGTATATTCTCCATATGGGAGACCATATCCTCCTGTGGGAGTGACCTACTTCCCGCCACGGACAAGGGTAACTGCTTATGTTAATTCGCCTTCGGAAAGTGGGGTTGAAGGTGTAAGATATGTTTGCACTGGTTTCACAGGCAGCGGTTCAGTGCCAGCATCGGGCACAGGTAATTCTGTCTCATTCGTTATAACCGATTCATCAACAATAAGATGGAACTGGAAAAGGCAGTTCAGGTTTATAGTTTCAAGTATTCCGGATGTATATGGGAATCCTGGACCGCCAGTTGGAGAGCATTGGTTTGATGAGATGACTGAGGTAAGAGGAATGGTTGTCAACCCTGACCCTGTAGTTGATACGATGTTCTGTATTGGATTTTATGGCACCGGCGACCTTCCAGCGGTAAGCCCACAGAGCGAGTTTAGCTTCATAATCACACAACCATCATCAGTCACCTGGCGATGGGCTGGAAGAAGCAGCGTATGTATGCTTATAGTATCATCTTCATATGGTTCTCCAAGACCTTATGGGATAACATACTGGTTAAGAGGTTCTGAGGTTAATGCGTATGTCGATTCGGTTGTTTATGTGGGAGGAAGGAGGATACAGTGCACAGGGTGGTATGGTTCAGGAAGTGTTCCACCCGTCGGATATACAAATAATATTAGATTCATCATAAATGAGGATAGTCGATTGGTCTGGAATTGGGCTGAGGGATATACATTTGTTGTTTCGAATCCGCGTGGGTTTGGAGAACCGGTTCCACCTGCGGGAAGTTATGTTTATCTATCTGGAACCGTTATCTCTGGCGAGATGAGACGAAACCCAGACAGAGGGTATTATTGCATAGGTTACCAGGGTACCGGAAACCTTCCGCCAAGAAGTCCTCAGACAGATTTTTCATTCACAATAACGATGAACTCCTCAATCACATGGCTATGGGCTCCTGCGGAAAGTGTTGTGAGCCTCACTATATACTCTGACTACGGACACCCGAGCCCATATGGCACAACATACTGGATAAGAAATAGCGTTGTTGATGCTTCGGTTGAAAATGTTGTTGAGATAACTTACGGTGTAAGGGCAATTTGCACTGGCTGGAGCGCAACAGGATCGCCACCTCGGGAGGGCACAACAAACTCGGTTAGGTTTGTAATATCTGCAAACTCAACCATAACCTGGAACTGGAAACTTCAATACCAGCTAACGATAAACAACCCAGGTGGATACGATACACCCGTTCCAGCGGTAGGGAGCTACTGGTATGATGAGGGTTCTGTTGCAAGCGGGATGATGACCCATGCAAGGGTTGATACGATGTATTGTATTGGGTTTCAGGGTACTGGAAGCGCACCTGCACGGAGTCATCAGCGCAACTTCAGATTCACAATCACAATGCCATCATCAATTACATGGTTATGGGCTGGACAGAGCAGTGTTGTGAGACTTATCGTTGTTTCCGAACACGACTCACCTATGCCTTATGACACAACTTACTGGCTACGGGGCGAACTGGTAGAAGCTTCAATCGATTCAATTGCAGATACGACAGAGGTGAGACGATTCCTTTGCACAGGATTTACAGGAACCGGTTCAGCTACACCTGAGGGCGATAGCACATATCTATCATTCACTATACTTGAAAACTCCAGCATAAGATGGAATTGGAAGAAACAGTTCAGAATTGAGCTCAGCTTTGAGGGTTGCGGTTCTGCTATTCCTGAACAGATTGGCTCTGGTTGGCAGGATGAAGGCGATACGATAAGAATTGAAACAGAGACCCCGGTTTTCGACACAACAGAAAACCGATATTATGGTTTCTCTCGCTGGAGTTCATCAACCGGATTCCCGCCACTATTTGATTCTCTTTCGGCAAGGAACCTAAGCATAATTGACACCTCATATGTGCTTCAGGCACATTATACCCCGGCAAGCATCGCAATCATAAAGAAAGAACCGGCAACTAATACCATTGGAAGTATAACAATCGATGATATTACCTATGATAGTACCTCAATGGTTTCCGATTGGTGGGGGAGTGGGAGCTACCATACAATCGGGGTTTCCGAGCTTGACAGTTCTGAGTGGGCGAGGTACAGGTTTAGTCATTGGTCTGACAGGGGTGCGAGATTCCACCGCGTAGGACCAATTACAGGAGACACAACATTTATCGCATATTACGACCAGTATCTGCTTTGCGTAATCGGGAAGAACCCGCCACAGCGATTCGGCAGAATTCAGGTTGATTCTGTCTGGTATGATACAACAGCGTTTGTGACCAAGTGGTGGCTCGCCGGAACAAGACATCAAATAGCAGTTAGCACACCAGATTCCTGCGATACGACAAAATATATATTCAATAGATGGTCCGATGGAGGAGCACTATCGCATATAACATACCCGATAAATCCTGATTCTTCACGCTCTTTTATCGCTCACTACAGGAAGCAATATAATTTTACTATTCGGAAGGAGCCGCTTGAACCATATGGAACAATAACACTTGGTGATAGTACCTATAGAAATGTTTCAAGTCTCTTTAGGTGGGCTGAACTTGGTCAGTCGTTTGATATTGGGGTTAGCCTATTCGATATAAATCCCTCACTTGACACTGTTTATACATTCTCCTACTGGTCTGACAGGGGCGACAGGTTCCATAGAACCGCACCGATAACATCACCAATCACATTAACCGCTTATTACAACCGTGCAGTTGCACAAATCGACATATTTATAAACAGGAATACATGGGATATAGGACTCATCAATCTATCAGAGACAAAGACGATGAGTTCAAGCGAGTATATCACAATTGAAAATAGAGGCAATGTCCCTATAGACCTTGGACTCAGGATCGATAGAACCCCGCTTCCATGGAGACCGGGCTATTTCAATGATATTGACCAGTTTGTGCTGAGGGCGATATTCAATGACAATACCACCCCACCAGCACGATTCACACCTTCAACAGATTTCATTAAACCCGAGCTAACCTGGGCAACATCAACAATATTCGGTCCCGGTGGATGGAACCTCATCCCATCAGGCTACGGTGATAACCGCGAAAACCTGTGGCTTCAATTTATCGCCCCAATCGGTTCCTCATCATTCTCAAGAAACGAAATCCAACTCGGTATATATGCCAGAGTAAGATTACCATAACAATAAAGGGGTATAAAAAACACAAAATTTGAAAAAACTAAATATTTAAGTTTACATATATAAAATAAAAATTTTTGTTGCGTTTTTTTAGTCTTCTTTTAAATTTTATAAAAAAATGCAAAAACAATGGAGAAAGGGGGAAAAATGAAGAGGTATCTTTGGGGTATTATTTTGGTAGCGAGCATTATTTGTGCAGAGGCAGGGGATTTGAACATCCTTATGAGAACAGGAACCCAATTCGACCTCACAAGCGCAGTGGATAGTAATGGGATTTTGTATGTCGCTTATGCTGATTCTAATTCTCCATCTGGTAGCGGGATATATTTTACATGGTCATTTGATGGTGGAAGGAATTTTGAGCCAGCCGAGGTTATTGATGTTCTTGATACCTGTGTCAAACCGGACATCGCTGTTTTTAGAGACACAATTTATATTGTTTTCGAGAAGCAGGCGGGTGCAGATAGAAACATTTATATGGTTAAAGGAACCCCGGGTAACTGGCAAATACCCTCTGCAGTTGCTGATAGTTCACTTAAAGAGGAATCTCCGAGCATAGCGATTGACTCTGTTGGGTATATTTATGTTGCTTATGTTTGCAGCACAAGCACTGGGAAAAGGCAGATTTTCTATAAAGTTTCGTCGAATGGGGGATTAAGTTTCAGTTCTCCAATACAATTAACATCATCAACTTATAATAATTATACTCCTACAATAAGGGTTCAGGGTGGTGGCGGAACATCAAAGCTTCATGCTGTTTTCGCCGATAGGTCACCCGATTGGAACATAAAATATATAGCGGTTACCGAGGCAGGAAGCGCAACACCATCGTTAGGCACAGTCACAAATGTTGCAATAACAGGATACACTGAGCTTATAACAAAAGGGTGTATGGCGGTCTCGCCGAGAGGTGATGTTTATGTGGCTTATGATTACACAACCGATACATTATCAGGCAATTATACTTTACAGTTCCGTAGGAAGGCATATAATTCGGTAGTATTCGGATCAGCGCTTACAGTTCTTCCGAGTTCCCCCGGAAGGCATTATCCACAGGTGGAGTGTGATGCGGATAACAATCCTATAATTGTGTATGAGGCTTCAAATGGCACAGACCAGGATATTTACCTCACATATTCTATAACACAGGGAACAAGCTTTATATCTCCCCATATAACATTAAACAGAGCAACCCCACCAACTACTCAAGCTCGACCGGATTTCTCCATATTTGCATCACAAAATCTTAGGCGAATATTTGTAATATGGCAGGACTGGCAATACGCAAGCGGACCGGATATTTTCGGTAAATATCTTATCCACTTCAGAAATGGTTTCAATCCTGATGTTGCGCTTGGAGGGTATCCTGTTGGTATGGGCGCTGTTTACGCTTACTACAGATTGTGGGGAAGAGCAGATACAACGGACATAAACTCACACGATACAACATTCGTATGGGCAGACACCCTTTCATTATTCACCGTTAACAGGCTTGCTGAGGGTTCAAGCACAAGTGAGAGATGGATATGGCATCCAGACTCAAACTGGACAACCATTATAACAAGCTACGGGAATATATATAATCTTTACTATTATC
>JBAMLU010000084.1:9459-17954 GCA_039793385.1 bacterium
GGTAGTTGTCCAGACCGTTGGTGGTGGAGACCCTCTAACAGCCTCAAACGGGGTTGCTGCATGGGGAAGAAGTTTTGGGGTTGAAGACACAGTGGATTGGCTTTATGATGGTCATTCTCTTTCATTCTGGGGGGATAGAGGAAGTCACTTGTATATAGCGGCTCTTTCAAGAGGGTCCGGTGTGAATGTGCGATGGATATCGAACCCCGCGGGCACAAATACAGCTATATGGGTAGTAACCTCAGGAGCCGATACCATAAGCTATTACCATCAATATTTATGCGACATAATCCTGAATTTTACCGATATAGACCATACAGTTAATTGCGATTCTCGGCAGTTTTTTGGTATGGAATCACGACCAACAAATGTATATGAAAGATGGACAGGGTGGTGTGATGCTTACACATGGCTTTCCTTTGAGGATACAACATCAGGCACGCCATCTCACTGGACAACGGACCCAACAGATTGGTTCGTAAGAGAGCCGATAAGTGCCATCGTAAGTTATAGCAGATTTACCACAGGTTATAACATAATGATGACCGCTATATCAACAACAGAGATTGAGCTTTCATGGATAGATTACCCGACAGAGGATTACTATCTTATCTTAAATGCAAGGGACACAACAATGGTTGCGGGCACCGATACAATTCCAGCAAATACATCAAGCTGGATTGTGAGCGGGTTATCACCCAATACAGGATACTACTGGATGGTCGGTGGATTCAGGCGACCGGGATTCCCTCTTTTTTACAGTAATGCTCTTTTAACTTATACGCTTACGCCTGAACCACCTTCAGAAGGAACGATTGTTGACCTTGGGTCAAACTTCGCGGTACTTTCAATTCCACCTTTCCCAAACGATATGCAGGCGATGTCGGGCTATTACTGGGATTGTGTTATGGGCGAATCTTTCGGCGGTGTCGACACATTCTTCTATGACGGCACTACAACCTGGCTTTTAACCGGGCTCGAGCCCGGACATACTTATATTTACCATGTCTACTACAGAAATGGTGATGGTGTTCTTTCAGAAAACTATGCTACGATTACATTTACAACCCAAGAAGCCTATACGCATATTCTTTCAAGTTCTATGCGGCGTGGATGGAATATGTTCGGTATGTCAGTTGACCCGCGCCCACCTTTCGCTGTGAGCCAGTTCAGCGATGATATTTCTCCTTTCTACACCTCACAATCCAACAGCAACATATACTACTATGACGAAAACAGAGGAATTTACAGGGTACCAGATACACTCAGGTGGGGTAATGGGTATTTCCTTTTCAATTGGTATAATGGAACTGCGGTAGATGTTCGTGGGAGTTCGATGTATACAACATGCGTTAAAAATATATCATACACCCCTGGTATGCCATATTCTGGCTGGGCAATACTCGGTAACCCTTATCTCGGTGACATTAGCTGGGAAGATATTCTTTATGCCAGAAATACTCAGCGTATAGATAATGTCTACTATACCTGGACTGAGTTTGGATGGGCGTTCTATTCGCCTTTCTTTGCTGGCGGGACAGGACCTTATATAAGACCTTTTATGGGGTTTGAGGTTCATGCTCGACCAGGTGGTGGGGTTGTCGAGATGCATTATCCACTACTTCCGGAAAGGCGAGTGATGCGAACTATGGTTGATATTAAACCGATTTGGGCATTGCAACTCTCGGCTATCGGAAAAAACGGGGCTTTGGATATACACAATTATATCATAAACACATACGAGACTGAAACTGATCTCGATATTCTTGAACCACCCCCATTTATCGGAGGATTCGTTCAACTTTATATCGAAAAAGAACAAAAGGAATATCTTACAACCACCGGAATAAATCTTTCAAAATCAGCAACAATCGAGCTCCCTTTCTGGGTAGAGACGGATTGCGAAAGCGAAATTGAGCTTACCTGGGATGGAATAAGGGATATACCCCTTGATTTTTCACTATTTATTAAGGATATAGCCACGGGTGAGGAAATAGACCTTAGACGAGAATCATCATATACTTTCAATGTTGAGCTCCAGAGATTCAAGCAGTTTGACCCGCTAAATCCCGCTTTGCTCGGGCAAGGCACAAGAAAAGGATTTGTAATTATAATTAGAAGGAATACGCTCGATGTTGCTGGGCGTGAGCTTATGCCGAAGGAGCTCAGAATTACGGAAGTTTATCCTAATCCGTTCAATTATCAGGCGCGAATCGCATTCGAGATACCTTCTCGTACAAGAGCCGTTATCGCTATTTACAACACGCTCGGTCAACCTGTGCGAACCCTCGCTCGCAAAGATTACGAAAGCGGGAAATACGAAATTGTTTTTGATGGAAAGGATGATTTCGGCAATATCCTTCCAAGTGGCGTCTATTTCGTGAACCTTTCGACCTCGAAAAAATCTGTTACTGAAAAAGTTCTATTGATGAAATAATCGAGCATTGCATCGACTAAATATTATCTTTGCATCCTGGTAGATTCATAAGCTTGTTGAGCTGCTTTAGCGTTTTCCTCAGGTTTTATTGGGGATAATTCTCTTATAGTTTGAAGAAGGGTTTCCTGTTTGACAAGATTAAGTACCCTATTAAGCGCACCAAGTATAGATGTATTCACAATTGGTGCGGTTTTAGAGCCGATACCGTTTTTAACAGCTATCTCTGCAGCATCAACCGTAGCAACCTTAAAACTCTTGTTGAACTCGATAAAATCTTCTGGGTCTCTATCGGAATTAATTATTATCCATCCACCAGGCGTAAGTCCTTCAGTGACATCGATAGCCCCGATAAGGGTTGGGTCAAGCACGACCAGGTGGTTCGGGTGATATATTCTTGAACGGAGCCAGACCTTCTTCTTATCAACGCGGAGAAACGCAACAACCGGTGCACCTCTTCGCTCAACCCCGAACTCCGGAATCGATTGAGCAAAATTCCCCTCCCGTGTAAGAGCAGTTGCAAGAATCTTCGACGCCACAACAGCACCCTGACCACCTCGTCCATGTATTCTAATCTCAAGCATTTTACCCCCTTTTCGTTATTCATTCACTTTATGTATATAAGCTTGATAGTCTCACCTGCTATACCATCATTTAGCCTGAAAAAGTATACACCTGATCTTTTTGCATTATTCCAATTAATTCTGTACACACCTGGGGTCAAATATCCGAGGTTAGCTTTATCTATGAGTCTTCCGCAAAGGTCGTAAATATCGTACGAGGCATATCGCCCTCCTGATGGCACCTTGAACTCAATAGTTACTGCCGAGTTGAAAGGATTGGGATAAGCTTTCAAATATAACCTCGTCGGCAGATAATTTTCTTCAACGTTCTCAATTCCCGTAAACTCATATCCGAACCAGTTGAATATCTTCGCCATAACATTCTTTGCTGGTGCAAACCCCGGCACCTGCGAATTTATAGCCTCAAAACCGAAAGCAAGATACACCACCTTATATCCATATGTTGGATCCTCATAACGGATTCCCGCATACCGATTATGGGTTGTGTCTGTCATATACTTAAAACAAGGGTATGCTCCAACCCCTGGTCGTACACCTGACGGCGAATCTTGATTGCCCGCACCATCACCGCCTGTTATATAGAAAACAAGGCTGTCACCAATAGGGTCCCCCGTAATACCCTCAACACGCATAAATCTCCTTCCAACATTGTTATCAGTGTGGATTGCGTGAAGGATATCGTTGAAAAACGATGTGCTTCCGATTTCATCGCCGATGTTTTGTCCGGTTATGAGAATTTGTTTGCCCGCTCGGAGGAAATTGGTGAGCATCCTTTGCTCCTCAGGCAAAACCGTAGAATCAACTCGCGACCCAGTAAACCATATGACCGTTCGATATTTCTGAAGCTCTTCTTCCTGAATTATCTCCACTGTAGTAGAATCCTTTGTTCTTTCATAGAGGTCATAAACAATTGAGCCTCTATCAAGCACTCGCCCGTAAAACTTGTTGAATATCGAGTCCCCACTTGCATTATAAACAAGAACATTCGGGCGACCTATCATTATAAACGGGAGGTTTCGCGAATCATAGAATCCCTCTGCGGTCCTAATAAATAGCCTGAGAAAGAGTCTGTGCGCAGGTGTACCGGGTCGAACCCTGAACCTAATTGGTGATGTATCAGTTGTTTCGCCTGGCTCTATCACTGGCACACTACCAACAGTTGTTAAAAATTCAACAGTTGAGTCACCACTCAAAACGGAAATAGTCGTCGTAACATTAGTTCCTCGTCGCCATCCAATTTCATTTGTCAGTCTAAAATAGATACGCCCAGTCTCACCAGGGTCAATCCTTCCATCACCATTACCTCCGCTTTCTTCCTCAATTATATGGGTTATATATCTTATACTCGGTCTTATAACCTGAGCAATAGCCTTATACGCGTTAACCCTTCCGACTCCCAATCGTCCGTGAAGGGAATCTGGGTTCAAGGAATCTATCGGGTCAGCTGATGAAAGGAGCCTGTTTATAACCCAATCGCGGGATGAGTCGGGGAAATAGCTCCAGATAAGCCTGACAATACCGGCGACAAGAGGCGCAGCAAACGATGTACCATCAGCGGTCTGAAACCCATCAGGGTAAACCATATACATCCGCTCTCCTGGCGCCATTATATCAACATAGTTTCCATAATTAGAAAAAGTGCTCTTCTTATCGTTAACATCGGTCGAACCGACAGCTATAACATTATTATAAGCGGCAGGATAAACACGAGTTGATGTTGATTCGTTTCCCGCCGCAGCGATAATTATACAACCGGCATTCCATGCGGCATTTATAATATCCCTTTCCTCGGGGTCGCTTCTAAAACTTCCGTAGCTTAAACTTATTATCTTAATGCCCATATCAATCGCATATCTTGTTGCTCTAATCATTGCTGATGGTAAATTGTAGCCCATGGAATCCTGGCTAAAATATCCAGCGCGAAGAGCAATGGTTTTACCGCTCCAGTTAGTTGATGCGATACCGAATTCATTGTTTGTTGCAGCAAGAAACAACCCCGTACACATAGTCCCATGACCATCAAGGATGAAATCCGACGGGTCATTGTCCATTGTCATGCCATCCTCTCTAAGAGTACCGTCATTATAGGCATTCCTCGCGCCATCGACAAAATCGTATCCTATAATGTCATCAACGAGCCCATTCCAATCGTCATCGACAAGGTTTATATCGTCGTAATCAAAAACCACCCCGTCACGGTCTAAATCCTCACCAGGATTTACCCAAACCATGGGCATAATCTCCGGATGGTCCCAGTCAAGCCCGGAATCAATAGCCGTTATAAGCAAACCATCAGCCCTACCGACCGTAAAATCCCATGCCATTGGAAGCTCACACTTCGGAAGATACCACTGCGCAAAATACATTGGGTCGTTGGGAGTTCTTATTTTGTATGGCTTTAGATATTCTGGATGAGCATCACGGACCTCCGGAAGACCATCATATAGCTTGCTTACCTCCTCAACATTAACAAATGTATCGGCAAAGAAAAATATGAGATGATTCCTGAAATCCTTCCACTTCTCCTCGTATTTCCCGAGTGGTCCCAAAAGCGGCTCATACCGAACCACACCGAAATATTCATTTAGCTCATCGACACTTTTTATGCCCGTTTTAACAAATCCCGATTCATCCTTAGTCAATTTTAGTTCATACTCGGGTTTTATCGTGATAATCATTCGCCCCGGGAGATATTCATATGCCGAAACTGCGGCTACAATCGAGGCTAAAATAGCCACTATGACAACCCTGTACATCAAACCTCCTTTAAATTTTAAACATAATAATATAAAAACTTTGTCTATTTAAGTCAAAGAAAAATATCAAACTTCAAACCTCTTATCAACAATAATATTAAGAAATTCCTTCTCATTTTTGGCGAGGAGAAGTTTTTTACGAAGCTCCTCGCTACGCAGGGTATCCACAATGGAAGATAGTATTATTGATGCTGACTTATTAAATCTCTGGGGTATTAAGACCAAAAAGAGCAATCTTACGGGATACCCATCAATAGAGTTATATTCTATCTCTTTCTTCGCCCGAAAAGCATAAATCAGGATATTTTCGACTAATTCGCTTCTTATATGAGGAATTGCAACCCCAAATCCAAGCCCGGTTGATGATGCAGATTCGCGCTCCTTTATTAACGACAATACCTTCTTTTTCATACCCTCATTGCCCAATTCTTTCACCTTAAAAACTATTTCTTTCAAAATCTCATCTTTTGTATCGCCTTCTATATCAAGGTATATGTGCCCCTTAAGAAGTTCTTTCAAACTCAACATCTATCTTGAATTTAAAATTTTATATCAAAAAGTCAAGATAACTGAAACTTGACTTTAGAATAGAATGAGTTATTTTAATATAAAAGGGGGCCTTAGCTCAGCTGGAAGAGCGCTACACTGGCAGTGTAGAGGTCGAGGGTTCGAATCCCTTAGGCTCCATATGAAAAGGAGGAAAAAATGAAGTCAAAAAGATTTGTTGCGTTATTGATATTTGTAGTCCTTATATCAATATTTTCGATAGGTGTGACAGTGAGAATTGTTCCGACACCGTTTTTATATCCGACGATTCAAAGTGCTATTGACGCATCATCGGATAGTGATGTTGTTCTTGTTATACCGTCATATACTGGGGTTGGTGAGGTTTTTCCGATAACTGTGCAGGAGAAGGATATATTTATTCGAGGTGTTGCATCAGAGTTCGATACAATACCAAGATTGGGGCTTATCCCTGTTAGAGGGCAGAGCGGTCAGCCGGTTTTCAAATATTCGAGTGTAACATATGGGTTACTTAGCGGTTTCACATTAACAGGCGGGAGAACAGGGATATTATGCGAGAACTCCTCATTTATTGCCGCGCAAAACCTCATAACCAATAACCGTGGACCAAGAGGTGCTGGAATCTTAATAAGAGGTAGTTCTGCCCCAGTAATAACAAATTCAGTAATAGAAAACAATATAGCAGATTCATCAGGCGGCGGAATATACATAGAACCGATGTCGGCGGCTGTTATAACATTTGACACGATAAGGAGCAACACCGCAATATTTGGTGGAGGAATATATGTTTCAGGTGGATTAATATCAGGAAACCTCATAACCTCAAACCAGGCAGAAAAGGGTGGAGGCGTTTTCTTTGACATATCAGCAGCAACCTTTACAAATAACAGAATAAGCTCTAATAGGGCGTCTACTGCGGGTGGTGGTGTATACATTACAAACGGGAGCAATCCCGTTTTCAGTGCGGACACATTCTATAATAATACCGCACCTAAAGGGGCAGGAATTTTCGTTAACGCCTATGAGGACACGATGATACCTATAGCGCCTCCCCTTTTTACCCTAAGAAACACCATATTCGAAAGTGAAAGAGCAAGAATAGCAGGTGGCGGGATATATATCTCGAGAAGGGTTTTATCGGTGGTATGGGATTGCTTTTTTGATGGCACAAGTTCGGATTCGGTAGGTGGCGGGATGTACATTGAGAGTCCAGAAAGCCTGGCTATTATAAACTCGGTATTTTATAGGACTAAAGCATCAAGGGGTGGTGGCGGTATATATACGAGCCAGCCATCGAAATGTTATTTCAAAAACTGTGTATTCCACTCTGATACCTCGTCAACAGGTGGAGCGATTCTTTTGTATTTTTCGTCTATCCCTTTATCGCCCCCTCTCATTTCGGACAATATTTTCGACAACTCAAATTATCCGCAGAATTCGGTAGTTTATTCTAATAGGTCGAGTGTTATTTTCGAATACAATAGGGTTCCTGGGAGTGGTTCAATTGTGGGGTTTCCCTTATCAGGCACGAACGCAACAGGGGAACCAATGTTTGCATATACAACGCCAACAGATTTCAGGTTAAAACTCGATTCCCCTTGCATTGATACCGGCGAACCCGATTCACTTTACCGTGATGATGATCTTAGTAAGTGTGATATGGGCGTTTTCGGTGGACCAGGAGCAATAAACCCGGCACGACCAAGAAAGGTTGAATTCCTCACAGTCCGAGCTGATACATCAGGCATTCGCCTCGCATGGAACCCGGTTATTTATCCCGCTTTTATCAAATACGCCATTTATCGAGAAAATTATCCAGGCTTCCTTCCTGTTGAACTTAACGGAAGATCACACAGGATAGACACAACATCATCACTAACCTACCTCGACTCAATCATAGTTGGTCCGGCGGATGTTTTTTGTTACCGCGTTAATGCTTTTATAAATGACACCCTTGTTGCCGGTGGATATTCGAATGAAGCATGCACAACACCACTCAAGATTGATGAAACCTCAACCACTAAGCCTGAACTCGAACTATTAGTCTATCCTAATCCATTCAACTCCGTGGTCAAACTTGAATCTCCAAAGGGTTCTGAAATAGAAATATTCAATACAAATGGCACACTCCTTTGTAAGCTTCCGCAAAGCTCGAACTTCTGGCTTCCATCGAGCGAGATTCCATCTGGAGTTTAC
>JBAMLU010000084.1:17964-19704 GCA_039793385.1 bacterium
GGCAAAAACAAAAGAGAAAATCTTAACAAAGCCCGTAATCTATTTGAAATAGCTCTATTCCAAATCGCTTGACTTTTTGGAAAGAAAGGATTTAATTTTTAAAAAAGGAGGATAGATGTTTTGTGGAATGGCTTTTAGAATTATATTTGCTTTATTCCTTTTTATCTATGAGGCTTATGGATATGTGAAAGTTGCGAAGGATGGCAAAATAGTTTTTGGTCAATATGCGCCTCAAGGGGAAACAGCGTTTCTTGCGGGGACATTCAACTCCTGGTCACCGAACTCGACACCTATGGAAAAATTAGGCGACAACTTTGAGATATCGCTTTCGCTATCACCTGGAACCTATTATTACAAATTCATTATTGATGGTCGATGGGTTGAGGATATGGATAATCCTGCTAAGGTTGATGATGGCTTTGGAGGGTTTAATTCCGTATTCACGCTAACGAGCGACAACAAAATTCTTATGGAGGTTCCGCGAATAAAGAAAGGAGAAATTTCTGACCTTAAGGATATGGGTGGAACACCTTTGTACCTCGCTATCCTCTGGCACCAGCATCAGCCAATGTACCTGAAAGACCCTGCAACCGGCGAATACTCCGAACCCTGGGTACGCCTTCATGGAATCAAGGATTATTATGATATGGCGGCAATGCTTAAGAATTATCCCGGCGTTTTTGTTAATATAAATCTCACCCCAGTACTTATCCTACAGTTAGAGGAAATTATCAAGAATTATGATGCTGGACTTTTTCCCGACAAATATCTTCGCCTAACACTAAAAGATGCCTCATCGCTTACCGATGACGAAAAGGAATTTCTTATACTCTCCTTTTTCTCTGCGAACTGGGGCAATATGATAGATATATATCCACGATACAAAGAATTAAGACTAAAGCGGGTTTGGTCAGGTAATAACATAGACCTTGCTCGTTCTAAAGAGAAATTCACAACTGAAGATTACAGAGACCTTCAATGCTGGTTCAATCTTGCATGGTTCGACCCCGACTTTAAAGAGGGTGAAGTATTACTTCCGACAGGGAAAAAAGTGAGCGTCAAGAAATTCATCGATAAAGGAAGCGGATTTTCTGAATCTGACAAGAAGGAGATAGTCGATACCCAGTTCGAGATACTAAAATCCATAATTCCCATACACAAGGAACTTCTTCAAGCCGGGAGGATCGAACTTACAACGACACCATTTTTTCACCCGATCCTGCCGCTCATCTATGATAATTACATGACCTCAGAGCCTCTTCCATCAAAGCACTTCCAGTTTCCTGAGGATGCTAAAGGCCATATAAATCTTGCCGTTGAAAAATATTTCTCCCTTTTCGGGAAAAAACCTTATGGTATGTGGCCTGCTGAGGGATCAGTTGCTAAAGATATTATTCCACTATTTGCTGATGCCGGCATAAGATGGATAGCAACAGATGAAAAGGTCCTTGCAAGAACATTAGGGAAGGAATTTGTTTCACAGGATGAGAAATATAAACCATATTTCGCAAGTTATGATGGAAAAAGTGTCGCTATTATATTCAGGGATACCGAGCTTTCAGATGCTATAGGTTTCAGGTATTCGAAGATGCATTATAAGGATGCGGTATATGATTTTCTCTCGTCCCTTTACAATATATACACTAGATATAAAGACGACACAATTCCTCATCTTGTTAGTGTTATTCTTGATGGTGAAAATGCATGGGAAAATTACCCTCATGATGGTAAGGATTTTCT
>JBAMLU010000085.1:0-12002 GCA_039793385.1 bacterium
ATCCCCAAAAGAAATCCCCTCACCACAGGTGTAAGTGAGCGTAATACCACCATAATAAAAAGTTGAGTCCATAGTTAACTTCGAAATATTATTAGCGATATCAGCACGAAACGCATAAGGCACAGCGGTAAACTTCTCTCGAGGCGATAATACCTCCCCGTTAACAGATATCTCAAGCCAATATGGTGTATTAAAATCGAGCGTATCAAACCCGGTTATCTCTCCAAGCACAACCGAGAAAAGACCGTTCACAACATTAATATTACGACCCTCCTCCCACAAAATTGTCCCGCCTGTGTCGCTATTATACAACCTGAAAGTCATCTCCATAACCCCATTTACTCCAACACCGGAACTATCAAGCAATTTCCCTTGATAGTTTATAAATTTCGGAATCCCACCAATTAAGGCTAATAACACTATTAACCTGAAGTACCTTCTCATAAAACCTCTCCTTTTTTTATAATATATTTTAAATTCTAAACAATTTCAAATTATTTTTTTCGATTGACATTAACAACATAATCTTTAAATTGATGGTTGATTTGAAAAAGAAAAACGACAATAACGGGGGGCAAAATGGGGCTTTCCACATTCAGTTCTCTTTTGAATTTTGCGATTGAAAACGAAAAAAAGGGACTAAATATCTTAAACAAATTACCTTCTGCCGATAGGGAAAAATTAAAAGAATTCATCGAGGAATCGGAGAAAAGCATTGCAAAACTTGAGACCATTCTTCGCGAAAATGTTACCGAAATGGTAATGGAACCCTGTGAACCGGTTGAAGAAAATGATTATGCGTTTGAAGAAACTATGGGCGATAGCACACTATTAGCAATAAGAATAAAAGAAAAACAAAGGGATTTTCTGCTCGAGTTAGCGAGGGTTATAAACCTTAAGGAAGTGAAACGAGCGGTTGAAAAACTTGCGTCAAATAAGAACAAACTCATAGAAAAATACAAGGGTGTGTGATTAGATAAAAAAGGAGGAACTATGTCTCAAATCGTCAGGTGCGGGCTTATTCAATGTAGTGTGGCGGTTCAAGCAGATGAGGAAAACGATGTGCTTAAAATAAAGGAAGCGATGATTGAAAAGCACCTTGGATTTATTGATGATGCTGGCAAAAGTGGTGTACAAATCCTTTGCTTGCAGGAGATATTCTCAACCCCGTATTTCTGCCCGTCTCAAGACCCTAAATGGTATGCCACAGCAGAGGAAATCCCCGGACCAACAACAAACCTTCTTTCGGAATATTCAAAAAAATACGATATGGTCATAATCGCCCCGATATACGAGCGAGCAATGCGCGGAGTTTATTATAACACCGCAGCAGTTATTGATGCTGATGGTAAATACATTGGAAAATACAGGAAGATTCATATACCTCAGCTCGCCGGTTTCTGGGAGAAATTCTTCTTTAAACCTGGCAATCTTAATTATCCTGTTTTCCAAACAAAATATGCGAAGGTTGGTGTTTACATATGCTATGACCGACATTTCCCTGAGGGTGCAAGAATCCTCGGTCTTCATGGTGCCGAGATAGTTTTTAATCCATCAGCAACAGTTGCAGGACTTTCACAGTATCTATGGAAGCTCGAGCAACCGGCTCATGCTGTTGCTAATGGGTATTTTATGGGATGCATAAACCGAGTCGGGATAGAAAGACCATGGAATATAGGGAAATTTTATGGACAAAGCTACTTTGTCAACCCAAGGGGGCAGATTATTAAAGAAGCGAGCGAAGATAAAGATGAACTTATTATTGCCGACCTTAACTTAGATATGATAGATGAGGTTAGAAATCTCTGGCAATTTTACAGGGATAGGCGACCAGAAACATATGATGATATGGTGAAACTTCTACCATAAACCCGAACCCAAAATGGCAAACTCAAAGGAGGCAATATGTCCCTCATAATCAAGAATGGAACAATATTTACGGCAAGCGATTCTTTTAAGGCTGATATATCGATTGAAAACGAGAAGATAACCCGGATTGCCACGCATATTGAACCGAATCCGGGCGACGAAATCATTGATGCTACAGGGCTTGAGATATATCCCGGGGGGATTGATGCTCACACCCACCTGGATATGCCATTTATGGGAACCGTAACAATTGACGATTTCGAGAGCGGTTCTCGTGCTGCCGCCTGCGGAGGAACAACAACAATCATCGATTTCGTGATTCCAGAAAAGGGCAAAAGCCTTCACGACGCCCTTGAAATATGGATGAAAAAGGCTCAAGGTAAAACCGCCATTGACTACTCTTTCCATATGGCATTAGTAGAATATAACGATAGGGTTGCTAACGAGATTCCCGAAATCATAGAAAGGGGCATAACGAGTTTCAAGTGTTTTATGGCGTATAAGCCCTCACTTTATGTTGATGACTACCAGCTGCTCGAGATTTTCAGGCTCGCGAAAATTTACGGTGCACTTATGTCTGTTCACGCCGAAAACGGTGATATACTTGTATTCACAACAAAATATCTTCTTGAGGAGGGTAAAAAAGGACCGGAATGGCACGATGTTGCTCATCCGGATATAGCTGAGGCTGAATCTGCACACAGGGCAATAATACTTGCTGATTATGTTGGTGTTCCTATATATTTCGTCCACACGAGCTCGAGGCTTACACTAAGAGAGATTCAAAAAGCGAAGAGAAAAGAAAAATTCGTTTTCTGCGAGACCTGCCCTCAATATCTCGTTCTAACCAACGAGCTATACCGCAGAGGTGGCTGGGAAGCGTCAAAGTGGGTTATGTCCCCACCTTTGCGGGACAAGAAGAGCAACGATAAATTATGGGCAGGTATCCGTGATGGCTTCATCGATACTGTGGGAACCGACCATTGCTCATTTAATTTTGTCGGGCAGAAGGAGCTTGGGCGTGATGTTTTCACAAAAATCCCAAACGGGATTCCAGCTATAGAAGAAAGGGTGAAAATACTTTATTCCGAGGGAGTAATGAAGGGTAGAATATCGAGAAACAAGTTCGTTGAGGTTGTTGCGACAAATCCCGCAAAGATATTTGGATTGTATCCTCAAAAGGGGACAATCGCCATAGGTTCAGATGCCGATATAGTCATATTCGACCCGAATAAAAACGGGGTTATATCAGCAAAGACTCACCATATGAAGGTTGACTATTCAGCGTTTGAGGGGCTAAATATTCAAGGGGCACCAGTATATACAATCTCCCGTGGAAAGGTAGTAGCAAAGGATTATAAATTTGTGGGCGACTATGCTCATGGAAGGTTCATACCGCGTAAGAGGTTTAATCTGAAGGAATGGGGAAGATAAAAACATTCAAAGGAGCGCAGAATGACAAACGAGGAGATAACGCGAAAATACAAGGAATACCTTTATCAATCCGTTATAACTTATTACAAAGAACCTTTACCAATAGGCTCTGGAAAAGGAGCCTATGTTTACGATGCTTATGGTAAAGAGTACCTCGATTTTTTTGGCGGTATACTTACCGTTTCGGTTGGGCATTGCAACGAAAAGGTAACATCAAAGGTTATAGAGCAACTGAAGAAACTTCAACACACATCAACCCTATATCCTACAGAGCCAGCAGCAGTTCTTGCAGAGAAACTTGCAACCATCACACCTGGCGAACTCAAGCGGAGCTTTTTCACAAATAGCGGCACCGAAGCGGACGAAACGGCAATACTAACTGCACAACATTACACAGGTTCACAGGAAATAATTGCTCTTCGCCATTGCTATAGTGGTCGCTCAGTTCTTGCTATGAACTTAACCGCACAATCAGTTTGGCGGATCCAGCGTTCGCTTATCCCCGGCATAAAACACGCAATGGCACCATATTGTTACAGATGCGCATTCCACTTGACATATCCATCATGTGAACTTGCCTGTGCAAGAGATATCGAGGAGCTCATCCGTACTGAAACATCAGGCAGAATCGCATGCTTCATCGCCGAGCCCGTTCTTGGTGTTGGCGGGTTCATTGTGCCTCCAAAGGAATATTTTACGCTCGCAGTAGAAATCGTGCATAAATACGGCGGACTTTTTATAGCAGATGAGGTTCAAACTGGCTGGGGGAGAACAGGCAGGAAATGGTTCGGGATTGAACATTTTGATGTTGTCCCGGATATTATGACCTCAGCCAAAGGTATGGCAAACGGAATCCCTATAGGCTGGACAATAACAACCGACAATATAGCTGAAAGCTTAAAAGGGTTCCATATCTCGACTTTCGGTGGTAATCCAGTTTCCTGCACAGCTGCTAAGGCTGTTATTGATTATATCGAGGAAGAAAACCTATTGCAGAATTCCGCTCTTTTGGGCGAATATTTCTTTGATAAACTTCTTGAACTGAAAGATAAATATGAAATAGTTGGTGATGTTCGCGGGATGGGGCTTATGCTTGCGCTTGAGATAGTCACGGACAAGAAATCGAAAACACCAAATCCTAACGCCGTTTTAGAAATATTCGAGGAAACTAAAAAAGAGGGACTCCTTATTGGTAAAGGTGGACTATATGGCAATGTGATAAGGCTTTCTCCTCCTTTAAATATATCGAAAACAGAAATAGAGACCGCTTTTGAAAAACTCGACAGAGCAATTGGCAAAGTGAACAGGATATGAGTTCGCCTCTAAAAAACATTCCTCTTTTAAAAAATAGGTCTGCAATAAGATATATAATAGATACATTTAGGGATAAGCCATATCCAAAGAGCGATGAGCTCTCGTTATCCCTTGCTATAGAGTGGATAAAAAACGGAGCAAAAAGATGTGGTCAAAAAGGCGTTCCATATGGATATTCGCTTCGGCGAGGATGGGGAGAAAGCTACCCAGAAACAACAGGATACATAATCGAGACATTGTGGGATTATTACGATATTTCAGCTGACTTTGAAGCAAGGGAACTCGCAATAAAACTCACCGAATGGGAACTCGAGATTCAAAACGAAAATAACGGGTTTCCTGAGGGGACAAAAATGGGATCTCGTTCGGAGATTTTTAATACCGGAATGATCATATTCGGGCTCGTAAAAAGCTACGAAAAGACAAAAGATAAAAGATATATTGATGCAGCAATGCGGGCGGGGGATTTCATCGTAAACAACCAGGAACCAGGCGGTCTATGGATAAGATATTCATCATCGCTTGTAAGAAATCCGATAAAGAGCTATCATACACGAGTATCTTGGGCGCTTCTTAGGCTTTATCAGGTGACAAATGAGGCGAGGTATAAAAACTCAGCCTTAAGAAATCTCGAAAGGATATCATCTGATGTTTTCAGTAATTTTTGGATCCCGAATATGGATTTCGATAGCTCTGGAAAGCCCCTTACTCATTCTATGTGCTACACTTACAGAGGGATGTTTGAATCAGGCGTATTACTTGGTGAAGAAAAATACATAAAAATAGCCCTCACAGCCTGCCAGGCACTTATTTTTTCATACGAGAGATACGGTTATCTTGCGGTAAATTATAACCCCGACTGGTCACCAGCAAACAGATATAAGGGGCTCGTCGGTTCAGCTCAATTTGCTGCCCTTTTTTTCAGGATATGCCAGATTGCAAATGAGAAAAAATTTTTTGACTACGGAAGAGAGATACTCGAATTTGTTAAATCATATCAACCGTATGGATTTAATGATGATGGCATTAACGGTGGGCTTGCGGGTTCAATTCCAGCAAATGCTAATTACTTTCCTTTAACCTTTCTTAACTGGGGGGCAAAATTCCTCGCTGACGCAATTATGCTAAAATTAAAGTCCCATTAAATTCCTTATTTCACGCTCAAGAATCTCAAGAATTTCCTTATCTTTAACAAAGCCAATTGCCTTACCCTTAGAAAATAATACAGCTCCATTTCTTGTTCCTGCAATGCCAATATCAGCCTCTTTAGCCTCCCCAGGACCATTAACCTCACACCCCATAATCGCAACCGTAAGTTTTCCTTTTATGTTCCCGACCCTTTTAGTAATTTCCTCCGTTATTCTAATAACATCGATTGCTCTTCTGCCACAGGTTGGGCAGGAGATAATCCTTATCAATTCGTCCCTTTTGCCAGCAGCGCGAAGGATCTCTTTGGCAGTTATGATCTCAAGAACTGGCTCACCCGTAAGAGAAACTCTAATTGTATCCCCTATGCCCTCATTGAGAAGAGCATAAATGCCAATTGCAGAGTGAATAGCGCCGACAATTGGAAGTCCGGATGCTGTTATACCAAGATGAACCGGATAATCAAATTCCTGTGCGAAAATCCTATTAGCCTCAATCGTTCGCTTAACGTCAGTTGCCTTAAGCGAAACAACTATATCGAAAAACCCCATATCCTCAAGAATTCTAATCTCTTCTCTTGCGGACTCAACCATCGCTTGTGCCACAGAACCACCAAATCTTTCAAGTATATCGCGCCTTATTGAACCTGAATTCACGCCAACCCTTATAGGGATATTCCTTTCTTTTGCCGCTTTCACAACCTCTTTTACTTTCTCAGCTGAACCGATATTGCCGGGGTTTATCCTTATCTTATCTGCGCCGTATTCTATTGCAGCGATAGCGAGCTTATAGTCAAAATGTATGTCCGCTACAAGCGGGATCGAGATATTTCTTTTTATATCTTTTATTGCCTTTGCCGATTCAATGTCGGGCACAGCAACACGAACAAGTTCGCACCCAGCCTTTTCAAGCTCGTTGATCTGTGAAATCGTGGCAGGAATATCTTTTGTATCGGTCTTTGTCATCGATTGGATAACAATAGGATTCCCACCACCTATTATGATTTTCCCAACTGAGACTGCTCTTGTCATTTATCTCCTTGACATATTAACATCTTTGGTTAACTTAATTATAGCAAAGTTGGAGGTGAACGCAAATGGTTAAGCGGGTTCTTTTTATGATAGTATTGTTTCTTATAGTTGGCAACATTGAAGCACTTGGGAAAAAAACTCGGCAGAAAATGGATGATGACAGGTTCGTTGCACTGTATATAAAACTTGCAAAGGCTACCGAGGAAAACCTTGCAGATTCATCTGCACTTGCTGCTGAACAGAAAAAGATATTTGAGGAAAGCGGGTTCACAAAAAAGGATTTTGAAGCTTATATGAAAGAACTCGACAAAGAACCTGAAAGGTGGGCTAAAATCTGGGAAAAGATATCTAATGAACTTGAAAAAGAGAAATCTGCTAAGGAAGATTCGACAAAGAATCTCAATGTTCTTCCGGAGCCCACAGTTCCTCCGTCGCTTCAAAAGCGTTAGGAATGTGAACCAATTTTACCCTGTGATTTTCCAATTGCTCAATAGCTACACAATCAATTCGTATTGGCTTATCTGATAAGGAATTTTCATATAAATATGATTTTATAGCCCTAATCATACACCTTTTTTTCTTTTTTGAAATCCATTCTTGAGGTGCACCAAACCTTCCTTTCCACCCATATTTAACCTCAACAAATACAATTGTTTCATTATCTTTCATCACTATGTCGAGTTCACCGTAAGGGGTGAAATAGGAGCGAGCAAGCAAAGAATATCCTTTATTCAGAAGATAACTTTCCGCGATTTGCTCACCCAATCTTCCTTTTGCCCTCTTACTCGAAAACCCTGAGTTCACTCGATCTGCCTTTTCTCAATATACACACTGCTTTTTAGTTTATTGAGGTAATCGATAACCGCTTTCTTCCTTTTCTCAGCCTGAGCAAGCTGCTTTATAATTTCGTAATCGTGGTCGAGTTCAAGCGTTCTTGGCGGAAATTTTTCAACAATTTTAATAATTCTGACGCCGTTTTCATAAACTGCTGGTGGAATAACATCTCCCGGACTGTGATCCTCAATAAGCCTTTTATCGGCATCGGTTAGCGCTGAGACAGAAATCGAATCTATATTGTACATCTTTATTTTAAACCTTCCCAAAGATGGCGGAACTTTTTCGCCTCGTCGGAAAATGTTATAAACCGAATCAATATAAGAGCGAGCATAGGCGGCTTCCGTAATGCTCTTTTCGTATGGAACCTGAACCACAGAAATATCTCTTCTTTTATCATCTCCGTCTTTGACAAGAACAATGAAACTGTTTCCATCTTTATCGGCAAAAACGCCTGATAAACCGCCAATAGGGGTTGCAAATATAACCGAATCAACCTCAGGCTTGAATAAACCCCATACGGCTTCAAGCTCAACAAACTTTATCCTCTTATCTGACGAAAACAAAGCCTTCACAGAATCAAAACTCATCCCTTTTTCGAGAAAGTTATAAACAGAATCGGCAAGTTGTTTTGTAGGTGAAATTGTATCGGATAATTCCAATTGCACAATCTCAAGCGAAACCGCCTCCGGAAGCTTTGGCAATGAATCCCTATAAGTATAAAAAAACTCCTTAACCTCGCTTTGCGAAAGCGTAACCTTTTGAAATTTTTTGTCAATAAACCTTTGTTTCAAAAGCTCCTCTCTTACATTTTCCCTCAATCTCCGTTTAAAAGCATCCACTGAATAGCCCGACTTTTTAAGTGAATCCTCGAGTTCTTTCATAGATGAAAATCCGCTTATCAATTCGTCCCATCTTTGTTTAAAATATTTGTTAACCTCATCCTCTGAAACGATGATTGATTCTCGTTTTGCTGCAACAAGGATAAGCTTTTCATATATGAGTTCATCAACCGAATCGTTATATAACTTTTTAAGAAGTTCTTCATCAGTTGTATCCTGAATTCCACGCTGAACGACTAGGAGCTCGACCTCAGAGGAAAGAATTACTTCATCATCAACAACAGCAACTATCCTCTCAACAAACTCCGCCGCAATTGTAAGAAATAAAAGAGCTGGAAATAATATTAAGAAACGGAATCTCATCCTTACTTAGTTTTTCCTGCGAGACTATCAATAAGGTTCTTGTTGAACTCGACATTATAGACTGACCTAAGCGAATCCAAAACGGTTTTATAAACTGAATCGTATTTTGCAGTATAGATTATAGAATTTATCTCTTCGCGAACCTCTTTAAGCTCTTTAGGGGTGCCTTTAGCACGAAAATCCTCGATAAGAATGAAATGATATCCATAATTTGATTTTATTGGTCCATAAAATACGCCGGGCGTAGCCTTTTGTGCAACTGACCTTACCTCAGGCGGGAGGTCATCAAACGACAAATATCCGAGCTCACCTCCTGTATATCCATACCCATCTTCAGAATATTCCCTTGCTACTGTTGAGAAATCTGCGCCTGACTTAAGTTTTTCTTTTACTTCGTTCGCTCTTGCCTCGTTTGTAGCGAGTATATGCTTTACTAATAGTTCGTCCTTTGTCCTTATGAACTCATCGCGATGTGAGGCATAATAATCCTCAATCTCCTTATCAGAAATCTTTATTCTTGCGTCTATCATTCTTTCTATGTAAGCATTTATAAGAATTTGGCGGGTAGATTCCTCAATCTGTCGCCTGACATCAGGCTCACGGTCAAGTTTCATAGAAATGGCGTCATTGTAAATGAGTTCGTCATTAATCCAGGTTGATGTGAAATCCTCGAGTGCAGAGGGGGAAGGTTTTTCACCTTCCCCCCCGTATATATCACGAATCGTGAGTTTGTGCTCGCCTACTCTGGCGAGATAAGGTTCCTGCTTTGCTTTTGAGCAATAAATATTAAGACTGAGGACCAGTAGGAGGAGTAGAAGCAGGCGTTTGTTTCTGGTACTTACTTGCATCAATTGATTCCTTCAAAACATCATCATAAACCTTTATTTTAATCCTCTTTTTAGCATCCTCAAGCCATGCTTGTTCAGCCGCTTTTCGTTTTTCCATTCTAATTTTATTCTCAATCATCCTTTGAACTTCCTCAAAAGTTTTTATAGATTCCGGTTCCTTTTTAACAACCTTAATTATCGAATACCTTCCGCCCATTTCAACAGGACCACCTACTTCGCCTTCTTTCATCTTCTGCGCTGCATCAAAAAGCTCCGGGAACCTTGCGCGAGGGAATAGACCTAAATCTCCACCGCGACCCTTTGTGTATGTGCGAAGGGTATATTTATCGGCGAGCGCCTCAAAATTGCCCTTCTTAGCCTGCTTTAGCAGTTTCAGTGCCTCATCCTTTGTTGCCACCTGAATCTCCTTAACCTGAACTCGCGGCTCTACTTTAAACTCATCTTGATGTGTGTCGTAATACTGCTTTATTTCATCCGTTGTCACCTGAATGTTTGCATATACAAACTTATCCTTGTAAGCGCGTACCATCTCCTGCTCCAGTGCTCGCTTATATCTCTCCTTATACTCCGGTGTCTTCTCAATACCAATTTCTGATGCTACTTTCTCAAGCAATGTCATCTGGATATCGTTAAAAAGAGCCTCTTTTATCTTCTCTGGGTTAGCTATTATCTCGCTTCTCTTATAAGATGGTGTGTAGTCCCAGATTCTCTTTAAGTCATTTGCCTTGAGATTGCCGTATTTATAGGTCGCAACAACAACCGATTCTTCATTAGCCGAAAGGGTTAAAGGATTCTCGGCTGATAGTTTTGCCTGTATATTCTTGAAACCATCTGTAAGTGTCAAGCCAGCTGCATTCTTAATAGAGTCGAGGAATGCTGATGTTCTTTCGCGTTCTTTGCGCATTTTCAATTCCCTTTCAAGGTCATTCTTCATCGTTTCAAATGGTGGCTGCTCAACAGTTCTTCTTCCCGTAAGCTTTATAATATGGTATCCGTAGGGAGTTTTCACCGGCTTTGATATCTCTCCAATCTTCAATGCGAAAGCTGCGTTCTCGAATTCCTGAATCATCCGTCCGCGCTTAAAAAATCCGAGGTCACCGCCTTTATCTTTTGTCCCAGGGTCATTTGAATAGATCTGGGCAATCTTTGCGAAATTTGCATCGCTTGTGTCCTGCATAACCAGATTATAAACGCTGTCAGCGAGTTTCTCGTCATTTACCAGTATATGGCGTGCAGAAACCTCTTCCTTCAAACTTTCGTAATAGTTTTTAATTTCCTCGTCCGTTATCTTCACGACTGAAGCCACAACCTTATCATAAAGCACATTCATCAAAAATCCCCGTTTATCCCTCTCCACAGCCTGAATAATCGTTGTGTCCTTATCAAGGTTCTTCTCGTAAGCGTCGTTGAGATAAATCTTCTCCTCGATAAGCATATCGAGGCGTTCGCGCTTTTTTTGAAGTTCCTCATCGAAGCTGGCGTAAGGTCTTTTCGGGAATACCTGGTCGAGCTCTTTAACTGTAACATTTAATCTTCCCACTTTTGCGACTACCTTTTCTTTTTTGGCGCAACCCGCCATAATAAGAAGAGCAAAAACTACGCTCATAAGCACGCTTGCCACCACTGCTTTCCTCATCGCTTTGCCTCCTTTTTTCTCTTTTTAAGCCCTTCTCTCGTCTTCATTAACTTTTCCCTTTTTACCTCTAACTCCTCGAGCTTTCTCTTCTCTTTCTCAAAAACATTCCTCGGCGCCTTAACAATAAATTCCTTGCTTTCCAGCCTTTTTCGAAGCGCCGATGTAATTCTATCAAGTTCCTCAATCTCCCGCTCAAATCTCTTCAATGTTACGTCAACATCTACAAATCCTTCAACAGGTACATATATCTCAACACCATTTACTACCTCCTCTGGATTTTCAAACGGCTTCTCGCTCACCCAAACCTCGCAAACATCCGAAAAATATTTTATATATCCAGTCATTAAATCTATCAATTTTCCTTTCTCATCCTCTTCTGTATACAAATAAAGAGGTATGCTCGTTTTTTGCTGTATATTATATAAATGTTTTATAGCCCTTACCGCAACAACTATTTCCTGCATAAACTCAATCGCCTTTTCAGCCTCAAGATCAATCAGTTTTTCGTTCGGGATGCTCCAATTTGCTATAATTATAGACTCATCTTCAAGCCCTGCAACAAAATTTTCGCGAAGCGTTCTCCATAGGTATTCGGTCACATATGGTATAACAGGATGCAATAATTTAACAACCTCAACAATTATGTAAAGAAGGAGTTTGCGGAGATCCTTGTTTTGAGGTTCCT
>JBAMLU010000085.1:12012-18297 GCA_039793385.1 bacterium
GGTTCCTTTAGCCTTTCTTTCACACCTTCAATATACCAATCACAAAAATCGTGCCAGAAGAAGCGATAAATTATGGTAATATAGTCGTTCAATCTGAAGTTTTCTATTGCTGATATAATTTCAAGTTTTGTTCGCTCGAGCTTTGAAAGTATGAATCTGTCTAAAATATCCTCATATACTGGCGATAGAAGCTGTGAATATTCGTGTTTTTCGTCTATATTTAGAAGGATAAATCGTGTAGCGTTCCATAATTTATTTATAAAATTTCTACCCTGTTCGAATGTTTTCAGCGAGATAAACAAGTCCTGTCCTGCGCCAGCTTGAGAGATAAGCGTGAACCTTAGAGGGTCTCGACCATATTCTTTTATAACAAGAAGCGGATCTATGCCGTTGCCAAGTGATTTGCTCATCTTTCGTCCAAGTTCATCCCTTACGGTGCCATGAATAAGAACCTTTGAAAAAGGTATCTCACCCATAAAGTGAAGACCCGCCATTATCATTCTTGCTACCCAGAAGAATATTATTTCTGAACCGGTGACAAGAACATCAGTGGGATAGTATCTTTTCAGGTCATTCGTTATATCAGGCCAACCGAGGGTAGAAAATGGCCATAGCCAGCTTGAGAACCAAGTATCAAGAACATCATCATCCTGATATATCCTTTCGCTTCCGCAATGGATGCATACGCTCGGTGTTTCTTTTGAGACCGTTTCTTTCCCACAATCGTTGCACCACCATACCGGTATTTGATGTCCCCACCATATCTGCCTCGATATACACCAATCCTGAATATTCTCCATCCAGTTGAGATAAACACCCTTCCATCGTTCAGGATAGAATTTAATAAGTTCCATTTCGACAACAGCAATTGCTGGTGTAGCAAGTGGCTTCATTTTCACGAACCATTGCTCAGAAAGATAAGGTTCAACAATAGAGTGGCATCGGTAACAATGTCCAATAGCATAAGAATATGGTTCAATTTTTAAAATGAATCCTTGTTCTTTAAGGGCCTCGACAACCTTACGCCGAGCCTCAAACCTGTCGAGCCCCGCGAAATCTCGTCCCGCATTTTTGGTCATCCTTCCATCCTCACCAATAACGAAAATTGCCTCAAGATTGTGCCTCTTTGCGATTTCAAAGTCCACAGGGTCGTGAGCAGGAGTAACCTTAACAGCACCGGTTCCAAACGACCTATCAACAACCTTATCCGCAATAATTGGTATATTTCTATTTGTAAGAGGGAGGCGAAGAATTTTACCAATATAAGGTTTGTATCTTTCGTCATCTGGGTGAACAGCAACTGCAGTATCACCGAGCATAGTCTCAGGACGGGTAGTACAAACAGTAACCCCACCCTGACTATCTAAAAACGGGTAGAATATATACCATAGATTACCATTTATTTCTTCATGCTCAACCTCGTCATTAGCAAGAGCGGTTCTGCAATGCGGACACCAATTAATAATGTATTTACCACGATAAATAAGTCCTTCCTCATACAATCTGCAAAAAGCCTCACGAACAGCCCGAGATAGTTGCGGGTCCATTGTAAATCTCGTCCTCGTCCAGTCGCAACTGCACCCGATCTCCTTAAGCTGCTCGAGTATTATGCTTCCCTTTTCTTCCTTATATTGCCAGAGCCGTTCGAGGAATTTTTCCCTACCCAAAGCCTCTCGTGTGAGGTTTTCTCGTGCAAGCTCAAGCTCTACCATATGTTGGGTTGCTATACCTGCATGGTCGGTTCCCGGTACCCAAAGTGTCCTGTAACCATTCATCCTCTTGAACCTTATAAGAAGGTCCTGAATGATGTTGTTCAATGCGTGCCCAAGATGAAGAATATCGGTAACATTTGGCGGTGGAATGACTATCGTAAACCCTTTTTCACCCCTAAGATTCTCCGGTGAAAAATACCCCTTATTGAGCCAATTCTCGTATAAGCCTTCCTCTACAGCAAAAGCATTATATCTTTTCCCTATATCTATACCCATTTTTGACTAATAAAATATTACTTTAAAACACTTTGTCAATTAAAATTAAACTACCGAACATAAATATATAATTTTCATAAAAATGAGCAAGAGGGGGTGTCACATTTTTGCTACACTAAAATCCAACGAAGCAGTATTTTCCGGAAAGAATAGCATTGCAAACCTCGGCAAACTTTCCGCCCGAACCGCTTGCAAAATTCACCGGCAAATCCTGGAGGTCCTTTAGTGTGAAGGATTCGTTTTTGTAGGTCACAATTACAGGCTTCACACGCGACGATTTCTTGCGCCTCTTTCTCGGCTTATTCGCGTTCGCAAGAGCCGCACACCTCGACGAACAAAAACGCTTCCCATACTTGCTCCCGAGTTTCACCACAAATACATTCTCACAACCCTCCCTCTCACATTTCTTAAGCGCCCTTGGTAACATCGCCCGTCCCATAGTTTCTCCTTTTCCATAATACCTAAATGCAATTTATATGCCAACGCATAATATATTGCTATTCAATAAGTTATAAATAATAACTTAAATAGTTTTAGCTCATTATTACCCACGGGAAGAAGAAAAAGAATAATTTTCAATGGAAATTATTATTGAGGAATATTCCCCAGTATGGGTAATTTCGCCCAATCATCTAACAACCACAAATGGTACCGCAAATCTTTTTCCCGGCGAACTGCACACAAGATAATAAAACCCGCTTTTCATATCCGCTGACGAAATTGTAAACCTCAATTTACCCTCATCGAGAACACCGTCGAACAGGTTCCTCACGAATTCCCCGCTAATGCTAACTACATTAAGCCTATATACATCCCGCTTTTCAATATTAATCTCAACCGTTGCCTTCGAATTAAACGGGTTCGGATAGATCTTAGCAAGTTTGTATTGTTTAGGTTTTTCCTTTTCCTCTACGGCGCTTCCTATTATTATTCTGAATGGTCCGACAATTTTTGAGGCGTAGTTATCGGTGCTATCCCAGCACTCTATCATTAGATAGCCAGCATCAGTCTCAATCTCGGGGACACTCCAGTAGAAAATTCTTGTATCATAAGTAACTTCTGTAATGGTCAAAATATTATGCCAGAAAAGCCCGCCATCACTTGAAAATCGAATCTTGCTGTCAGGGCGCAATCCACAATTGTCGTACGCTTTATAAACAATGCCGTAGATATTTCCGCCTCGAAGGGTTTCACCAACTGTGGGTGCAAATATATTGCATACAGGCGGCTTAAGAAAATCTATAATTCGATGTATAAGTATAGTTCTATAGTCTATTATTGTATCGTTTCTAATGTTGCCAAACGAAAAAGTAAATGCGACCATTGCCCCATAAACAGGACCTCGCTTAGAACCTGGATATGAATGGCGTTGCATCCCTCTCGCAGGGCTCTTTCCAGCATCAAAAACATAATATGCCTGCGCAGCAAAAGGAGAACCGGCCGGACCAATAATGATATCATCCATTGATGTTGTGGGTCCTGCAGCTGCTGTGTTATACCATAATGTCAACCCGGACGCAAGCGAACCAGCAGTACCCCTCAAAATAGATGACGGAATTACTTCATCGCTTCGAAGCAATCCGCCTAACCTCTGGAACAACCCAGAATAACTAAAATGCGTTGCTGATGTATCACCATATTCCCAGCCAATATCATTCCCCTCTATGTAAAGCGAATGAACATTATCAGCATATGAAGAATCAATATAAGCAACAAGTTTATCTATAATTGATGACGATAATGGAGTTCCTCCCGAACCACGCCAGCCAAAAGTAATGAAAATCATATTGGGCTCAACAGCAATTATACCATCCAGTGGTGGGGGTTCGGTAGTTGGTCCTGTAATTTCAAGTGAATCATATAAAGGTAAACCGAACCTGTAAATACCAGCAATAGCCTCACGGATCATATCCGCAGACCGCACAGTTCGAGTATCCCACGGGTCAGGGCTCAGAAATGATGCAAAATCACCAGCATTATCCCATATATAGATGCGGCAAATCTCTTGCCCATTAACAATTAATGGTAAAGAAAACATTAACATTAATAACAAAACCTTTTCTTTGTCCATATGTTCCTCCAATTTTATCATATGAAAAAAAAAGTCATAGTCAATAAAAATTTTTTATTTTTTTATGTTAAATTAAATCTTGCTTGAGGGCTGATAATTTGTAAATTAAATAAAACGAAAGGAGCGAGATGAAAAGGTTAGTTATGCTAATTGTGTTTTTACCAACGGTTATCTTTGCGGGTAAGGTTAGTGTTGGCGGGAATTTTTCGGTATATGATCCGCCGGGTGACGCTGGTCCTACAATTATGATTGGTGTTAGCTTGGGGGTGAGGTTCAATGACTATTTTGAGGGTGCATGTAATATTGACTGGACACAGTATAAAGAGGGTGGCAAAGATGTTACGCTTATTCCGATAACAATTGATATAATTTCTCACCCTTTGGGAATCAAACTTTTCGACCCATTCATAGGCGGAGGGATTGGATATTATTACAAACTTGTCGGCAATGAAAACCAATCAACACTCGGTGCACAGTTTAAATTCGGTATCCACTGGAAACCGACTACTGGCACGGGGCTTGATTTCACAGTAACATATCGCGTTCCGGACATAATAAACCACCCCAATGACGGAGGATGGAGCTTAGGAGGCGGAGCAAGTGGAACAGTTGGAACCAGTTTTACGGTCGGTTTTTGACCGCCCCAAAATAAGCCTTGCGAATATCCCAACACCCTTAGAATTCGCCTTTGAACTCTCAAAAAAGATAAATAGAAATATTTTTATCAAGAGGGATGATTTAACAGGTGCGCCACTAACTGGAAATAAAGTTAGAAAACTTGAGTACATTCTTGCCGATGCTAAGATAAAGAAAGCATCATCTGTGATGACCTGCGGTGCAACAACGAGCAACCATGCAAGAGCAACCGCAATCGCAGCAAGAATAGCAGGACTGAAACCATATCTTCTGCTTAAAAAATACAACGAACCCGAAAAAGACCACAATAACGCAAATATATTTCTAATGAGGCTTGTCGGCGCAGAGATAAGATTCTGCGATGATGAAGGATATGAGAAGCGCAACGAAATTATGCTCGAATGGAAAAAACAACTCAATGATAATGTTTATATCATTCCTGAGGGCGGGTCAAATGAAATAGGAATAATAGGCTATATTGAGGCTTTTCGGGAAATTGTTGAGGATTGCAAGCGAATAAATATCAAGCTTGACGGAATTATTACAGCTGTCGGTTCTGGTGGAACATATGCCGGACTACTAATCGGAAAAGCACTTTTTGAATATGATATACCAATATACGGATATTCTGTCTGGAGAAATCCGTCATACTATAAGGAAGAAATTGCTAAGATTATTGCAAGGTTTGAAGAAAGTTACTATTGTAAATTGAACTTGACCGACGAAGATATAAAGATAATTGACGCTTCATATGGGTATAAATATGGTGAATGCTCACCGGCGGAGCAAAAACTTATCAAACGATTTGCTGATGATTACGGGATAATACTCGACCCAGTTTACACAGCAAGAGCAATGAACGGCTTCATAAATGATATGCCATATGGAAATAATTTTGTATTCATCCATACTGGCGGAATGCTCGGGTTATTGGGTGAAGGCGGATACAAGATTTAAGGGAGGAAAAATGAAAAAAGAAATACTAATAGGGCTTATTATCCTTTCAATTCTCAATGTTGTTCATGGTTCTGGTGCGAAAGATATGATAAAAATGGGTGACAAATATGCTCAAAAGGGCGACTATGAAAGCGCAATGAAGGCGTATAATGAAGCGCTTGTACTCGATCCTAAGGATGCTGAGGCGGCATATAAGATTGGATGGGCACACAACAGGATGGCACTAAACTCCACAGGTGAAACAAAAACATACCATTTCAATGAGGCATCTAACATTCTCGCTCGTGCAATCGAACTCGACAATAAAAATCCATTAGCCCATATCGAACTTGCACGCTCACTTCTTTTCTCCGGGCTCGCAAAGGATAACTGGGATTCATACACGCTCGCTTTGAGGATTAAAGAGGAACTTGATATTGCTTCAAAACTCGATAACAAACAGCCCGACCTCTACTTTCTTCTTGGCTTATGGCATCGATATGTCTCTAAAAAACCATACCTCTGGCGTAGACCTTTAGGGCTCGGTGAGGCATCAAAAGAGAGTGAGCTTTATAACCTAAATAAGGCTTTTGAACTCGCTCCAAATAGAATTGATATTCTCTTTGAACTCGGCAAAACTATTCTTTCAAAGGG